>JBCBCG010000113.1:0-14053 GCA_038530925.1 Pseudomonadota bacterium
GCGCCGAGCGCTACGGCGCGGGGGCGATCAGCATGGATGAGGGCGACGCCGGCGATTGCGCAAGCGACATGGCGCAGTATCGCGGCTGCCTGCAAACGATCCTGCGGCTTTGCGGCTCGTCCGCGTCCTCGAGCGATGAGCCGAGCACGCCCGCTGCTTCCGACCCGACTACCGCTCCGGCCCCGGCTCCCGCGCCAGCCTTCGATCCGACGGGCCGTCAGTTCCGCGTTGGCGTCGTCACGCTGTCCGACGTGACCTTCTCGCCGCCGCCGGGCGGCCGCGTGCTGGTGAACGAGCAAGTGCGCGTCACCTTCAAGCATGATGTTTGCTGCAACGCGGAGACGCGCATCTGGGTTCGGGCGCAAACCAGCGGCTCCTGCCGCATGGCCGGCGCCGGCTCTCCCTTATATCGCGGCGTCGGCGACGGCGACGGATACGTCGTTTCGCAAAGCGGCCCGTGCACGATCGAAAAGATCGTCTTCCGTGTGAAGCGTGAAGACGAGGATGAAACCAAAGAACTCGCCTTGCCGGTCACTTACGACATCCAGTGAGCGGCGCTTCGGCCCGAGGCGGCGCGTGGCCGCCTAGAGCGCATCGATGATCGCGTCGACGCCTGTGCGGACAGGATCGACCGCCGGAAGCGAGAAACGCTGCGACAGCTCTTCCAGCAGCGCCATCGCCGCGGGCTCCTCAAGCTTCGCGGTGTTGATCGAGAGCCCAACGAACGCCGCCGCCGGATTGGTCCTTTGCGCGAAGCGAAGCGCCAGATCCATCGCCTCGCCGAGATCCGGCAGCGGATAATGCGGCAGCCCACGCATATGCGTGCGCGTCGGCTCGTGGCAGAGCACCAATGCGTCCGGCTGCGCGCCATGGATCAAACCGGCGGTGACGCCAGCGAAGGACGGGTGGTGCAGCGCGCCTTGGCCCTCGATCAAATCCCAATGGTCAGGAGCGGCGGCCGGGGCGAGCGCTTCGATCGCGCCGGCGATGAAATCCGAGACGACGGCGTCGACGGGCGCGCCGTCGCCCGTAATGAGAATGCCGGTCTGGCCCGTGGCGCGGAAATCAGCGGCCCAGCCGCGCTTCCGCATGCCCGCCTCAAGCGCCAACGCCGTGTACATCTTGCCGCAAGAGCAATCGGTGCCGACCGGCAGCATCCGCTTCCCCGGCCGCTTGGCGCCGTCGCCGACTTTGAACGGCCCTTGCGGCACGCGCACATCGTGAAGCGCGCGCCCCAGCCGCGCCGCCGCCTCGCTCAGCCCCGGCGCGTCCGCCAGCCGGTTATGGAGCCCCGCGGCGAGATCCATGCCCTCTTCCAGCGCGGCGCTCAGCACCGCAAGCCAGCTCTCTGAGATGACGCCGCCGCGATTGGCGACGCCGACCACCAGCGTTTGAGCGCCGCGGGCGCGCGCCTCCGCCAGGCTCAGCTCTTCAAGGCCGAGATCCGCCTGACAGCCCGGCAGGCTGATCTGGCCGACCACGTTTTCGGGCCGCCAATCCTTGATCCCTTGCGCGACCTTCGCCGCCAGCGCGTCCGGCGCATCTCCAAGAAACAACAGGTAAGGAGGCTTCAGCGCCATCGCGGTCGATCCTTCAACTGGGTGTTCCGCGGCACCATGGGGCCGGGCGCATGGCGCGTAAAGAGGGCGCGCCGCGGGTTGTGATGGGGAAATGAGAAGGGCTTGTCAGGCGGAGGCGGAAGACGGAGCATCGCGCGAGCGGGGTGCTTTGAGGGGCGCGGGGCGGCTCGAGAAGAGGAGGCGGCTTTGGACTATGTGTTCCTGACGCTCGACGAGGCGGACGGCTCGCGCCTTGAGGATCGCGAGATGGCGATGCGCCCGGCTGTGTTCGCGCCGCCGGCCGACCCTCTGATGTCCACCGAGTTCGAGGACGCCAAGCGCATGCTGTTCCTGATCTTGCCGAAAGGCTGGACCGGACGGATGCACGCCTCGCCGGCGCGGCAAGTGGCGATCCTCCTTTCCGGCGCGATCCGGGTGGAGGCGGCGAATGGCGACGCGCGCGAGATCAAGGCTGGCGGGATCTGGCGGATGGAGGACACTGAGGGGCCGGGTCACCGGACGCTGGTGATCAGCGACGAGGATGTGCGCCTCGCCATCGTGCAGCTCGCTTGACCCGTCGTCGCGAGGGGGCGGGCGGCGCTTCGGGGCGTCGAGCCCCAAAGCGCCGCGGTTCTCGCCGAACGGGCGTCCTCCGGACGGGGGCCTGCCGGCCGGGCTAGCGCCAAAAGGGCGTCGACGCCTCCTCGCTGGCCTCAGCGCGGGAGAGGCCGATATCAGCGAGGAGCCGGTCGTCCAGCCGCGCGAGGAGCTGCGCCAGCGTCCGGCGACGGCGCCGCCGCTCTCGCCAGAGCAGGAAGATCGCCCCAAGGCGCGCGGCGTGTCCCGCGGGGTTTCTTATTGACAGGCTGGTTGACAGGGGCTGGCCGCGCGCTGTGACATCGCGGCTCTCACAGGATGCCGTGGTCATTCATCTGCTCCTCTCTCATGATGCTCGCGGGAGTGCGGCGATGCGGGAAGAGTGCGGCGCGGGCGGCGTCGACGGGCGGCGTTCCAGCGCGCGCCGGCGCTGGAATTCGGCGTTTCAGACGCGAAAACGCAGAGAAAGGACGCGGGGCGGAGATGGAGGCGCTCGACAGTTTCGATCTGGCCATCCTGAGGCTGATGCAGGCGAATGCGCGCCTCAAGACCGAGGCGATCGCCGAGGAGGTCGGCCTTTCCGCAACAGCGGTGCAGCGGCGGATCAAGCGGCTGCGCGATGCGAAGATCATCGCCTCGGAGGTCGCTGTGCTGGATGCGGAGAAACTCGGCGGCCTTCTCACCGCGGTGGTGGGCGTCACGCTGCATCAAGGCAGTCCGGACGCGATGGCCTCGTTTCAGAAGCGAATCCAGCGCGAGGATGCGGTGCAGCAATGCTATTGGGTCACGGGCGGTTATGATTTCGTGCTGATCGTCACCGCGCCGCGCATGTCGGACTATGAGGCGCTGGCGCAAAGCCTCTTCATCGAGAATGCGGCCGTCCGCCGTTTCGACACTTTCGTGGCGCTTTCGGCCCCCAAAGCCAGCCTCAGCATTCCGCTGTAAGTGCGGCGCCTCATTCAAAGGGCGCGAGGCTCGCCAGCATTTTTCTCGGCAGGCCGGCGCGGATAAGGCGATAGGACGTCTCGATCCTGTGGCGCAGCTCCGCCTCCGGCGCGTCGAGGGGCAGGCGGATCCAGGAGCGGTGGAAATAGGGCGCTCTCTCGCCCACGCCGGCGGCGATCAGCATCTCCGCGGTCTCGATGCTGTCCGTCTTCACCGAAACGCCCGCCTCGCCGCCGGCCAGACAGGCGAACATCTTGCCCCCGAGCTTCCACGCCTCAAGCTCGCCGCTCTCGGGCGCGGGCAAGTGGGCGCCGGGCAGGCCAGCGCAGATGGCGTCGACAGTGGCGCGGGTCATTGGTCGACAGGCTCTTCGATGTCAGTCCAAGGCTCGTCACCAATCTTGTGATGGGTCGGCCTTACAGTACTGCTCGAGTGTTCGCGCGAAGAAAGGGTTTGGTACACCACATCACCAGACCAAGCAACCATATAGACTTTCCAAAGCAAAAATTCACTTTGTTCAATTTCTTTCGTTCTGACTTGTTGGCCGTGAGAATAAATTGCAGCCCAGAACTCAGCTTCGTCTTCTTTGGCGAAAAGATCAAGGCCGACCAGCTTGGCCTCCGGAAACCGTTCCGGCTTTGGGACGCTGCGCGCAGTATCAGACGCCTGCCGGCTGTCAATCCATGTGTCGGAGAGCGTAAAGATTGGCGGGTCTTTGGGGTGCGGCTCGCCTGCGTAACGAAGTCCTATCATTCCATTGGGAACAACGAACCCTTCCAGGCGTACGTTTTTCGTCGGACTGAAGAAGTAAAAAGACCAGCTGCGGGAGTTGGGCAAGTTATCTTCCGCGATATGGTGAGAGGAGCCATTCACGTGAGTAAGCGCCCAATCGTCACCGACTTCGCTGAGCAGCGGCGTCAGATGCGCCAGCGCCTCGCGGGCGGAGATATCAGGGTCAATATCGGACGCTTCAATCCAATCCGGAAGTGGAAACGCATCGGCTGGATCGGGCGTTTTATCCCCGATCTGACGCCATCCCTCATTGAGGGCGCTCTCTTCGCCATGCCTTTCAAGATAATCAGGCGACAACCATTTGTATCGAGGCAGCCCGACCGCTTCGGCGAAGGCGTAGGCTATGGGCGCTTCCCACGGTCCTCGCTCCTCGATCAAGTAGGGTTTGATCGTCCCATAGGACAACACGCCTTCAAGATCACCAGGCTCAAAAGTGATCTCAAGCTCAGGAGGACCATCCCATACGTAGGAAAAAACGAGCGGCGGTCTCTCTGCGGTGACAACCGCGAAATACCATAGATGATCTTCGGCGTAGACGTATTCGAGTACAGGAGACTCTGCGGCGTTATGAAGTTTTTTCGAAAAAGAATAGACTGGCTCGCGGCGATCATACGCCTCATGATGAAAATAAGGAATAAAAGTGAGCCAGCCGTTCTTCGGTCCATAAACATAGCCGCCCAGATCAGCCGCCGCTAAACGCCGCTCTATCTCAGGCGCATTGGTTGTTTTGATGTGATAGCTTTCGCTGAACTCACTCATCGTCAACCGCCTTCAAATCTTGCAACATTTTGCGTTCGCCGCGCAGGAAGCGGAAGTCGTTTCCGGCATAGAGGTCGTCGAACCATTCCTCGACAGCGACGCGGAGACCGCCTTCAAGCCGAAAAAGCGCGCCGCTTGGACCGGCGCGGACGTCTTCGCGCCATAGCAGTTCGATCGACCGGATCGGCCGTCTCATGACGTCTATGTCTTCCGGCCAAGGGGCGAGGACCGTCTCGCCATCCTCTCCTATACGAAAGATGTCCGGATCTTCTTCTGTAAACTGCAGGATCTCCTGCGCGCCGACCCCCGCGATCCGCAGGGGAAGGCGGCTCCGGTCGGCGGGCATGAAGAAGAGCCGGAGCAAGCCGTTGGTCTTGTCCAGAACGTTCTCATGCGCGTAAAACTCCATCCATACGCCGCGCAGCGGGACGCCAAGCCAATCTCGCAGCAGCTCGAAGTCGGCTTCGTCCGCCATCACTCTTTCCCAAAACTCTTCCGCCCGCGCTTCGCCCTTGTGTTCCCGCCGCGTTGGCCCGCCTTCCCCGCCGTGCTGCGACCTTTGGCTTTCTCCGCCGTCTCCACCGCCGCTTCGATGGCGGATTGGCGGGCCATGGGGTCGTCGGCGACCATCAGCTCGACGGTCTCGAGGCGCTGGATCTCGTCGCGGATCTGGGCGGCTTTCTCGAACTCCAAATCTTCGGCGGCCTTCAGCATCTCTTTCTTCAAATGCTCGAGATGGGCATGAAGGTTGTCGCCGACATTATCGGCTTTGCCGCCGGTCTTTTTCTTGTCGAGCTTGGCGGTGACATAGGCGTTGTCGAGGCCTTCGAGGATGTCGGCGACGCCTTTGGCGACCGTTTTCGGCGTGATGCCGTGCAGCTCGTTATAGGCTGTCTGCTTCTCGCGCCGGCGGTTGGTCTCGGCCATGGCGCGCTCCATCGAGCCGGTGACGCGGTCGGCGTAAAGGACCACTTTGCCCTCGGCGTTGCGCGCGGCGCGGCCGATGGTCTGCACCAGCGAGGTTTCGCTGCGCAAAAAGCCCTCTTTATCCGCATCGAGAATGGCGACGAGCGCGACTTCGGGAATGTCGAGGCCTTCGCGCAAGAGGTTGATGCCGACCAGCACATCGAACGCGCCGAGCCTCAGATCGCGGATGATCTCGATCCTCTCCAGCGTGTCGATGTCCGAATGCATGTAGCGGACCTTCACGCCCTGCTCATGCAGATAGTCGGTGAGATCCTCGGCCATGCGTTTGGTGAGCGTGGTGGCGAGGGTGCGAAAGCCGCGCGCGGCGGTTTGGCGGATCTCGTCGAGAAGATCATCGACTTGATGCGCGACGGGCCGCACCTCGACCGGCGGATCGATCAGGCCGGTGGGGCGGATCACTTGTTCAGTGAAAACGCCGCCGGTGCGCTCCAGCTCCCAGGCGGCGGGCGTGGCGGAGACGAACACCGATTGCGGGCGCATCGCGTCCCATTCCTCGAATTTGAGGGGGCGGTTGTCCATGCAGGAGGGCAGGCGGAAGCCATGCTCGGCCAGCGTGAATTTGCGCCGGTAATCGCCCTTATACATGGCGCCGATTTGCGGCACGCTGACATGGCTCTCATCGGCGAAGACGATGGCGTTGTCGGGAATGTATTCGAACAGCGTCGGCGGCGGCTCGCCGGGCGCGCGGCCGGAGAGATAGCGCGAGTAGTTCTCGATCCCGTTGCAGGAGCCGGTCGCCTCCATCATCTCGCAATCATAATTGACGCGCTGTTCGAGCCGCTGCGCCTCCAGCAGCTTGCCTTCGAGCTCAAGCTGTTTGAGCCGCTGGGTCAGCTCCGCGCGGATCTCCTTGATCGCCTGGTTCAGCGTCGGCCGCGGCGTGACGTAATGGGAGTTGGCGTAGATGCGGATCTTCTTGAGCGAGTTGTTGCGCTCGCCGGTCAAGGGATCGAACTCGTCGATCTTTTCAAGCTCCTCCCCGAAAAACGAAAGCCGCCAGGCGCGGTCTTCCAGGTGAGCCGGCCAGATCTCCAACGCATCGCCGCGCACGCGGAAGAAGCCGCGGGCGAAAGCGAGGTCGTTGCGCTTATATTGCTGCGCCACAAGTTCGCGCATGATGGCGCGCTGATCGTATTCGCCGCCGACCTCGAGATCTTGGGTCATGGCGCCATAGGTCTCGACGGCGCCGATGCCGTAGATGCAGGAGACGGAGGCGACGATCACCACATCGTCGCGTTCGAGCAGCGCGCGCGTCGCCGAATGGCGCATCCGGTCGATCTGCTCGTTAATCTGCGCTTCTTTCTCGATGTAAGTGTCTGTGCGCGGCACATAGGCTTCTGGTTGGTAGTAGTCGTAGTAGGATACAAAGTACTCTACGGCGTTTTTCGGAAAGAAACTCTTGAACTCGCCGTAAAGCTGGGCGGCGAGCGTTTTGTTCGGCGCCAGGATGATCGCCGGGCGCTGGGTCGCCTCGATCACTTTGGCCATGGTGAAGGTTTTGCCCGTGCCGGTGGCGCCGAGCAGCACTTGATCGCGCTCCTCGCCTTGCACGCCGTCCACCAGCTCGGCGATGGCGGTGGGCTGATCGCCCGCGGGTTCGAACGTCGTCTCCATCATCAAACGGACGCCGCCCTCGAGCTTATCGCGCTTGAGGGCCTCGCGGTCGGGGCGGGCGGGAACGGTCACGAGCGTGTCGGCTGTCATGGGATGGAAAATAGGCGTTGCGCCGGCTGAGGGAAAGGCGCGCGGCGTCCTCTCCGTCGGCGCGCGGCGGGCCGAGATCAAGTGCGAAAGCGGCGCCGGGCTGGGCCGGTTTTACTGGCCTCGGCGGCGCGAAAGGAGCAGGGTCGCGCCATGGCGCAATCGCTTCTCTTCCATCCGCAGGTGGCTGCGGCGCTGTGGCGCGCGTGGTTCGAAACCGGTCTGCAGCCGATCCGGCGCGGCTTCGATCTGCCGTCGATCTCGGTGGAGGGGCGGCGCATCGCGTTGCGCTGTGAGGAGCGGCCGCTCAGCCCCTTCGCCAGCCTCACCGTCTTCACCCGGGCCGATCGACCGCCGGCGCGGCGCATCTTGTTGATTCCGCCGCTGTCCGGCGCCTTCGCCTTCGCGCTGCGCGATATGGTGGAGAGCCTGGCGCCGCAAGCGCGGGTCGCCGTTCTGGAGTGGACCAACGCCCGCTTCGTCTCCAGCGCGGCGGGGCCGTTTTTGGTGGATGATCAGGTGGCGCAGATCCTCACGGCGCTGAAAAACCTCGGGCCTGGCGCGCATATGGCGGCGGTGTGCCAAGCGGGTCCGCCGAGCCTGACCGCCGCTGCGCTCGCGGCGGAAGCGCCGGACCTCTCCGCGCCGGCCTCCCTCGCGTTGATCGCCTCGCCCATCGCGCCGCATGAGGCGCCGTCGGCGATGTCGCGGCAGTTCCGTCCGACTTCGCTTGGCGTGCTGCAATCCTCGATGGTCTGGCGCGAGACGCCGGATGGCGGGCTGCGCCGCGTGCTGCCGGCCGAATCGCATTTCCAGCGGCTCACGGCGGCGCTTGCGGGGCAACGGCCGGGCGAGCATGAGTTCTCGACCATGCTCCGCGACTGCATCGAGTCGCGCGCGCCGGATGCGCCGCCGGATTTCAGCGATTTCGTCATGGCCTATATGGATGCGCCGGCGGAGCATGTGCTCGATAATCTGACGCGGCTCTATTACTGGCGGCGCCGGCCCCTGGCGGTCGAGCGCTGGCGCCGCCGCCGCGTCGATCTCAGGCGCCTCGATCTCACGCCGATGATGGTGGTGGAAGGCGCGCATGACACGGTCGTCGCGCCCGGACAGTGCCGCGCCGCTCTCAGCCTCAGCCCCGGTGCGGCCGGCGCGCCGCGCCGTGAGCATCTCTCCGCGGAGGCTGGGCATTTCGGGCTTTTCATCGGCGATGTCTGGCGCGGCGAGATCAGCGCGGCGCTGAACGAGGCGATGGCGGCGGCGGAAGAGTGGTGGGAGACGGCGCCGCGCCTGGAGGCGCCGCCGCCCGCGCCGCCGCCGAAGCCAGCCGCGACGGCGGAGGCTGACGCGCTCGCCTCGGGATGAGCCGCGCCTTGAGCGCGCATATGCGAAGGGCGCTCAGGACGAACCCTCTCGCGATCACTTCTTTCGCGATTACTTCTTTCGCGATGACAGCCAGGGGGCGGCGCGGCGTCGGCGCGGCCTCTTCGCGAGCGTTGACGAGACGCCGCGCAGCCTCACCCTCTTGCGCGCGCGGCGACCGGCGCGGCGCGGTGGGAGACGCGATATGGCGGCGATGCGGCGGAGACGGTCCGTGCTGATCTATCTTCTTGGCGGTGTGAGCGCCTTGGCGGTTCTGTTCGTCGCCTTTTGGTGGGCCGCGGCCTTCTTCGCCGAGCGTCCCGAGCATCGGCTGGTGCGCCAGGACGGCGCGTTCGAGCTGCGCGATTACCCGGCTCTGCTCGCGGCTGAGGTGACGAAGCCTGGCGCGCGCGGCGCGGCGGTGCGCGCCGGCTTCGGCCCGCTCGCCGGCTACATCTTCGCGCGGGAGCGGGAAGGACCGTCCATCGCCATGACGGCGCCGGTCACCCAGCTTCCTGCGGAGAGCGGCGCTTGGCGTGTGCGCTTCATCATGCCCAAGCGCTATTCGCTCGAGGAGTTGCCACAACCCGTCTCAGGCGATGTCGCGCTGGTCGAGATCCCGGCGCGGCGCATGGCGGTGATCCGCTTCTCCGGCGCCTGGAGCGATGAGCGCTTCGCTCAGAAGGCCAAGGCGCTGATCGCCTGGATGACGGCTCAAGGTTTTAAGGCGGCGGGCCCGCCGGTCTTCGCCTATTACAACGATCCGATGACGCCCGGCTTCCTGCGCCGCAACGAGGTGCTGGTGGAGGTGGTGGGCGGCTGAGGCGGCGGCGCCTGGCGGCGGCGGACGGAACGTCGCCTTTGCAAGGGCGGCCGCACAGGTTTAGGTAGCGACGCGGTGGTATCGTAGGCTCGATGGGCGAGGAGGCCAAATGGGCGCGCGGATCTACAAACCTTCTGAGACGGCGATGCAATCCGGCGGCGCGCCCGAGCATTGGATCTTGGAGTTCGAGCCCGCTGAGCAGCGGCGCATCGATCCGCTGATGGGCTGGACCGGCTCGGGCGACACGCAAACTCAAGTGAAGATCCGTTTTGAAACCAAGGCCGCGGCGCAGGCTTACGCCGCCAAGCACGGCATCGCCGCGCAAATCTACGAGCCCGCCAAACGCCGCATGACGGTGCGCCCGATGGGCTATGGCGGCAACTTCGCCTCCTCTCGCAAAGTGCCCTGGTCCCACTAACGCGCTCCGGCCGCAGCGACGTCACGCCCTCGCGGCGCGCGCGACCAGATCCGCGCCACCAGAACCGCGCGTGCGGAGGACCGCGCGCCGTTCGTCTGACAAGCGTCTCTCTGATCCTGCCAACGAGCCGCGCGGCGCCGCGCGCCGCGTCACCATCCTGCGCGCGAACTCCGTCCCAGCTCGGATCCGCCGCGACCCACCCTGTCTGAAAACGAGACTGCGGCCCAAGCGTTTCGCCTCTGAGGCGCAGCGGCGCGCGTCTTAAAGGCGTATCGCGCGCGCTTTGCGCCCTATCTGGTTGTTTTACAACGCCTCATCCGTGATTCGCACGGTGCTTGCTTCTCCCCTGACGCGAGCCGGCGCCGCGATCCTCCACGCGAGATTGGAGCGACGCGGCGACCAGAGCTTGGTTGGACAGGAAGGGGAACAAGATGCGCAGCTTTATCGCCGCCGCGGCCTTCGGCGCCGCCGCCGCCACGACATCGGTCGCCATCGCCGACACCACGACGGACACCACCAAGGATTGGAGCGGACCCTACGTCGGAGCTCAGCTCAATTACTCTTCGGGCTCCTTCGAGGGGTCGCACGAGAATAATAAATTGAAAAGCCGGACGCCGTTTGTGTTCGACTTTGAGTCCAAAGGCGAAGCCTATGGCGGTCAGATCGGTTACAATCACCAATTCGATAACGACATCGTCCTTGGTGCTGAAATCGAAGGCGTGTTCGTTGAGGGCTATGGCGGCGAGATGCTGAAGCAGCCCGCGGGCCCGGAAACCGCCGAGGCCTGGATCGACTTCGCAGCCTCCGCGCGCCTGCGCCTCGGCTACGCGGTTGGCCCGGTGCTGCCTTATGTGTCCGCCGGCGTCGGCGTCGTCTCCTATGAGACGCGGTTGCGCGAGAACCCGGGCGGATCGCCGACCCTGCCGCTGCGGGTCGACTTCGATGAGAGCGCCATCGCGCCGGTTCTCGGCGCGGGCCTCGAGGCGATGGTGTTCGAGGATTTCTCCGTTCGCGGCGACTTCACCTATTTCTTCATCGATGACGAGACCTCGACCTTCGGCAAGCTCGACGATGCGGAGAAGGGCGACGGCGTCAACGCCGACGGTTTCTGGAAAGTTGGGATCGGCGTCAATTATCACTTTTAAGGCGCATAGGCGGCGCGGCCTTTGGCGCGCGCCGCCTGAGATGTCGAACGCGCGGGCCTAGAACACGCCTAACGCGACGCCCGCCGCCAGCGCGGCGCCCAATTCGGCGCAGCGCTCTAAATCCGCTGCGGCGAGGCGCTTCTCCGCGGCGATCGCCTCCGGCGTTTGCGCGCCGGTGATCACGATCAGAGCCGGCTGGACCTCCCGCAAGCGCCAGCCTGTCGCGATCCGCGCCAGTTGCCGCGCGGCGCCCGAACCATCCGAGCCCGAGCAAATCATCTGCGCGTAAGGTCGCCCTTCGATCCGGCCGAGCGCCGGATAATAGCAGCGGTCGAAGAACTCCTTCATCTCGCCGGTCAGGCTCGCCAGGTTCTCCGGCGCAGCGAAGAGATATCCGCTGGCCGCAAGAAGATCTGCGGCCTCGGCGTCCGCCGCGCGCTTCATCACCACCGTCGCCTCCGCCCGCGCCGCCTCCGCCGCCGCCTCAGCCATGCTGCGCGCGCCGCCCGTGCGCGAATGCTGAACGATCAAAATGTGCTTCATCAGCGCGCCCTCAAAACCCGCTCGCAGCCGCCCTAGCGCGCTGGCGCGCCGCCAGCGAGCACGCCGCCGCGCGCGCTCCCCAAGGCGCATCCCAACCATGGCGCCGCCCCTCGAAAGCCGCTACTCTCATGCGCAGCGGTCCCATAGCTCAACTGGATAGAGCAGCTGACTTCTAATCAGCAGGTTCGAGGTTCGAGTCCTCGTGGGATCGCTCTAATGCAGAGGAGACCGCATGCTTGGCCGCGTCGTTGGGGGCGGCGCCGTTCCGTGGAGCGGGCGAGGTGAGGAGGATCGCTGATGCCGAAAGTGTATTCCGTCGTCTCATATCGGTCGATCTCCGACCCGGAGAAGCTCGCGGCCTATGCGGCGTTGGCGGGGCCGGCGATGGTTGAGGCCGGCGGACGCTTCATCGCGCGCGGCATGCCGGCGGCGGTGCTGGAGCAGGGTCTCAACGAACGGGTCGTGATCAAGGAGTTCGACAGCATCGAAGCGGCGCTCGCCTCCTATGAGACGCCCGCTTACAAAAAGGCTCTGGAAGCGCTGGGCGATGGCGCGGTGCGCGACATTCGCATCATTCCCGCGGTCGAGGCGGACTAAAGAAAAAGCTCCACCGCATGACGGTGGAGCCGCTTGGCGACGGTCTTTCGAGAGACGGCTTAACTCTTGGGTTCGTCGTTTTCTTGAACGACGCCGCGATAGACCTTTTGGTGATCGTTCGGCGCGGCTTCCGCCTCTTTCTCAGCCTGATCGCCGTCATAATCGACGCCGCGATATTTCAGGCCCTTTTCGTGGTGGTGGTCATTCTCCGGCTTTTCGGAGCTGTCCCGCGTCACGCCGCGATAAGTCTGCTTCGACATGATATCTCCCTTCGGATTCCCCCATAACGGGATCATGCGCGCCGCTTTTCGTCTTGTCGAGAAACGATCTTGCGACATCGGCGCTGCGACGTGGCGAAATTTATAGAAGCAAAGTGTGTAATATGCGCAATAAGTCGCGTGGATAATCGACCTCTTTTTTCGCCTCATCGCTGCGCTGCGCGGAACCGCGCGGCGAAGCTGTTGCGGCGGATCGCATTCACGCGCCAGAGCGCGCCTCGCGGAAGGGCCGAGACCATGTTCGAAAATCAGGTTGTTTGGATCACCGGCGCGTCTTCCGGCATCGGCGAGGCTTATGCGGAGGCGTTTCGCGCCGAAGGCGCGCGGCTGATCTTATCCGGCCGGCGGCGCGACGCGCTTGAAGCGCTGGCCGCGCGGCTGGGCGGGGCTGAACGCTGCGCGCCGCTCGCCTTTGAGGCGACGGCCTTTGAGGCGCTGCCGGAGATCGTCGCTCAGGCCGAGGCGGCCTTCGGGCGGATCGATGTGCTGGTGAACAACGCCGGCGTCTCGCAGCGATCCCTGGCGCAGGACACCGCCTTCGAGGTCTATCGGCGCGTGATCGACATCGATTTGATGGCGCCGATCGCGCTGACGCAGCTCGCGGCGCCGGGGATGCGCGCGCGCGGGTCAGGCCGGATCATCGCCGTCTCCAGCATCGCAGGCAAGATCGGCGCGCCGCTGCGCACCGCCTATTGCGCCGCCAAGCATGGCGTTTTCGGTTATTTCGATGCGCTGCGCGCCGAGCTTTCCGGCGATGGGATCGAGGTGCATGTGGTGGCGCCGGGCTCTGTGAAAACCGACATCGCGCGCAACGCCATGACCGCGGATGGCGCGGCGCGCGGCGAGAGCGATCCGGCGATCGAGGCGGGCATGGCGCCCAGCGAGGTGGCGCGGATCACGCTCGCTCAGATCAAGCGCGGCAAGCGGGAGATCATCATCGCCAAGGGGCGTGAGCGCTTGATCGAGCGGTTGCGGCGTTACGCGCCGGAATTCGCTTTCAACCGTATCGCCGCCATGGTGCGTCAAGGCTATGTGAAGTCGATCACGGGCGATCGGGGCTGAGCCTGCGCGCCGATCTTATTCCCATTCGATCGTGCCAGGCGGCTTCGAGGTCACGTCGTAAACGACGCGGTTGACGCCTTGCACTTCGTTGATGATGCGGTTCGCGGCGCGGCCCAGCACCGCCCAGTCGAACGGATAGAAATCCGCCGTCATGCCGTCGACGGAGGTCACCGCCCGCAGCGCCAGAGCGTGCTCATAGGTGCGGCCGTCGCCCATCACGCCGACGCTCCGCACCGGCAAGAGCACGGCGAAGGCTTGCCAGATCTCATCATAAAGACCGGCTTTGCGGATCTCATCGAGATAGATCGCATCGGCTTTGCGCAGCATCTCCAGCCCTTCGCGGGTGAGCGCGCCGGGATGGCGGATCGCGAGGCCGGGGCCGGGGAAGGGATGGCGGCCGACGAAGGCTTCGGGCAGGCCAAGCTCTTGGCCAAGCCCGCGCACCTCGTCTTTGAAGAGCGAGCGGAGCGGCTCGACCAGCG
>JBCBCG010000114.1:0-14012 GCA_038530925.1 Pseudomonadota bacterium
CCGAGCTGGTGGACCGCCCTGCGCGGACCGCTCAGCGCCGGCGCCGTGGCCTCTCTCGGCCTCGGCGCGGTCGCGTCTCTCTGAGGAGCGGGCGCGCCGCTCTCGGCGCGTCACGCCGCGTTCGCTTCCTCGCCGGCGGCGGCGCCGATTGAGAAATAGGTCATCAGTTGGCGCAGCGATTGGGCTTCGCGGCTGAGTTCCTGCGCGCTCTGCGCGCTTTCTTCGGCGAGCGACGAGTTTTGCTGCGTGACGATGTCGATGCTGGAGATCGCCGCCGTCACCTCGCCGACGCCGGTCGCTTGCTCTCGGCTCGCCGTTGAGATGCCCTCGATATTGCCGACCGCGGTGTCGATCGCGGCGCTGATGTCGGCCAGCGCGGCGCCGGTGGAGCGGACGAGATCGACGCCCTCGCCCACATGGCGTGAGCTCTCCTCGATCAGCGCGGTGATGTCCTTGACCGCCTCAGACGCGCGCTGAGCCAAAGTCCGCACTTCGGAGGCGACCACAGCGAAGCCTTTGCCGGCGTCGCCCGCCCGCGCCGCCTCAACCGCCGCGTTCAGCGCCAAGAGGTTGGTCTGGAACGCGATCCCTTCGATCACGCTGGTGATCGCGGAGATCTTGCTCGCGCTTTCCTCGATCTTCTCAACGGCGCCGACGGCGCTTGTCACAACCTCCGAGCCGCGGGCGGCTTTCTGCGCCGCCGCTTGCGCCGCCGCTTCGGCCTCCTTGGCGTTGTCGGCGGTGCTCTTCACGCTCGACGACATCTCCTCCATCGTCGCCGCCGTCTCTTCGAGCGAAGAGGCCTGGCTTTCCGCGCTGGCCGAGAGGCGCCGCGCGCCTTCCTCGATGCGCGCCGCCGACTGCGCCGTGCTGTTGGCGGAGCCCTGAATGTCGCCGACCAATTGCTGCAGCCGGGCCATGGCGTCGTTGATGTTTGTCTGAAGCTCGCCGAACGCGCCGGCTTCAAACCCGTCCATCCGCGCGGCCAGATCGCCTTGGGCGAGATCGCGCGCGACGCGGCCGGCCTCCACCACGCCGCCTTCGACGCTTTCAAGCAAGCGGTTGATTTGGGTGGCGAGACTGTCGAGATCCGACATTTTGTAGCGCGCCGGCACGCGGTGGGCGAAGTCGCCCTCCAGCGCCGCCTCGACGGCGTCCTGCAGCTTGGTCTGGAAATCGTCGCGCAAGGCGCGCCGATGCGCGGCCCGCGCCTCCTCGGCGGCGCGCTCCTCACTGAGACGCTGGTTCTCCTGCAGCTTGTCGCGGAAGACGGCCATAGCCTTGGCGATCGCGCCAATCTCCGTGTCGCGTTCGAGATCGCTGACGTCGATCGCGAGATCGCCTTCGGCGAGGCGGCGCACATCGACCGCCATGCGCCGCGCCGGGCGCGCCACGCCGTATGTGATCACATAGAAGATCGCGCCTGCGAGCGCGGCCGACGTCACCGCGACGACGCCGACCATCAGCTTGCCGATGCTCTGCGACGTGGCGATGTCGGTCTCCAACCGATCCGCCGCAGCGGCGCTATCAAGCGCCATCGCGGCTGTGAGCGCGCGCATGCCCTCAAGCGCGGGCGCGTCATTCACTTTAACGGCGGCGTCGATCGCCTCGACGTCGGCGCCGCTTGCGGCGAGTTCTATCGCGGTGGAGAGCTTCGTCTCGTAGGCGCCGATCACCCGGCGGATCGCGGCCAGCGCGGCGGCTTCGTCGCGCGAGACGCCCATCGCCTCATAGGCGCTGAGCGCTTGCCGCGCCGCATCGATGCTGCTTTCGATTTTCGTCACTCGCGGCGCGTCCATCCGCAGCACGAAGTTCTTGAAGTGATGGATCATGCCGCCAAAGCCGAGCGCCTGGCGAAGGGCGCTCAGATGCGCCATTTTTCCGCCCTCGCCGAACCTCGCTCGATTGGCCGCCTGCAGCGTGGCGATCCCTTCAAGCGCAGGCGCGTCATCGATCTTCACGGCGCGGTCGATCTCCGCGGCGGAGAGCCCTTCGGCCGCGAGCCCTTGCGCGACGGTGAGCTGCTCTTGATAGGCGGTGACGACGCTGCTGATTTTCGCCACGGCCGCGCGCTCGCTCGGCGTTTCTTTTATGGCTTCAAGCCGCTCCAACGCGCCGAGCGCAACGCCAAGGCGCATTTGAATGGTCTCTACCCGGCCTTCGTCGCGGCGGATCACGTAATTTTTGAACTGATGGATCACGCCGCCGAACCCGAGCGCGTCAATCATCGCGCTGGTGGCGCGCGTTCGCTCAGCGTTGATCACTTGGTATCCGCGCCAATCCGTTTCCGCCTTATCCATCAGGGACATCGATGTCAGCGTCAAGGCGCTGAACAGGATCCCCGAAAAGGCGGCGATTGAGATCAAGACGACCGATAAGGTCTTAACGGAGTAATTCGAGGCGATTGATCGCGACATGGCCTAGGCTCCTTAACCTTGGCGAATAGACATCTCTCGAATTTTCGCGAAAAATGTGAAAAAAAGCGGAAGATTGGAACTAAAAAACCCGGCCGCAAAGGGCCGGGCTTAAGGAGGGACTTCTGTCCCGTTTGAGCGGTGGTTCTTAGGCGGAGAGCGCCTTGATCACCGTCATATCGTCGTCTGGACCGTCCGCGCCGCCTTTGCCGGCCGTCGCTCCAGCGTCTGTCTTGCCGCCTTGCGCCGCGGCGCTTTCGGCTTTGCGGATGGCGCGGCGCGTGCTGTCCGACGTCGCCGGGCGGCCCGCGGCGCCTTTCTCGACAAGCCCCTTCTCCACATAGAGAGAGGTGCTCGGGAATGCGAAGCCGGCTCCTTCAGCCTCGACGATCTCCTTCACCGTCAACAGGAAATCCTCTTTGATGGCAAGGTACTCGCCCCAGTTTGTGGTCCGAGTGAAGGCGTAGATCATCAGATCGATCGAGCTGTCTGAGAAGGCGTCGAGCCGCACGAACTGCGCCACCTCGTCCGACGGGCGGAACCGCTCGTCCTGGGAGAGCGCGGCCTCGACCTTCTCGCGGATCGCGCGCAGCTGGGCGGCGGTGGTGCGGTATTCGAGGCCGATCTTCCAGAAGATCCGGCGGTTCGTCATCTCGCCGAAATTCACCACCGCGCCATCGGCGAAGGCGGCGTTCGGCACGTAGACCGGCGCTTTGTCGAACTGCCGAACCTTGGTGGAGCGGAAGCCGATGTCTTCGACCGTGCCTTCGACGACGCCGTCGACCTTCACCCAATCGCCCACCTTGAAGCGGCGCTCGGTCAGGATCAGGAGGCCGGAGATCAGGTTCTTAAAGAGATCCTGAGCGCCCAGAGCGACCGCGACGCCGATCAGGCCGAGGCCGGCGATGATCGGCAGCACCCGCACGCCCCAAAGCTCGAGGATCGTGGCGGCGGCGACCAACCACACGAACACGCGCGTCGCGCGCACGCCCCAGAGCACCATGGTCGGCGTCAGCCGGCTTTTCAGCGGCTTGATCGCATCCGCGGCGGGCTCGATCAGGCGCAGCAACGCCCAGAACACCACGCCGGCGAACAGCGTCTGCGCGAGGCTTTCGGCGACGCCGCCCGGCAGCCCGCTCATATTCAGCGCCTGCGTCGCGAGAAACACGCCGATCGCGATGGGCAGGAAGGTGAGCGGCGGGGTGAGCGCCGCGGCGATGCGGTCGTCCCACGTCGTCTCCGTCTTCGCCGTGGCCCAGGCGAGCGCCTGGTTCAGCCATTCGGCGAAAAGATAACGCCCAGAAATGGCGACCAGCATCACCGCGCTAGCCAGCATCAGTTCTTGTAACGTGAACCCAAGAAGGCTGAAGCCCAGCCATCCTGCTGCAGCACCCTCTGTCGCAGCACTATTCATTGGCGACGTCCTTTCATTTGGCCGGCGCCTCTCTCCACAGGCCGCCGGGTCTTCACTTCAGGCTTTCGCCTGCGATGGGTCTGGTTCATTCCACGCCCTGGTTAACGAAGCCTGACCGGCTGCGCTGCGGCGCAAAACTTTGGCAAGGATCTGGGCGCGCCTGTGGCCGGCGTCGCGGGCTCCCTCCGGGCGAGCCGCCGCCCACGCTGAGACCGCGACAGGCGAGCAGCGCCGCGTCCGCCCCGCTTCGTTCCTCCGCGCTCACGATTTTTTGAGAAACGCCCCCTGCGACCGGTTGACCGCTCCGCCCGCCTCGCCTACATCGCCGGCGCGGGCGTTAGCACTCCCATTCCATGAGTGCTAAGGCCCGGTCAGCGACGCCGTTGGCGAGAACGCCTCGCCCCACATTGGAATGGTCCGCGCGGCGCGCTGCTTAACACATGTGAAACCTGGGAGCGAACCGATGGATTTCCAACCGCTTCACGACCGCGTTCTGGTCCGTCGCATTGAAAGCGACGAGAAGACCGCCGGCGGCCTGATCATTCCGGACAGCGCGAAAGAAAAGCCGCAGGAAGGCGAAGTCGTCTCGGTCGGCGAAGGCGCGCGCAAGGACAGCGGCGAGCTGATCCCGATGGCCGTCAAAGCGGGCGACCGCATTCTGTTCGGCAAATGGTCGGGCACCGAAGTGAAACTCGACGGCGAGGAGCTTCTCATCATGAAAGAGAGCGACATCCTCGGCGTCGTCTCCGGCAAAGCCAAGGGCAAGAAAGCCGCTTAATCAGCGCGCTGCGTCCTTTCTTTCACGTAATCCAACTCTGAGAGGAGCCTGACATATGGCTGCTAAAGACGTTAAATTTCATGGCGACGCGCGCGACCGCATGCTGCGCGGCGTCAACATTCTGGCCGACGCCGTTAAAGTGACTCTCGGCCCGAAGGGCCGGAACGTGGTTCTGGACAAATCCTTCGGCGCGCCGCGCATCACGAAGGACGGCGTCTCCGTCGCCAAAGAGATCGAACTCGCCGACAAGTTCGAGAATATGGGCGCGCAAATGGTGCGCGAAGTCGCCTCGAAAACCAACGATGAGGCCGGCGACGGCACCACCACGGCGACGGTTCTGGCCCAAGCCATCGTGCGCGAAGGCCTGAAAGCGGTCGCCGCCGGCATGAACCCGATGGATCTGAAGCGCGGCGTCGATGCGGCCGTGGTCAAGGTCGTCGATCAGATCGTCAGCAACAAGCGCGACGTCGCCGCTGATGAAGTCGCCAAAGTCGGCGCGATCTCCGCCAATGGCGAGACCCTGATCGGCGAGAAAATCGCCGAGGCGATGCAGGCCGTCGGCAATGAAGGCGTGATCACGGTCGAAGAGAGCAAGACGATGGAGTTCGAGCTCGAGACCGTCGAAGGCATGCAGTTTGATCGCGGCTATCTCAGCCCGTATTTCATCACCAACCCGGACAAGATGCTGGCCGAGCTGGAAGACGCCTACATCCTGCTGCATGAGAAGAAGCTCTCCTCGCTGCAGCCGATGGTGCCGCTGCTGGAGGCTGTGATCCAATCCGGCAAGCCGCTCCTGATCATCGCCGAAGACGTCGAGGGCGAAGCTCTGGCGACGCTGGTGGTGAACAAGCTGCGCGGCGGTCTGAAGATCGCAGCGGTCAAGGCGCCGGGCTTCGGCGATCGCCGTAAAGCCATGCTGCAGGACATCGCGATCCTGACGGGCGGCCAGGTGATCTCTGAAGACCTCGGCATGAAGCTCGAGAGCGTGACCATCGACATGCTGGGCCGCGCCAAGAAAGTGCGGATCGCCAAAGACGACACCACCGTCGTCGACGGCGCTGGCGAGAAGGCTGAGATCGAGGCGCGCGTCAGCCAGATCAAAGCGCAGATCGAAGAGACCACCTCCGATTACGACCGTGAGAAGCTGCAAGAGCGTCTCGCCAAGCTCGCGGGCGGCGTCGCGGTGATCCGTGTCGGCGGCGCGACCGAGGTCGAGGTGAAGGAGCGCAAGGACCGCGTTGACGACGCTCTGAACGCGACCCGCGCTGCGGTTCTCGAAGGCGTGGTGCCTGGCGGCGGCGTCGCTCTCTTGCACGCCTCGAAGATCCTGGACGGCGCCACCGGCGCGAACCCGGATCAGACCCGCGGCATGGAGATCGTCCGCCTCGCGCTGCAGTCGCCGATCCGTCAGATCGCCGAGAACGCCGGCGTCGACGGCTCGGTCGTGGTCGGCAAAGTCCTCGAGAACAAGGACAACAGCTTCGGCTTCGACGCGCAGGCCGAGGAGTATGGCGACCTGATGGAGAAGGGCATCATCGACCCGGCCAAAGTCGTGCGCACCGCGCTTCAGGACGCCGCCTCCGTGGCTGCGCTCCTCATCACCACCGAAGCGATGGTGGCCGAGAAGCCAGAGAAGAAAGCCGCTGCGCCGGATATGGGCGGCATGGGCGATATGGGCGGCATGGGCATGATGTAAGACCGGCCGCCCGGTCACGGTCCTCAGGGGCTGGCGGCGGCGCGCCTCCGCCGCGGAAATTGTGGAGCCGCCCCGGCGACGGGGCGGCTTTCTTTGTGACCTGCGGCGCGGGCCGCGTCCCGAGATGGCCTCTTTTCATCCGGCTTTCCGCCCGGCGGCGCCCGCTCACTGAAAGCCTTTCCGCGCGGCGCGCGCGTCTCGGTGAGGGGATTGGTCAGATGACGAAGGTGGGATTTCAAACGCTGCTATGGCGGGCGTTGGCGCTGGTCGCGCTGGTGTTGGCGCTTGCGACGCTCGCCGCGCCGAGCTTCGCAGTGGCGGATGTTAAAGGGCCGGTGAAGGTGATCGTGAAGAGCGAACGCACCGCCAAGGAAGTGAAGCTGCGTTCGGTCAAAGAAATGCGCCGCATGCTGAAGCGCGCGGACGCGCCGCGGCGGAGCGAAACGCAGAGCGGGCACACCTACACCTGCACGCCGCCCGGCAACCATATTTGCCAGGAATTTGCGACGGTTTGCGCCGAGTCGGAGAATTGCACCGGCGGCTCCTCGCCTGACGGGATCACCTGCAACTGCCCGAACTCATCCGGCGGGTGAGCGCGTGCGCGTTTTGAACGGCGGCGCCCGCTGGTTGCGCCAAGCGCCGCCTTGAAACTGCGGCGACACGGCCTGACCTTAGGAGTTCAAACAGGCCATTGTGGCCTGCGGAGCAATGGGCTGGGGCGCCGCTGGTGATGAGCATGCGAGACGTGGGAGCGGCGAGGCGCGAGGATGGCGTCCAAACGATCATCCTCTTCGACGCCGATTGCGTGCTCTGCTCGGCCTGGGTGCGGTTTCTGCTGCGCCATGAAAGAGCGCCGCGCTCGCGGTTCGTCTCCGCCTGGTCCGAAGAAGGGCGACGCCTCGCTCAGGCGCATGGGCTGACGGTCGCGGATCTTGACGAGACCTTTTTGGTGATCCGCAACGAGGTCGCGCTGACGCGCTCCGACGCCGCTTTGGCGCTGACCGAAGAGCTGCGCGCGCCGGTGCGCTGGCTCGGGGTCGGATGGTGGATCCCGCGGGCGCTGCGCGATTGGCTCTATGACCGCATCGCGCGCAATCGCTATCGCTGGTTTGGGCGCAAGGAGATGTGCGTCGCGCCTCCGCCGGAGCAGCGCCATCGCTTCGTGCTCGGCGCGGCTGGCGATCGGGCGACTGCCAAGGCGGCGGAGTGATGCTCGGGCGCCTGAGATGGATCCTCGCCGCGGCGGGGCTGGCGGCGGCGGGCGCGGCGGCGGCGCGCGGCGCGGCGCGTCGGGCTGTGGCGCAGCGCAAAGACGCGCTGCTCGCCGCCGCAGAGGTGGAGGCGCGTCGGCGTCTTCGCGCCGAAGGCCTCGCTTTCGAACGGCGGACGCTCCGCCGCTTCATGCTCTCGAGCGCGGTGAAGCTCAGTGTTTTGGCGGCCCTTGCGGGGCTGAGCGCCTGGGGCGTTTCGACGGGCCAAACGGCGACGCTGTTGATCGCAGCGGCGCTCACGATCTTTCTTGCGAGGGATCTCTGGGTGATTTGGCCGACGGCGCGCCTTTGCCTCGCCGCCCTCGCGCGGCAGGGCTGGCGGCCCAAAGCGGCGCTCGGCGCGGTGGCGGCGTCCGAAGCGATGGCCGCGGCGCTCGAGGCGGCGAAGGCGGCGCCGGTCTCCTGGCGCGAGCGCATCGCCCTGGCCGCGGCGGGCGTCGATCGGGACGCTTTTTCGCAAGAGCTGGCGCTCTCCGTGGCTGCTCTGGCGCGCCAAGCGGCCTGGCCGGAGCTGCGGCCGATCGCCCGCGCCGCCGCGCTGAAATTCGCCTTGGGCTTCGCCGTCTACACCGCCTTCGCCGCCGCGTTGATCTGGTCCGCGACCTGACCGCCGCCGCCGCGACCGCGCCCCGCGAGCCGCTCCCCACCCACCCACCCTCGCGCCTCGCGGGGCGCGCGACCGCCGTCTCGCGAGGGCCGCGAAGCCGCCCAAAGGCTTCTGGCGACGCGCCGCGGGGAGGCGCTCCGCCGTCAGGTCATCTCGGGGAAACGGTGCGCGCCATCCTCGCCGAGCGGCAGCGGCGAGACCCAGGCGACTTCGGCGATCTGAAGCGCGCGGTAGAGATGCGGAAAGAGGGCGCCGCCGCGGGAGGGCTCCCAGCGGAGCGCGTCTCCCAAGGGCTCGGCCTCCACCGCAATGAGCAGAAGATCGCTTTGGCCGGCGAAATGCTTCGCCGCCGTCTCCGCAGCTTGCGCCGCGGTGGAGAAATGGATGAAGCCGTCTTGAAGGTCGATTGGCGCGCCGTCGAACACGCCGCGTCGCTCCGCCTCTCGCCACAGCGCCTGCGGCGCGATTTTGTAGATCATTCTTTCTTTTCCCGTCTTGCGCGGCCGATGGCCAGGTTCGGCGAACCGTCGCGGGACGCCGAGCGAGGAGCCCGCGATCAGAATGCCGCGCAGCGCTATGGCGACGCTGGTCGCGCTTTACTTCTTCAGCCAGTTCTACCGCGCTTTCTTGAGCGTGCTCTACCCGGCGCTTGCGCGCGATCTGGGGGTGGACGCGGTGGCGCTCAGCAATGCTCAGGCGGCGTGGTTCGCGGTCTTCGCCGCGGCGCAGTTGCCGCTTGGCTGGGCGCTCGACCGGTACGGGCCGCGGCGCACCGTGGCCTTGGTGTGGGCGGTCGGGACCGGCGGCGGCGCGGCGGCGTTCGCGGCGGCGAGCGGGCCGATGGGCGTGATCGCGGCGATGGGGCTGATCGGGCTCGGCTGCGCGCCGGCGCTGATGGGCTCGCTCTACATCATCGGGCGCATCGCGCCCGCGGCGCGCTTCGCGGCGATCGCGGGACTGATCATCGGGCTCGGCGCCATGGGCAATGTGGCGGCCTCCGCGCCGATGGCGGCGATCTCCGAGGCCATCGGCTGGCGGGCGGCGATGCTGATCCTCGCCGCGGCCAGCCTCGCCATGGCGGTCGTGGTGTGGCGCTTCGCGCCCGATCCGGCCGCGCCGCCGCCGCCTGAGACGCCGCGGCGCCGGCGCGACAGCGGTTTTCTCGCGGTGATTCGCCTGCGCGCGCTTTGGCCGATCCTGCCGCTGGCCTTCATGAATTACGCGCCCGCGGGCGCGCTGCGCTCTTCCTGGGCGGGGCCGTATTTCGAAACGAGTTTCGGCCTTGATGAGGCGGGCATCGGCCGGGCGACGCTGGCGATGGCGCTTGGGATGGCGCTGGGCGCGCTCGCTTATGGGCCGCTCGACCGCTGGGTCGGCGGGCGCAAGCGCGCCGCCCTCGCGGGCAACGCGCTGCTTCTGACCGCGTTGCTTTGGTTGGCGCTGGCGCCGGTCTCAAGCGTGATCGCGGCGACCGCCGCCTTCGTCGCCGTCGGCTTTTTCGGCGCCTCGTTCCCTGTGGTGATGGCGCATGGCCAATCTTTCCTGCCGCCGCATCTCCTGGGGCGCGGCGTCGCCTTCGTGAATTGCTTCTCCGTCGGCGGCGCCGGGCTGATGCAGTTCTGGAGCGGCGGCGTGTTCGAGCGCGCGGCGGAGAGCGGCGGCGCGCAGGCCGGGTTCGCCGCGGTGTTCGGCCTCTACGCCGCCGCGCTGGCGCTGGCGCTTTTGGTTTATGCGTTCAGTCGGGAGAGACCGGCGGCGGCGCCGTGACCCGCGGGAAGAGGGGCGTCGGAAGAGGGGCGGCCGAAGGGGCGCGTCGGACGCGGGGCGGCGGCGCAGCGCCTACCCGTCCGCGGCGCCGAGCAGAGCCAGCAGGGTCTCGCGCAGCTCTGCGCTCGTCACCGGCTTGGTGAGCACAGGCCGCTTGATCGCGTCAGCTCGCGCCGTAACGCGGGCGCCGTAGCCGGTCGCGTAAGCGAAGGGCACGCCGTCCGCCTCCAGCCGCGCGGCGATCGGAAAGCTGTCGCCATGGGCCGCGCCGAGATTCACATCCAGCAAAGCGGCGTCGATCGTGGCGGCGTCGATGATCTCGAGCGCGTCCGGCGGGCTGGAGGCGACTTCGATGTTGCGAAAGCCAAGACCGCGCAGCACGTCCTCGAGATCGGCGGCGACGACGAAGTTATCCTCAACGATCAAGATCGTCGCTTCGCGCGCTTTCGCACTGGCGACGGGCGCCAGCTTCGCTTCGACATTCAGGGCCCGCGCTTCGCCCGCGCCCTTCGCCCGAGCGCCCGCCTCGTCGGCGTCGCTGAGCGCGCTTTTCGGGAGCCACATCTCCGCGCGAACGCCCGTCTCGGCGAAGGTGAGATCCGCGCGGCCGCCGAGTTCGAAGGGCACCGCTTTCTCGATCAACGTCGCGCCGAAACCAGGCGTCTCAGGCGCGTGGACGGGTGGGCCGCCAATCTCCCGCCATGAAAACGCGAAGCCGTCGCCCGCCTCGCGCAGGTCGATCGCGAGGTGGCCGGTCGGCGTGCTGAGCGCGCCGTATTTAGCGGCGTTGGTCATCAGCTCGTGGATCACCAGCGCCACCAGCGGCGCATGGGGCGCAGCGATGTCGCAATCTGGACCTGTCACGGTGATCTGCGGCGCGGCGACGCCCTCGATCTCCATGAAGGGCCGTGTTTCGACGGCGATGAGCTGCTTTAGCGACACGGCGTTGATCGCTTCGCCCGAGCCGAGGTCATGCGCCGCCGCCAGTGCGCTGATCCGCGCCTCCAGCGCGCGCTGATAGCTGTCGAGCGAGGCGTTGTGGTGACGCGCTTGGCGCGAGACGGAGCGGATCAGCGCGACGATGTTGCGGACGCGGTGGTTGAGTTCGTCGACCATCAGCGCCTGTTTGCGCGCCAGCGCGGCGATGGCGATTTTCTGGCCGGTGTTGACGAGCTTGTTCGAGAGCTGGCGGGCCAATTCGACATCGCGCGGCAGCCAAGGCTCGCTAACGCCGCGCACTGTCTCTTGATAACGCGCGAAAGAGCCGCGCGGCGAGAGGCGCGCCATCCCGTCCACCAGCTCCACCGTCTTCTCCGGCGCGCCGGCCCACGCGACGGCGCGTTCTTTGGCGCGGCGATAGAGCGTGATCACGCGGCCGTCCGGCGCGGCGACGCACAGCGCGCCGCCGAACTCTCCGATCTCATTATGGCTGAGATTGAAGCGCTGACCGAGATTTTCGACGGCGAAAATCTCTGCGTTCTCCGCCAGCACCGCCGCGGCGATGCGATCCATGAGGCTGTCCGGCGGCGTCGCGCCATGGACGCTATGCGCGCCGCGCTCCCAAACGCTGAGGCCGTCCGCTTGGAACGCCTCGATCAGTTGCGGCGCCAACGCGCCGACGATGGTCTCGAGCGATGCGAGATCCGGGGCCAAGCGCAGGGAGCGTTCAAACTCCTCGCGCACGCGGCTGGCGCGCCGGAGCAGCCGGATCTCATCCTCGCGCCGCGCCAGCGTCAGCGCCGTCTCGAGCACGGGCAGCAGCAGCTCGCCGATCCGCCTTAGATGCTGCGAGGGCGTGCGCGGCTGCTCGTGGTGGAAGGCGATCACGCCCCAGAGCCGCTCATTCACGACGATGGAGAAGGTCATGGTGGCGCGCACGCCCATATTGCGCAGGTATTGCAGATGCACCGGCGAGACGCCGCGGATCTGGGCGTAAGTGATGTCGAGCGGTTCGCTCGCGGCGTCGAGCGCCAGGATCGGCGCCGGCTGCGCGTCGATATCGGCGATGAAGCGAATGGGAACCTTATGCATCAAGGCGCGCGCTTGGGGCGGGATGTCCCAATGCGGAAAGCGCATGCCGTCAAAACTCTCGACGCGCGCTTTGCGCGCTTCCGCGATCACCTCGCCATTGAAGGCTTCGTCGAACCGGTAGGCGAGCACGCGATCATAGCCGGAGGCGGCCTTCAGCAGCCGCAGCGCGGAGCGAAACAGCTCTGTCTCGCCGGTGAGGCCAAGGATCTTCTCCTGCAGCGCGGCCACCTCGCGCAGCACGGTCGCGGCGGGGATCGGGCTTATCGCGCTCGGTTCAAGCTCGATGACATAGCGGTCGCCGCTTTGGGAGGCGTAGATGTCGAGGGGGCGCGCGCCCTCGAGCGCGCCGGCGGCTTCGCGGCGGTCGGCGAAGCCTGGCAGGGCGGCGGCGTTGCGCAGCGCATGCCAGCAGGAAGAGCCGAGCGCGTCGCGCATGGTCCGGCCGAGAAGCGCCTCGGGCCGGACGCCAAGATGATCTTCGATATTGGCCGAGACATGATCGATCACGCCGGTCGCCGCCTCGCAGGCGATCAACGCGCCGACGGTCTGGACCGCGCCGGGCGCGTGAGCGGGCTCATCGGCGCAGCGCTGCAGCGCCTCGCGCAGTTGGGCGTCGCTGAGGGCGCTCATCGCGGCGCGGCCTGCGGCGACGGCGCCGGATCACTGCGCGCGATCGTGGTGCGAGACGATGGCGCCGCTTCGCAGGATGGCGCCGCATCACGAGATGGCGCTGCGTTGCGGGAAAGCGCCGCATCGCGGGCAGGCGCCGCATCGCAGGCAGGCGCCGCATCGCGGGCAGGCGCCGCATCGAGGGAAAGCGCCGCATCGCGGGAAGGCGCCGCCGCGCCGATGTCGTGGATCAGGGCGAACACCGCCTCGGCGCCGCGCGCGGCCTCATCCCAATCGGGCTGCGCCGCCTCCATCGCCGCAAAGAAGCGCTTAACCGCGCCGTTTCGCGCCTGCTGCGCCGAGGCTTCGAGATAGGCGCGCGGCCAAGCGGGGCGGAGCGAGGGCGAGCGCAGGATCATCGCGGCGCCGAGCGCCGAGCCCCTCAACGCGTAGGCCGCGCCCCAGGCGGCGTCGGCGCTTCGCCGCGGCGGCGCGACTTCGGGATCGGGACGCGCGGCGCCGTCGCGTCGCAGCGCATCGATCAGCGCCGGCTCATCGCTCAGCCCTGGAGCATGCGGAAGACGCGCCGCCGCCGCGCGCCCGAACCGCTCATGCGCCGCGCGCATCGCGTCGAGAAAACGTTGATAGGCCGCGACGTTTTCGAACCCCTCGGCGCTCCAGAACAGCGCCTCCGTTTTCTCATGCAGCGCTGCTGTTCCCGCTTTCAGTCGAAATCGGCCGTCTCGTCGTGAAAGTTTCACCATAAAACCGCTGCTTCTAGGCGCATCGCATGCGACAATATGAAGCGAGCAACTTCAAATGCGAAAGTCTTTTTCGCATTCGTTTCTTTTGAATACTAAAAATGACGCTATGCGCGGCGCTGAAGCCCGCGCCGCGCATAGCGCGATCGGTCACGCCGCCGCGCCGGCGTTTTCTGATCGATCGATTTCTGTCTCGGTTTCGCGTCTCGGCTGCTCCGCCAGAAAACGCTCGGCGTCGAGCGCCGCCATGCAGCCCATGCCCGCCGAGGTGACCGCTTGGCGATAGACATGGTCGGTCACGTCGCCGGCCGCGAAGACGCCCGGAACCGACGTCTCCGTCGAGCCGCTGCGCACGCTCACATAAGCGCCGTGATGCATTTCGAGTTGGCCTTGCACCAGCTCGGTGGCCGGCGCGTGCCCGATGGCGACGAAGACGCCATGCACCGGCAGCTCCCGCGACGCGCCGCTCGCGACATGCTTCACGCGCAGGCCGGTGACGCCTTTAGGCTCGCCCTCGCCGAGCACTTCGTCCACCGCGTGATCCCAGAGAACCTCGATCTTCGGGTTCTCGAACAAGCGCTTTTGCAGGTTCTTCTTCCGCGGCAAAGAGATCGCGGTGATCGGCGGCGGCAACACCGCGGTGGAGGAGGCGCTGTTCCTCACC
>JBCBCG010000115.1:0-13882 GCA_038530925.1 Pseudomonadota bacterium
CTGCTCCGGCTGCGCCGCCGCGACGTCGATGATCCGATCGTGCTGCGCGGCAAAGAAATGTTCTATGAGGCGGGTTGCATCAGCTGCCACACCCCAAAGCACGTGACCCATCGCCTGGAGACGGACGGCGCGGCGGCGCAGCCGGAGCAGAGTTTTCAGCTGATCTGGCCCTACACGGACCTCTTGCTGCACGACATGGGCGAAGGCTTGGCCGATGGGCGCCCCGAGGGCGAGGCCACCGGCCGCGAATGGCGCACGCCGCCGCTTTGGGGCGTCGGCCTGACGGAAGCGGTGAACGGTCACACCTTCTACCTGCATGACGGCCGCGCGAGGAGTTTGTTGGAAGCGGTGCTGTGGCATGGCGGCGAGGCGCAAGCGGCGCGCGACCATGCGGCGGCGCTGCCGAAAGCCGACCGCGACGCGCTGATCCGATTTTTGGAGAGCCTATGATGCGCAATCTGATCTCCGCCGCGCTGACCACCGCCGCGCTGACCACTGCGGCGTTCACACTCTTCCCCGCGCCGGCGCTGGCGGATGACGCGCCGCCAGATCATGGCCGCATCGCCGAACGCGCGGTCGAGGCGCATATCCTGCCGCGCTACGCCGCGTTCGCGGAGGCGAGCGAGGCTCTGTTGGAGGCCTCGCAGAGCTGCGACGTGGCGACTTTGCGCCAGTCTTACCATGCGAGCTTCGATGCTTGGATGGGCGTGCAGCATATCGCGATCGGGCCGGTCGAGGCGGAGATGCGCCGGTTCGCCATCGCCTTCTGGCCGGATACGAAAGGGTTCACGCGCAAAGCGCTCGGCCCGCTGATCGCCGCTGAAGACCCTGTGATCGACGATCCGGTCGCCTTCGCGAAACTCTCGGTCGCCGCCCGCGGCTTGCTGGCGCTCGAACGCCTGCTGTTCGACGAGAAGGGCCCTCGGCCGCTTGCGCCTGGATATCGGTGCCGCCTGGCGCAAGCGATCGCGCGCGATCTTGAGACCTCGGCCGCGGCTTTGCTCGCAGGCTGGCGCGGCGAGGCCGGGTTTCAGCGAACGCTGCTGACGCCGGGGCCCGAGAACGCGCTCTACCCTGCGCCGGAGGATGTGACCCGCGCGCTCTTCACCAGCCTCGATGGCGGGCTCCAGGCTCTGATCGATCTCAGGCTCGGCCGCCCGCTAGGCTCGTTCGAGACGCCGCGCCCGAAACGGGCCGAGGCGTGGCGGTCTCGCCGTTCATTGCGGAACGTCGCGCAGTCTCTTGAGGCGCTCCAAGCGCTCTATGCGCAGGCCTTCGCGCCCGCGCTGTCCGACGACGAGCGGGCGCGGATCGACGCCGCATTCGCGCGGACGAGAGACATGATCGATCGCGGGCCGACGCCGTTGTCGTCCGCCGTGGCGTCGCCTCAGACGCGGTTTCAGATCGAAGCGATCCAATCTCAGCTCGCCGCGCTGCAGCGGCGCCTGCGCGGAACGCTCGCGCCGGCGCTCGGCGTATCGCTCGGGTTCAACGCCCTCGACGGCGATTGAGATGAGCGGCGGGCGCCCGAACCGCAGAGCCTTTCTGCGCGCGAGCCTGCTTGCGGCGGCGGGCGGCCTGACGCCGACGCTGAGCTGGGCTGACGCTGGAGCGCCGGACTATCTCGCCGCGGCCCAGACGCCCAGCGGCGCCTATGCGCTTTTCGGCCTCGATGCGGCGGGCGAGATCCGGTTCGAGGTGGCGTCGCCGGGCCGAGGCCACGCGGCGGCGGCGCATCCCAGCGAGCCGCTGGCGGTCGCCTTCGCGCGCCGACCAGGAACGTTCGCGCTCGTGATCGATTGCGCCGTGGGCCGCCCGCGCGCGCGCCTTACGGCGCCGGCGGGGCGCCATTTCTACGGCCACGGCGCCTTTGATGCGGAAGGTGCGCGGCTCTACACATGCGAAAACGCCTATGAGACGGGCGAGGGGCGGATCGGCGTTTGGGACGCGCGCGATGGGTTTCGCCGCATCGGCGAGTTCGCCTCAGGCGGCGTTGGTCCGCATGAGCTGGTGTTCGACGCCGCCCGGGCGCGGCTCGTGGTCGCCAATGGCGGCGTGCGGACGCATCCCGAGAGCGGGCGCGCCAAGCTGAATCTGCCGATGATGCGGCCCAATCTCGCGTATATTGATCCGATTGAAGGCGCGGCGCGCCGGATTGTCGAGCCGCCCGAGGCGCTGCGCTTCTGCAGCATCCGGCACCTTGCGCTCCGCGCCGATGGTCTGGTCGCGATCGCCATGCAATGGCAAGGCGCTCTCTTCGATCCGGCGCCGCTCCTCGCCTTGCATCGCTTCGGCGAGGAGGAGTTGCGGCTGCTGTCCGCGCCCGCGCCTCAGCAGCTCGGCATGCGCGGTTATGGCGGCAGCGTCGCCTTCTCCGAGACCGGCGCGCGGGTCGGCCTCACCTCTCCGCGCGGCGGCCGGCTGCAGATCTTCGACGCCGCGTCCGGCGCGTTCGAGGCGGAGCGGCTGGCCCCGGACATCTGCGGGCTCGCCGGGCGCGGGGGCGGGTTTCTCGCGACGGATGGAGGCGGCGGGATCCTCACGGTGGAGGGCAAGATGATCGACCGCCGCTTTCACCGCCTCTCGTGGGACAATCACCTGATTTCGCTTCGTCGCACGGCGTAGACGTCGCTGCGTTCGAATGCTGTCGCGTTGATGTTCGGGCCGCGCATCGACAAGGGGGCGGCCGCGAACCCTAAGGGCCGGCCCGGCTTGCGCGCGACGGTTCTTCGGCGTCTTAGGGGCGATCGGTGATCCGGCGGCGCGTTGCGCATCCGTCGGCCGAACCGGCGTTCGCGCATGGGCCGCCAACGGCCTCGTCTCCGCGCTTCAGGGCGGCGCGTGGATCCCACGCTCCGCCGAGGGAAATACCCCGCTACAAGCCGATGGGCACGCTAGGGTTGCATGCCGTGAGCGACTCCCTTTAATCGCGGGGAGGCAAGTCAAGCGCGATTCTTACCTGGGTCTAATTCCTGATAACTTACCCACAAGAATGCGCACAGAAGTCGCGCGAAGGCTCCGCGAGGCGCATTTTGGTCAGGAGAGAGCGATATGTCCGATGATCCCAACGATGCGACAAGCAACTCTGCGCCGACAAGAATATCTTGGGCTGACGCCACTCTGTTAGAAGAAAACGCGCCAGCCGGCTTTAGGCTCGGCCGCCTCGAGGCGAGAGATCCGGATCCTGGTGACTCGGTAAGCTTTTCAGTAGTCGGAAGAGATTTCGAAGTTATTGGAGATGAAGTATTTCTGACAGAAAGTGCGGATGTTGATTATGAAGGCAACCCCGTTCTTTCAATTGTTGTGAGGGCGACCGATTCTTCGGGCGCTTCTCTTACGAGGCCGCTCCCATTCGCCATTACTGATGTTGCGGAGAATATTGAGGTTTCAGGGAATTTTCGCGATCGTGAGGTCCCTGAGCTCAGCATCTCCGGCTCCGACGATGCGGATATGATCATTGTCAACGATGGTCGAGGCGGCGTTGTCTACGGCAACGACGGCGACGACACGATCTACGGCGGCGCTATGGGCGATCGTCTGCATGGCGGCGATGGCGACGATCGTGTTTTTGGCGATGGCGGCGACGACCGCCTGAGCGGCGGGGCGGGCGCCGATGAATTGGGTGGCCGCTCAGGCGACGATACGGCCAGCTATTTCAACAGCGACGCGGCTGTGACGGTGAACCTGGAAACGGGCGCAGCGTCTGGTGGTCACGCCGAAGGCGACACGCTGACCTCGATCGAATGGCTGATGGGGAGCCGCGGCTTCGGCGACACGTTGACGGGAGATGGCGGCGACAACATCATTTGGGGATTTGGCGGCGACGACGTGATCAACGGCCTCGGCGGCGACGACATCATCTATGTTGGCGGCGGCGACGACGTCGCGAACGGCGGCGAAGGCGATGATCTTTTCTACGGCGATCTCGGCGCCGACGCGCTGCGCGGCGATGCGGGCTATGACGCCGTCAATTACTTCAAGAGCGGCGCCGCGGTCCGCGTCAATCTTGAGACGGGCGCCGCCTCAGGCGGGTTCGCCGAAGGCGATACGCTCGCCGGCATCGAGGAGCTGCGCGGCAGCGACGCCTTTGGCGACGCGCTGATCGGCGATGCGGGCGACAACACGCTCTACGGCTTTGGCGGCGACGATGATTTGCGCGGCGGCGACGGACGAGACCGCCTTTATGGCGGCGATGACGACGACCGCTTAAGCGGCGGCGGCGGCGCCGATATTCTGAATGGCGGCGAGGGTGACGACACAGTCAGTTACTATCGGAGCGATGCGGCGGTCGCGATCGACCTTTCCGCAGGCGCGGCGTCCGGCGGACACGCCGAGGGCGACACGTTCGCCGGGATCGAGGGCGTCATCGGCAGCAACCGGTTTGGCGACGACATCACCGGCGATGCGAATGACAACATGCTCTTCGGCTATGGCGGCGGCGATGTGATCGTCGCGGGCGCCGGCGATGACGCGATCTATGTCGGGAGCGGAGACGATGTCGCCCGCGGCGGCGATGGCGACGACAGGCTCTATGGCGATCTCGGCGCGGATGTGATGGACGGCGGCGCCGACCATGACACCGTGAACTACTACAGCAGCACCGCGGCGGTGTCCGTCGATCTTCAGTCGCGAACCGCGTCCGGCGGTTACGCCGAGGGCGACACGTTGATCAGCATCGAAGAGGTGCGCGGCAGTAATCTCTATGGCGATGTGTTGGTGGGCGACGCGGGCGCGAACACGCTGTTGGGCTTTGGCGGAGCGGACACGCTCGAAGGCGGCGGCGGGCGCGATGCGCTGAACGGCGGCGACGGCGAGGATCGGCTCGTCGGCGGCGCGGATGATGATCTCTTATTCGGCGGCGGCGACGCCGACATCTTCGCTTTTGACGCGCAAAGCGGAGAGGACACGATCCGCGACTTTCAGATCGGCGTCGATAAAATCGATTTCACAGCGCTCGGACCTGGCGGCGCCTATTCGGTCTCCGCCTCCGGCGGCGATGCGTTAGTCGCCTTCGGCGCTGCGTCCGTGCTTCTGGAAGGGGTCGACGAGGCGGATCTGTCGGCGGGCGATTTCATTCTGATCGCATGACGCGGCGCCAGGCGGAACTGAGAGACGTGCAACGTCTGTGCGCGGCTCTGGCGAGACAGGCGGCGCACCGTTGATATCAAGCACCTCTCATGAACGCGATTAAACGTCGCTAAGAAATCAGACATTTAACAAGAGGTGCTCGCGCTCCCAGGGGCTGATGACCTGAAAGAACTCTTCATATTCGTGGCGTTTGACCGAGGCGTAGAGAGCGCAAAACTCGCGGCCCAAGGCGTCTTGCAGCGCGCTGTGGGTCTCGAGCAGCTCGAGCGCGTCGATCAAGCTGCGGGGCAGGGCGTGGGGAAGAGTGTAGGCGTTGCCGTCATAGGCCGGGCGAGGCTGGAGGCCGTTTTTCATGCCGAGATAGCCGCAGGCCAGGCAACCGGCGATGGCGAGATACGGGTTGCAATCCATGCCGCCGACGCGGTTTTCGACCCGCCGCGCTTCGGGCGAGGCGATCGGCGCGCGCAGCCCGACGGAGCGGTTGTCGTTGCCCCATTCGAGATTGATGGGCGCCGCGCCCTGGGGCACCAGCCGGCGATAGGAGTTCACATAGGGCGCGAGCAGCGCCACGACCGAGGTTAGATGCGTCTGCTGACCGGCGAGAAAACCGAAAAAGAGTTTGCTTGGGCTTCCATCGGCCTCGCTGAACACGTTGCGGCCGGTCGTCGCCTCCACCACCGATTGATGCAGATGCATGGCGCTGCCGGGCTCGTTCTCCATCGGCTTGGCCATGAAAGTGGCGTAGCAATCATGCTTGAGCGCCGCTTCGCGGATGGTGCGCTTGAACATGAAGACCTGGTCGGCGAGGTCCAGAGGATCGCCGTGGTTGAGGTTGATCTCAAGCTGTCCGGCGCCGCCTTCTTGAAGGACTGTGTCGATCTCTAGCCCTTGAGCTTCGGCGAAATCATAGATGTCGTCGATGATCGGCCCGTATTCGTCGACGGCGGCGATCGAATAGGCTTGGCGGCCGACGCGTTTGCGTCCGGTGCGTCCCACGGGCGGCGAGACCGGATAGTCTGGGTCGACATTGCGTTCGGTGAGGTAGAACTCGAGTTCCGGCGCCACCACCGGGCGCCAGCCCTCCGCCGCATAGAGCGCGAGGACGCGCTTCAGCACATTGCGCGGGGCCAGGCCCACCGGTTCGCCGTCGCGCCGCGTAAGATCGTGGATCACTTGGATCGTCACATCCTCGGCCCAGGGCGCGGCGCGGGCGGTGCTGTAATCCGGTGTGAGCGTCAGATCGGCTTCGGCGTAATATTCCGGCATATCGAACTCGGGATAGCCGCCGGTGATGGTCTGAAAGAAGATCGAGATGGGCAGGAAGGTGCGGCCCATGCTGGTGAATTTCTTCGCCGGCATCGCCTTGCCGCGCGCGACGCCGGCGATGTCCGCGATCACGCACTCCACCTCTTCGATGCTGCGTCCCGCGAGCCAGATGGAGGTCGCCTCCGGCATGGTCGCCGGCCAGTCGCGCGTCATGTGAACTCGTCCTCTGCGTTGCGCCAGGCTTTCAGGATGCGCCGCAGCTCTGGCGAGAGCCGCGTTTTTGGCCTCGCGCGCCCGTGGAGGCAAGGCGTCGAAGTCGCGCGGCGGCGCCCGCGACCGATTCGTGGCGCGTTCAGGCGGGATGGGCGCGCAACCGATTGCATTGTCGCGCGAAAGTGTGATGCATGGCGACGTGGATGCATAAACGGAGTGCATGATGCTGGAGACTGTCAAAGGGTTTGGCGCCGCCGGCCGGCTCGCGGGCGCCGTCGTCGCGGCGATGGCGATCGCAGGCGCGTCGGGCGCGGCGCTGGCTGATGAGAAAGTGGTCAACGTCTATAATTGGTCGGATTACATCGACGAGGAGATCCTCGCCGAGTTTACGGCGGAGACGGGCATCGAAGTCCGCTACGATGTGTTCGACTCGAACGAGGTGCTCGAGACGAAGCTGCTCGCGGGCGGCACGGGCTATGACGTCGTGGTGCCCACGGGCAGCTTTCTCAGCCGTCAGATCCAGGCGGGCGTGTTCCAAAAGCTCGACAAATCGAAACTGGGCAATCTCGGCAACGCTTGGGACGTCGTGAACGCCCGCACCGAGATTTACGATCCGGGCAATGAGTACTCGATCAATTATATGTGGGGCACGACCGGCATCGGCTACAATGTCGACAAGGTTAAAGAGGCTCTGGGAGAGGACGCCCCGGCCGACAGCCTCGCTTTGATCTTCGATCCAGAGAATATGGCCAAGCTCGAGAGCTGCGGCGTGCATTTCCTGGACGCGCCCGAGGAGGTGATCCCGGCCGCGCTGAACTACATCGGCGAGGATCCTAACAGCAAAGACGCCGAAGTGATCGCTAAGGCCGAAGACGTGCTGATGGCGGTGCGGCCTTACATCCAGAAATTCCACTCGTCTGAATACATCAACGCGCTCGCGAACGGCGATATCTGCGTCGCGCTGGGCTGGTCAGGCGATGTGCTCCAGGCGCGGGACCGCGCGGCGGAGGCGGATAACGGCGTCACCGTCGAATACGCGATCCCGAAAGAGGGCGCGCTGATGTGGTTCGACCAGATGGCGGTGCCGGCGGATGCGCCGAGCCCGGATCTCGCCCACACCTTCATCGACTACATCTTGCGGGCTGAAGTCGCGGCGAAAGCGTCGAACTACGTTTATTACGCCAATGGCAACGAAGCGTCGAAAGAGCTGCTGAACGAGGATGTGATCGGCGATACGGCGATCTATCCGGATGACGAGACGCTGGCCAATCTCTTCACCGTAACGGCCTATCCGCCGAAGGAGCTGCGGGTGGTGACGCGCCTTTGGACGCGGGTGAAGACGGGCCGCTGACGGCGACATCGCTCGTCTCCGCCGGCGCCGCCGGCGGAGACGGCTTCGCATCATCCTTTGGTTGATCCTTGAGCGGCGTCGCGCGCGGTGAAACGCTGCAGGCGGTCGCCTCGGCTCTTCGCCGCGCAAGAGCCGCGCGTCAGACCGGAGAAGCGCCCATGAGCGTCGTCGAGGAGCCCACTGTCGAGGCGCCCGCTGCGGACCCCGCAACGAGCGTCGCCGTCGAACCGAGGCCGCCTTCCGCTTGCGATCTTCGACCTTGGGAGGATCCGGCCGCCAAGCCGCTCGTGCGGCTGGAGCGCGTGACCAAGCGCTTCGGAGCCTTCACCGCGGTCAACGATCTCTCTTTCAACATTTATTCGGGCGAGTTCTTCGCCATTCTTGGTCCTTCCGGATGCGGCAAGACCACAGTGATGCGCATGCTGGCCGGGTTTGAGACGCCGAGCGAAGGGCGCCTGACGCTCGATGGCGAGGATCTCGCCGGCACGCCGCCGCATCTGCGGCCCGTCAACATGATGTTTCAGTCCTATGCGCTGTTCCCGCATCTCAGCGTGGAGCAGAACATCGCCTTTGGGCTTAAGCGCGAGGGCCGGGACAAAGCGTTCATCGCCGACCGCGTCGTCGAGATGCTGCAGCTGGTGCAGCTGAAGCAATACGCGAAGCGCAAGCCGCATCAGCTCTCAGGCGGTCAGCGCCAGCGCGTCGCGCTCGCGCGCGCCTTGGCGAAACGCCCGCGGCTGCTGCTGCTTGATGAGCCGCTTGGCGCGCTCGACAAGAAACTCCGTCAGGAGACGCAGTTCGAGCTGGTCGAGATCCAGGAGAGGCTGGGCGCGACCTTTGTGATCGTCACCCATGATCAAGAGGAGGCGATGACGGTCGCCTCGCGCATCGCGGTCATGGATCACGGTGTGCTGGCGCAGCTCGCGCCGCCGGCCGAACTCTACGAATATCCCGCGAGCCGGTTCGTCGCCGAGTTTATCGGCGAGGTGAACATTCTGCCGGCGACGGCGCAGAACGGGCTCCAGGGCCAAGTCAGCCTCGCCTGGCGCGAAGGCGCGCCGGCGCTCTGGGCGCAGCCGCCGGAGGGCGAGCCCATCGAGCGGGGGCGCGAGGTGTTCTTGGCGCTCCGGCCTGAGAAGATCGAGATCGCCAAAGCCGAGGGCGCGCCGCCCGCGGATCCGGCGCTGAACGCGGTGGAGGGCGAGGTGATCGACATCGCCTATCTGGGCAACATCTCCACCTTCCATGTGCGTCTAGAGGGCGGCGCGCTGATGCGGGCGCAGACCGCCAATCGTCTGCGCGTGGCGCGGCGCGAGATCACCTGGGGCGACCGCGTCCGGCTCTGCTGGAGCCCTGACGCCGGCGTGGTGCTCACGCGATGAGCGGCGCCGAAGCCGCCCAGATGGGCGCCGCGCGCGCCGCGGCGCGCCACGAGGCGAATGCGCGCTGGCGCAAGCGACTGCTGATCGCCGTGCCGTTCCTCTGGCTCTTGGTGCTGTTCCTGGCGCCTTTCGTGATCGTGCTGAAGATCTCGCTCTCGGATCTCGCCATCGCGATCCCGCCTTACACGCCGACGCTGGATCTCAGCCAAGGCTGGAGCGGCTTTCTGGCCTTTCTCTCGGCGCTCGATTTCGAGAATTACGTCTGGCTGGCCGAAGACCAGCTTTATCTCGACGCTTATCTCTCCAGTCTTTGGATCGCCGGCGTCTCCACAGTGTTGACGCTGCTCATCGGCTTTCCGGTCGCCTATGGCATGGCGACGGCGCCGGCGGCGTGGCGGCCGATGCTGATGATGCTGCTGATCCTGCCCTTCTGGACGAGCTTTCTGATCCGCGTCTACGCCTGGATCAGCATCCTGAAAACAGATGGCTTTCTCAACCAAGCGCTGCTGGGGATCGGCCTGATCGACACGCCGCTCGAGATCCTCAACACTACCACGGCGGTCTATATCGGCATCGTCTACAGCTATTTGCCCTTTATGATCCTGCCGATTTACGCGACGCTTGAGGGGATGGACGGCTCGCTGACGGAGGCGGCGCAGGATCTCGGCGCCTCGCCGGCGAAGTCCTTTTGGCTGGTGACGCTGCCTTTGGCGGCGCCGGGCGTGGCTGCGGGCTGCTTTCTCGTTTTCATCCCCGCAGTTGGCGAGTTCATCATTCCCGATCTCTTGGGCGGCTCGGACACGTTGATGATCGGCAAGACGCTCTGGTCGGAGTTCTTCAACAACCGCGATTGGCCGGTTGCGAGCGCGGTGGCGATCATCATGCTGCTGATCCTAGTGATCCCGATCGTGCTGTTCCAGCGCAGCCAGGCGCAGCGGGCGGAGCCGTGAGCACGGCGCGTCGCTCTTCGCGCGCTGCGCGGCTCATCGCTGCGGGGACGGCGCGATGAGCGGCGAAGCCGGCGAAGAGCGTTGGGTGCGGCGCTAGGGCGAGGAGGCGCTTATGGCGGGACGGTTCGGCTGGTTCAGCGCCACTTCTGTGACGCTTGGCTTCGCGTTTTTGTATTTGCCCATTCTGATTTTGATCGCCTTCAGCTTCAATGAAAGTCGGCTTGTCACGGTCTGGGCGGGCTTTTCGACCAAATGGTATGGCGAGGTCCTCAGCAACAAGGCGTTTCTCGACGCCGCATGGGTCACGCTGAAGGTCGCGCTCATCTCGTCGACGGTCGCCACCGTTCTCGGCACGCTCGCAGCGTATGCGCTGGTGCGCTTCACGCGCTTCACCGGCCGCACGCTCTTCGCCGGCATGGTCTCGGCACCCTTGGTGATGCCGGAAGTGATCACCGGCCTGTCGCTCCTTCTCCTTTTCATAGCGCTCGACATCGCCCGCGGCGTCACCACGATCATTCTCGCGCACATCACCTTCTCGATGGCCTTCGCCACGGTTGTCATCTCCTCGCGCCTCGGCGCCTTCGACCGCACGCTCGAGGATGCGGGCCGCGATCTCGGCTGCACGCCGCTCTCGGCTTTCTTCACCGTGACGCTGCCGGTGATCGCGCCTGCGGTCATCGCGGCCTGGCTTCTCGCCTTCACCTTGTCGCTCGATGATCTCGTGATCGCGTCCTTCACCTCCGGTCCGGGCTCGACCACGCTGCCGATGCAGATCTACAGCTCGGTGCGCCTCGGCGTCTCACCCGAGATCAACGCGCTCTCCAGCATGTTGATCGGGCTTGTGACCGTCGGCGTCGTGATCGCCTCGATCGTCAGCGCGCGGGCGGAGCGGCGGCGCGCGATGGACGAGCGCGCGGCGGATCGCGCCGCCGATCCGCGGAGCTGAGGCGATGGCGGGCGCGTCTCTGACAGAAGCGGAGCTGACGCAGTTCCTCGCCGCCGCGCCGGATGTCGAGCGGATCGAGCTTTTGTTTCCGGATATGAACGGCGTGCTTCGCGGCAAATGGCTGCCGATCGGCTCGGCCAAGAAATTGCTGGCGGGCGGCGTGCGGCTGCCAATCTCGACTTATGCGTTGAACATCTGGGGCGAGGATGTCGACGAGAGCGGTCTTGCGATCCGCCGCGGCGATCCGGACGGCGTCGCCTGGGCCGTCGCCGGCAGCTTGCGCCGCGCGCCTTGGAGCGATCCGCCGGCGGCGCAGGCGCTGATGACGCTTGTCGATGAAGACGGCGCGCCCTGCCTTTACGATCCGCGTCAGAGGCTGGCCGCGGTGGTCGACGCGTTCGCCGCCAAAGGGCTGACGGCGGTGGTGGCGACGGAGCTGGAGTTCCATTTGATCCAGCCGCGCCAAGGGCCGGAGAGCCCGCCGGAGCCGCCGGCCGGGCTCCATGGCGCGCAGGTCTACGATCTGGATGCGACGGATCTTTGCGGCGCGGTGCTGACGGAGATCCACGCGGCCTGCGCGGCGCTGGAGGTGCCGGCCGACGCCGTGATCGCCGAGTTTGGACCTGGGCAGTTCGAGATCAATCTGAAGCATCTGCCGGATCCACTGGCGGCGGCGGATGCGGCGCTTATGTTCAAGCGCGTGGTGCGCGCGGTGGCGCGGCGTCATGGGCTGGAGGCGACGTTCATGGCCAAGCCTTACGGCGAGAGCCCGGGCAGCGGCATGCACGCTCATGTCAGCCTGCTCGACGCCGCCGGCGCCTCGGTGTTCGACGCCAAAGCGCCGGGCGCGAAGGTCGGGCGCGGCGGCGTCGCCGCGCCGCTCCTTCTTGCGATCGGCGGGCTCCTCGCCTCGATGCGGCCGCTGCAGGCGATTTTCGCGCCGCATCGCAATTCCTATCGCCGGTTTCAGCCCGACAGCTACGCGCCGATCTCGCCTTGCTGGGGGCTCGACCATCGCGGCGTCGCGGTGCGCGTGCCGGAGACGTCCGGCCCGGGCGCGCGGCTCGAGCATCGGATCTGCGGCGCGGATGTGAACCCGTATCTCGCCATCGCCGCCATCCTGGGCGGCATGCTCTACGGGCTGGAGGAGGCCGTCGATCCCGGCCCGCCGGTGGAAGGCGATGCGGCCGCCGGAGGCGCGCCGGCGCTGCATCATGATTGGCAAGGCGCGGTCGAGGAGTTCGGCGGCTCGCCCATCGCGGCGCGGGTGCTGGGCGAGGAATATGTCCGCGTCTACACCGCCTGTCGCCGCGATGAGATCCGCCAATGGGCGAGCCTCGTCAGCAATGTCGAATACCGCACTTATCTCGGCAAACTCTGATCGCCGTCGCGCTCACAGCCGATCGCGGAGCGAGAACCAGGCCATCGCCAGAACCAGCAGTGGCCAGCGCAGCGCCGCGCCGCCGGGAAACCGCGGCGTCGGCGCCGCGGCCATGACGTCGAACCGCTCGGCCTGCCCCGCGATCGCCTCAGCAGCGAGGGCGCCGGAGAAGGTTCCGATCGAGACGCCATGGCCGGAGAAGCCCGAGGCGCTCAGCACACGCCCGCCGGAATAGCGCGCCAGATGCGGCAGTCGGCTCATGGTGATGCCAAGCGTGCCGCCCCAGGCGTAGTCGATCCGCGTCTCTTGAAGCTGCGGGAAGATCTCCAGCATAGGTCGGCGCACAAGGCGCGCGATGTCGCTCGGGAAGCGATAGCCGTAGCTTTCCGAGCCGCCGAAGAGCAGGCGATCATCCTCTGAAAACCGGAAATAGTTGATGACGAATTTGCTGTCGGCGACGGCGAGATCGCCGCGGATGACGCTTTCGCGCAGCGCCGGCGGGAGCGGTTCGGTGGCGACGATGAAATTGTTGATCGGCATGACGCGGGCGGCGACGTCGCCCTGCAGCGCGCCGAGATAGCCGTTGCAGGCCAAAAAGAGGTGCTCCGCTTCGATCTCCGCGCCCTCGAGGATCGCGCGCGGCGCGCGTCCGGTTTCAGTCTCGATCCGCAGGACGCGGGCGCCCTCGTAAAGCCGCGCGCCCGCCGCCTCCGCCAGCCGCGCCAGGCCGAGCGCTAAGGCGAGCGGGTCGAGATGGCCCGCGGCTTCGTCCAGCGCGCCGCTATGATAGCGCGGTGAGCCGATCAGCGCGCGGATCTCGTCGGTGTCTAGGAAGCGGATGGCGGGATGGTCGTATCTTTCGCGCAGCGCATCGATCGCGGCGCGCTCCGCGGCCTGATCGCCGCGGCGATGTTCGGCGTTGATCAGACCGGCGTGGAAGGGAACGCCGATCTCCGACGCGAGAGACTTCACCAGCGCCTGCGCCTCCTGGCCGAGATCCCAAAGCGCGCGGGCGCGCTCCCGCCCCAGCATCGCCTCCAGCTCGAAGGGATCGCGCCGCTGGCCGCTGCCGACTTGTCCGCCATTGCGGCCAGAGGCGCCGAAGCCGACGCGCTGGGCTTCGAGCAGCGCGACGTCATAGCCGCGCCGCGCCAGATGCAGCGCCGCCGAGAGCCCGGTGAAGCCGCCGCCGATCACGCAGACATCGGCGCGCCGCCGCCCTTGCGGCGCGGGGCGCGGCGCGGGAGGGTGGGTTTGCGCCGCGTAATAGGTCGGCGGATAGCGGCCGGGGCGGTCGTTGGCGGT
>JBCBCG010000116.1:0-13764 GCA_038530925.1 Pseudomonadota bacterium
CGCGCCCTCTCGGCGGCCGGCGGGACGACGCGCGCTCTCTTCGCCATCGTCGCGGCCGCTCTCGCGGCGGCGCCCGCGCGGCGCGTCGGCGTCCGCTTCAGCCTCGCGCCGCCGCCGGCCGCGCCCGCCCCGCTCCGGCCGCGCTTCGACCTCGTCGCTCTCCGCATCCTCAGCCTCCGGCGCGCCCGGCGCCTCGACCCGCGGGATCGCTTTCTTGATCAACTCTTCGACTTTCGCGAGGGCCTTTTCTTCCGCGCCGGTCGCAAGCGTGATGGCGACGCCGGTGCGGCCCGCGCGGCCGGTGCGGCCGATCCGGTGCACGTAATCCTCCGCGTGGACCGGCACGTCGAAATTGAACACATGGCTCACGGAAGGGATGTCGAGGCCGCGCGCTGCGACATCGGAGGCGACGAGCAGCTTCAGATGCCCGTTGCGGAAGCCGTCGAGCACTTGCATGCGAATGCGTTGGTCAAGATCGCCATGCAGCGCGCCTGCGTTATAGCCATGGCTGGTCAGCGATTTGAACAGCGTCGCCACATCGCGCTTGCGATTGCAGAAAATGATGGCGTTGACGAGCTGCTCACCCTCCGCGTCGATCAACGCGCGCAATGCGCGGCGTTTCTCGCTCTCGACCCGGTCGCGCCGCGCGCCCGCCACGGCGCAGAGCCGCTGCTCCACCGTCTCAGCGGTGGAGGAGGCGCGCGCAACCTCCACGCGGACGGGGTTGGAGAGGAATTCCTGCGTCAGGCGCGTGATCTCCGGCGGCATCGTCGCCGAGAAGAACAGCGTCTGCCGTGTGAAGGGCGTGAGTTTGAAAATGCGCTCGATGTCTTCGATGAAGCCCATATCGAGCATGCGGTCGGCTTCGTCGACCACCATGATTTCGATGCCGGTGAGCATCAGTTTGCCGCGTTCGAAATGATCGAGCAGGCGGCCCGGCGTCGCGATCAACACATCGACGCCTCGATCGATGATGCGGTCCTGCTCGGCGAACGAGACGCCGCCGATCAGCAGCGCTTTGGTGAGCGACAGTTCTTTGCCATAAGTCTCGAAATTCTCGCTGACCTGCGCCGCCAGCTCGCGCGTCGGCGCGAGAATCAAAGACCGCGGCATACGGGCCCGCGCGCGGCCCTTGGCCAGAATGCTGAGCATCGGCAACGTGAAAGAGGCGGTTTTACCAGTTCCGGTTTGCGCGATCCCAAGAACGTCGCGCCCGTCCAGCGCGTGGGGAATCGCTTGAGCTTGGATCGGCGTTGGCGATTCGTAACCGGCCTGCTCCACCGCGTGGAGCACCTTCGGGTTGAGCCCGAGATCTGTAAACTTCATGTAATCCTTACATTCTGCGAGAGAGCGTCGCGTTCCGACGCCTAGGTCGACGGCACGCCGCGCGTATCGGCCGCACGGCTTGGGGTCGGTCCCGCCTCGGTTTTTCGAAGTCGCCGAGTAGACCTGGCGCGGAGCGCCTGCCGCTCTCGCGTCGCCGCCAACCGCGTCACTTGCGGAAGGCGATCGAAACCCGCGCGCTCTATGACGAGTTTCGCCATGGCTGTCAAATTATCCTCGATAATCACGCTGAATTCTTTGAGGAGTTCGAAATGCGTAGCAAATCGGCAGCAGCGCCGCTTCGGTTTGCTCTCACAACCCAAGCCCGCGCATTGAGAAATTTCCCGAAATCGCTCCGCAGCTTGCTGGTTTTCCACACACAAAATCTATGCGGCTTCTTCCCATTAATCTCAACAACTGGTAAACGGTGCTAGAACGTGTGGTCGACGTTAAAGCCCGCCGGTGCGCCCGGCTCGAACGTCAGGACGGAGCGCGCAGCATGGTGCAGCTGATACTGAACAGAAAAACCGAGGCGAAGCGGAAGGCTGCGCGCAAGGCGAAGCGAGAGCGGGCGCCGAACGCGATCGCAACAGCGGTTCGGTCCTTCGCCGTCGAACTCGGCATGGATTTCGACACGCTGCGCGACGATCAGCGCGGCGATGTGTTCGAGCGCTTCGCGGCGTTTCACGTGCTGCGGCGCTTTCATGAGCAAGAGCTCGAGCCGCTGAAGCTCGGCGCGCTGATCGCGCCGCGCGACGCGGATATGCTCGACTGCTTGGTGCTGATGATCGGCGGGCGCCTGATCGACAGCGCGGCGGCGCTGGAGGAGGCGCTGGAGGCGAGCTTCGATCAGAAAGAAGGGCCGCTGCCGCTGCACGCCGTCGCCATCCGGGCCACCCGCGCGAACCGGTTCGATCCGGAGAAGTTCGTCGGCTTCGCCGAGGCGGTCTCCGGGTTTTTCGAGACAGTGGGCGAAGCAGGCGAGATCGCGGCGTTTGAGAGTGAGCCGGCGCTCGCCGCGCCGCGCGATCCTTTGGCGGGCCAGGCGGCGCTGATCGGGCGCGCCGCGACGCGCGCCAAGGCGGAGGGCCGCGCGCTGCGTCTTTCCGTCTACGCTTATTACGCCGCGCTCGGGAATTGGGCGGATGGCGAAGACCGCGCGGAGCTGCTCGCGCAAGGGCGGATGGCGCTGTCGGCGGTGGATTGGTCCGCCGTCGGCGGCGGCGCGGCGGTCGAGCTCGAGACCGCGGAGCTTGAAGCTGTCGATCGCGGCCGGCTCCTCGACATGCTGGCGACCGGCTTGCCGCGCCACAGCGTGCCTGACGCGCCCGCAAGCGCCATTGCTGTCGAGGATTACGAGGCGAGCGTGCCTGCGGCCGGCCTGATCGCCTTGCCGGCGATCAAGGGCGTTGAGGGCGGCTTCTCCGGTCATGTGCCGATTTGCGATTATCTGTCGCTTCTCGAGCGTGAGGACGGCCAAGGGATGCGCGAGGCCATCTTCAATCAGAATGTTCGCGGCTATCAGGGCGATGGCGGAGTGAACGACCGGATCCGCCAGACGCTCGCGGGGAAGGATCGGGCGCAATTCCTGCTGCGCAACAACGGCGTCACGATCGTTGCGGACCGCATCGAGCGCGAGGGCGACCGCATCCGGATTGAGAATTTTCAGATCGTCAACGGTTTGCAGACGAGCACGGTCATCTACCGGATCCGCGATGAGCTGCGCGCGGCGACGGATGTGCATGTGCCGGTGAAACTCGTCGCCGCCACCGAGACCAGCATGCGCCGCGCCATCATCGAAGCGACGAATCGCCAGACGCCGATCACCGGCGCGGCGCTTTTCGCCGCGTGTGAGAAAGCTCTCGCGATCGAGGCCTATTTCCTTGAGCGCATGCGCGCCGGCGGGCCGGCGCTGGTGCTGGAGCGGCGGCCGGGCCAATACGCCAAGACGATGCCGGCGGAGAAAGTGTCGCTTGAAGAGGCGCTAAGGGGCTTTGCAGCGGTGTTTCTCGAGCAAGCGCATATCGCTGAGCGCGGCTTCTCCGCGATCGCGGGCGAGGTCGATGACGGGTTGCTGGCGCCGTCGCTCACGGCGGAGCCCTATTACGCGGCGGCGCGGCTGGTGCAATTCGTACGCGATGTGGCGCGCGAGCGTGATGAGCCGCGTTTGGCGCAGGTCGAGTATCACGCGGCTCTCGGGCTCAGGGTGATGTGCGCGCCGACGCGCCCGCCTGTCGGAGACGCCGCGGCGATGCGGGCGCATTGCCGTCGCATCGAAATGCAACTTACAGGGCCTGGTCGGCGGGATTTGCTCGCGCAAAAAGTGTTGGACATCACGCAAAGCCCCCGCGATCGGATGCGCAGCCGCGTCCAAGGCGTGCCGCAATTGAAGCGCACGCGCGACGACGTTCTCAAACGCGCGGAGGCGGAGACTTTGCCGGAACCTACCTAAGCGAGTGGAGTCACTGCATTTTTGCAAGTTGTCCGTCAAAAGCTTTAGCGTTAACCAACACGCATGAGGCGCAAGAGCGGCGATCTTAGGGCGCAGAAGCCCCGTGCGAAGAATGAGACGGTCGAGGCGGCGCTGCGGGATTTCGCTGCGCTTCTGGGCGTCGATCTCGATGCGATCCGCCCGCATGAGCGTGACGCGGTGTTCGAACGTTTCGCCGCCCTCCATATTTTGCGCCGCCATGCGCCGGACCTCGCGATCGAGGATCTCAATCTCGTCTCCACCGGCGATGTGGACGACAATCAGCTCGACGCCGTCGCGTTCATCACGGACAGCCAACTGCTCGGCGACAAGATCGCGGTGATGGAGCGGTTGGAGGAGGGCGAGCCGCTCGATCTTGAGATCATTGCGGTGCAGGTGACGCGGTCGAAGCGGTTCGACCGCACGAAGATCGGCAGCTTCAATCGCGGCGTGCACAGTTTTCTCTCGACGGTCGGCTTCTTTAAGGAGAACCCGCGCCTGGCGCAGAGCCGTGCGCTGAAGGATTTCATCATCCGCGAATGCGCAGCGCGCGATGTGCCGCTGCGCCTGCGCGTGCGCGGCTATTACGCGGCGGACAGCGCTTTGCCTGTGGAGGGCAATGTGCTGGGAGAGTTCGCCCAGGGGCGCTCGATCCTCCGCGGCGTGGTGAGCGTCGATGAGGCGGAGGTCGAGCCGGTGGATCGTCGGCGCCTTGCTGACATCGTCGCCGTCGACCGCAGCGCTCTCGCCTACGCGCCGGCGCTCGCGGCGTATTCAGGCTATGCGCCGACGCAGGATCTGGTGCGCTTGCCGACGGCGTCGGGCGCGGCGGAGTGCTGGCTCGGCGCTGTGGATCTGGCCTCGTTTTTTCTGCTGCTCACGCGCGATGACGGCCAAGGCCTGCGCGAGGGGATCTTCGAGCATAATGTCCGCGGTTTCCTCTCTGAGACGGACGTGAACGCGCGGATCAAGGACACGTTGATGGGCGAGGGGCGGACGCAATTTCCTTTGCTCAACAACGGCGTCACCATCGTCGCTGAAACTATTCTACAAGAGCAAGGGCCGATTGGCGGGGCCGGGCCGCGCCTCAGGCTGACGAATTACCAAGTCGTCAATGGGCTGCAGACCACGCATGTGCTGCATGCGGCGCGCGACGAGCTCGGGCCCGAGGCGGAGCGTCTTTTTGTGCCGGTCAAGCTGGTGGCGACGGAAGACGAAGCGTTGCGGCGGCAAATCGTCGACGCGACCAATCGCCAGAACCCAATTCAAGGGCTGGCGCTTCATGTCAATGATCCCAAGGTGTTGGAGATCCAAGACTGTGTCCGCTTGCGCGAGGCGCGCGCCGCGGGCGAGTGGCCCATGATCTTCGAGCGGCGCCGCGGTCTCGCGCCAGAGCAGCCGCGCCTGGTTGGCGCGCAGAAAGTCGATCTCGGCGAGATGTTGCGCTCTTTCGTGGCTGTTTTTCTGGAGCAGCCGCATCTGGCTGAAAGTGGGCTTTCGCCCACGCTTAACCTGATCGGCGCGAAGGTTCTCTCGCCGGATCACGCGCCGGAGGCGTATGTGGTGTCAGGTTTGTTGCTGGCGCAAAGCCGCCGCTATCTTGAGCGGAGAACGGATCATAATCTCGCGGCGGAGATCGCCGCCTTCGAGCATCATCTCTCTTTCGCGATCCGGATGCTGATCGAGCCTGAGCCATTGCTCGCCGCCGATGCGCCGCGCGCGGCGGCCTATTGCGCGGCGCTTGAGCGTCGGATTTTGCGGCCTGAGCTCGCCGAGCCGATATTTGAGCGCGCGCTTGATACGGTGCGCGCCGCTCGCCGGCGTTTGCCGCGGTCGCGCTACAAGCGACCCATGGAGAGCGCGGCCTTGACAAAGCAAGTCGCCGCCGAGGCGTATCGGCTGCGCGCGGCTTATTGAGCCTGCATCGCCGAGGCGCAGGCGGCGCGCCCGGTTCCGCTCAACAGGTTCGGATCATCCGGTTTTGCGTTCGAATTCCGCCTTCAGCGCCGCAACTGCGCGCTTGGCTTCTTCCGTCAATTCGACGCCTGGGATCTCGAAGGTCTTCGAGATGTCGGTCCAGGCGGCCTCATCGGTTTTGCGGAGCACGGACCCTTCGAATTCAGCGCCGTCTTCGATCATCAAGCGTTGATGCAAGATCGCGCCTTTATATCGCGCGTTCGGCGCCAGCCGCACGACTCGCGCTGTGACCCGGCCTTCCGCGAGCCCGGCGATTTCGACATTCTCGGCGACGAGATCGCCCTTCACCGTTGCGCCAGGGCCGATCAACACGGACTTCGCGAACATATCGCCGTTCAGAATGCCATGCACTTCAACCGCGCCATCCGTCAGCACCGCGCCAGTAATGGTCAGATCGCGTTGGATGATCGTTTTCCCGCCGCTGGCGACGGTGTTGGTCATGCGCTCCTTGATCGGATCATCTCGCATTCAGTCCCCCTTTGGAGATGCGCGGCGCCGAAAGTGGCGGGCCGCGATCACATCGCGCGACCCTGCGCAGCAATGAGGAGCGCGGGCAAGGTCAGAAGCGCGAATGCGCAAAGAACTGTCGTCATTCACGTCTGGACGCGGCGCCGCGGCGCCGCATTGTCTCAGAATCGCGCATCTTCGCCGTTTGGAAGGGCTGAACAGCTCGCGAGCGCCCTTTCACCAGGCGCGACTTTGATGCGGAGCCGGCGCATGGCGCGAGAACGCGGGCGATCTCGCCCTCAGAAAAGAGGTGCGGCGCCGCCGCGCTCGATGTCGCTCTGCGCTTCGCGCCGCTGCTTTTGCTTTTGCGCCGTGTCGCGCCAGGCCAGCGCCAAGTCTTCCGCCGTTTCGGCGACGCCGAAGCTTTTGAACAGCACGAAGTTCGCGCCGTTGCGGCAGCATTCGCGCTCGATCCGCGGATCCTCATAGCCTGTCAGAACCCAGATCATCGCAGCCTCGCCAACCGACTCGCGAAGTTGCTTCAACGCTAAGATCCCTCCGAACTCCCAATGCACGCCGTTCGGGTCCGGCATGGAGAGATCAACGACATAGACGTCAGGCTCAGGCGTTTCCGCAGCGCATGCCGCGCGCCCTGCGACAAGGGCTGAAAACTCGCTATAATGCTCGGAGGAGATTTCGTGAGATCTGAGCCCCCGCGACAGCATCCGTCCAAAGGTCTCGTCGTCGTCAAGAATCACGAAATGCGCCATGCGGCCCTCCTGATGATCGCAGCGCGCGACGCCCGTTTCCGGCCGTCCCGAAGCGCTTCGGTCGCCGCATCCTTCGGCCTTCGAAGGCGCTTGCGCCCTCTTCGCCGCCGCCCAGGATGTTTACCATACAGGTGAAAAAAGGGAATGCATCTGCACTATGTCGCAGATGCACTGGGCGAATCTGGTGATAAGTGTAAAAATTGACGCGATTACAACCTAGACCTGCGTCCGATCTGCGGCGACCCGCCGCAACTTTCGCGGGCGTCGCCGCGTTTTTTTTTGAGCGGCCCAGCGCCGCGCCGGTCATTCCGACTCGGTGGGCTTGGCCCGATCTCCCGCCAGCAGACCCGGTGAACGCTGCGCGCGGATCGCCTCGCGACGCGCTGACAGCGACGCCGCGCGCACTTCGAGAGAGAGGTGTTGGATCCGGCGGCTGAGATCGAGAAGCGCGCGCATGCGCTCACCGCTCGAGACCGGCGCGCCAGGCGCAGCGTCGATCAAACGACGAAGCTCGCTCCGCAGCGTGACGAGATCGCTGTCGCGCCCGCGCGCGTCCATAATGTCGCTCATGACCGTTTGGCCTCAACTCTGCTCAGCGCCGTCGTTCCTCGGCGGATTTGCTGCAGCGCATTTTGTCCACCTTTTGCGAGCGAAGCTGCGGAATCAAGGCGTTTTGTTCACCATCGCGCGCAGTGAGCCGGGATCGCGTTTCAAAGAGCGCGGTCGCCTGCTCGGCGGGCGGCCGGCGCCGACCATGCGCGACCAGAACGCGTTCGAGACACGGACGAGTTGCATCGAGCAACGGTGATGCTTTATGGCGTATGGGCTCGGGCGGCGGACGGCGCGCCGTCTGGAACCTGATGCGAGGAGAGGGCTGTGGCGGAAGGCGTGGAGGTTGATGCGCCGGCGGCGCAGGTCGACCCGGAAGAGGCGGGCGCGCCGCCGACGGATCCGTTCCGCATCGTCGCGGTCGGCGCATCCGCTGGCGGGCTCGAACCGATCGAGCAGTTTTTTGACGAGATTCCCGAGGGCGGCGGCATCGCTTATGTCGTGGTCCAGCACCTCTCGCCGGACTTTCGCAGCATGATGGCGGAGCTGCTGCAGCGGCACTCCACTTTGAAGATCGTCAAGATCGAAGACGGCATGGCGATCCGGCCCGAGGTCATCTACCTCAACCCGCCGCGCGCCGCGCTCAGCATCGAAGCTGGCGTCTTTCGTCTCACCACCCCCGCGAGCCCGACCGAACTCACGCTGCCGATCAATGATTTTTTCGCGGCTCTCGCGAAATTCGCCGGGCCGCGCGCGATCGGCGTGGTGATGTCAGGCACCGGCACCGACGGCACGCTCGGCGCGGCGCAGATCGCCGCGGCCGGCGGGCTCGTGCTGGCGCAGGATCCGATCACCGCGAAATTCGAGAGCATGCCGCGCTCGGTGATCGAGAGCGGCGCCTGCGCGGCGTACGACCGGCCGGATCGCCTCGCCTCGCTGGTGCTGAAGGCGGCGAAGGGCGAGGATGTGCGCGACCTGCGCCAGCAGCCGGACGGCCGCCGCTTGATGGAGGCGCCGGAGCGCGAGATCATTCGCTTGCTGCAGATGCGTTACGGCATCGATTTCGGCTATTACAAAACCAGCACGGTGATGCGCCGGATCGAACGGCGGGCGACGATGTCGCCGCATAAGAGCCTTGAGGCCTACGCGTCGTCGCTGACCCATGATTTCGACGAACTTGAGGATCTCTACGCCGATCTCTTGATCGGCGTGACGGCGTTTTTTCGCGACAAAGACGCCTTCGACCGGCTGGCGGAGCGCGTCGCGCCTGCGCTGGTCGAGAAAATGCAGCGTCTGGAGGAAGTGCGGGTTTGGGTGCCAGGTTGCGCCAGCGGCGAGGAAGCCTACACCATCGCGATCATGTTGGCCGAGGCGGCGCGGGAAGCTGACGTCGAGCTGCGAGTGAAGATCTTCGCCACCGATTTGCATGCGCGCTCGCTGAAATTCGCCGCGCAGGGCTTTTACTCGGCTGAGACGCTGTCCGCTTTGTCAGAGCCGCTCTTGGATCGCTACTTCGTGCGCGAAGATAAAGGCTTCTCAATCCGAAAAGAGATCCGCGAGCACATCGTTTTCTCACGCCACAACGTCATCAAAGATCCGCCTTTTACGAAGATGGATTTGGTGAGTTGCCGCAATCTCCTTATCTACCTCGATGACGAGGCCCAATATAAATGCATCGCGATGTTCCATTTCGCCTTGCTGAAAGGCGGCGCGCTGCTGCTGGGGCCGAGCGAGACGTTGGGCGGGCTCGAAAGCGAGTTCGACGTCGTCAACTCGCGCTGGCGCATTTTCCGCAAAAGCCGCGACATTCGTCTGATTGAGTCGACGCGGCTTTTGCCGATGAGCTCGAGCGTGCTCCGGCTTGAAAACCGTCCTCGCGAGAACGGTCGCGACCAACCGCTGCGGACCGATCGCGCGGCGCCGCGCCGTCAAGTCTCGATGCGCATGTATGACGCCGTGCTGGCGGAAACTATGGGCACGGCGATCCTGGTGAACCGAACCGGCGAAGTGCTTCACATCTTCAGCGATGCGGCGAAGTATCTTGAGCTGTCCGCGGGCGGGTTCTCGAACCAGATCGACAGTCTCGCCCGCGAGCCTTTCCGCTTGACCTTCAGCGCAGGGCTCGACGCGCTGCGCCACCGCGACAAGACCAGCTTCAAGAACGTCGTCGGCTTTAAGGCGGATGAAGAGGCGGATGAGATGTTCGTCCGCGTCCACATGCGCGAACTCGCCAATGTGGAGACGAGCGACCCGCCGATTTTGATTACGATGACGCCGGAAGCGCCGCTGGAGGCGCATGCGGCGCTGATCGAGCGGGCGGGAGACGCGCCTGGCGCCGCAGCATCAGGCGCGCCGCTCGATGATAGGTTCCTGCACCGGCGGATCACCGAGCTTGAGCGCGATCTGCGGTATTCCGAAGAGTCGCTGCAGACGACCGTTGAGGAACTAGAGACTTCAAATGAAGAGCTGCAGGCGACGAATGAAGAATTGCAGGCGACGAATGAAGAGTTGATGGCTGCAAATGAGGAGCTTCAAACCGTCAATGAAGAGCTGCACGCGGTCAACGAAGAGCTTTACACCGTCAGCACAGAACATCAGGAAAAGATCGCTGAGCTGACGACGCTGTCCAGCGACCTCAATAATTTGTTGCGCAACACCGATATCGGCGTCGTGTTTTTGGACGCCGAGCAGCACATTCGCCGAGTGACGCCGGCGGTGGCGCGCACTTTCAATATCTTGGAGCGCGATATTGGACGGCCTGTGTCGCATGTGACGACGCGGTTTGATTTCCCAGATATGAGCGCCGTCATAAGCCGCGTCGCCAAAGACCAGACGATCGCCGAGCGTAATATCGAGGTGGATGGCCGCGCCTATTTGTTGCGCGTTCTGCCCTACACGCGCGGCGACATCGTCGACGGCACGGTGTTGACCTTTGTTGACATCACCGACATGGCGCGCGCCAATCGGAGCCTCTCGCAATTCGCCGATGTCGTCAGCCATGATCTAAAAGCGCCGCTGCGCGCTATCCGCACGGCGGCGGAATGGGTGGTCGAAGATATCGGCGCTAATGAAACCGATGAAGTTCGCGGCCATGTGAAGATCTTAGTCGAACAAACGGATCGACTGTCGCGCATGTTAACGACTTTGCGCGACTTCTCCGGCGTCGGTTCGCTCAATTTGCCCAAAGAGCTGACGCATGTCGACGACATCGTCGACGACATCGCCGGGCTTTACTCCGATGATCAAATGACGCTGGTGAACAACACCGCGGGCGAGGCGTTGATGACCGGCCGGGCGGCGCTGCGGCTGGTCTTCCAGAACTTGATCGAAAACGCCGTGCGGCATAGCGATCGCAACCCTGTGACGGTGACGGTCTCGGCCTCGAATGAAAGCGGGATCTGGCGGTTTTCGGTCGAGGATGACGGGCCCGGCCTCGATCCGCGCCACCACGAGAAGATCTTTTTACCGTTCCGCCGCTTGAAGCCGCCTTCGGGCGAGGCGGCCGGATCGGGGATCGGGCTGGCGCTGGTGCGCAAGACCGTGGAGGAGCGCGGCGGATCGATCGAGGTCGTCTCCGATCCCGCCGCGGGCCGCGGAAGCCGCTTCAGCTTCACATGGCCCGAATAGCGGCGGCGCCGACGGGGCGACGCATGGCGGCGGGCGTTTCAGGGTAAGCTGACGCTGGCGCAATAGGCTTTCACGAGATGGGCGCAGCTGCCGATCGCGGCGCTGCTTGGTCCTTTGACGATATATCCCAGCGCGCCGTTGCGATAAGCGCGTTCGATATCCTTGGTTTGATCTGAGCTCGAAAGCACGAAAAACAACGTTTTGTGCAGCGCGCCGTCTTTGCGCACATCCTCCATCAACTCATGCCCATTAAGGCCCGGCATGTTGATGTCGGTGATCACCACGACGGGCGGCACCGTCGCGCCGCGGTGCTTTTGCAACTGTTGGAGCGCGTCATCGCCCGTGGGCGCGACCTCGATGGGAAGGGTTAAATCCGCTTTCTTCGCCGCGCGGGAGAACGCCTTCACGTCCACCGGATCGTCCTCGACGATTAAGATGCTGGTGACGCCTCGTTCCGACATGTCGTCTCTTCCCCGCATGCGCCCGCTCGGCTGGGTGATCGCGCTGATCGGGCTCCGCCGCGCTTGGCGGGCGAACGCGCCGTGACCGCGTCGCGCCAGGCGCGACTTCGCCATGATCCTGGCGCGCGCCAGCCTCCAACCAGCCTTGACTGGAGCGTGAGCCCGTCTTGACCAGAGCGCGGACGCTAGGCCGCGCCGCCGAGGATGGCCAGCCAAAAGCTGATCGACAGCACCGAGAGCGCGGTGCCCATCAGCACGGCGCTGGCGGTGATCGCTTCGGCGCGGCGGTGAAGGACGGCGAAAATATAGGTGTTTAGTCCCGCCGGCATCGCCGCGGTGACCACGGCGGCGCGCAAAAACGCGTCATCGAGCGCGAAGACGTAAACCGACAATCCGTAAGCGATCGCGGGATGGACGATCAGCGAAAGCGCGCAGAGCGCGCCGGCCCAAGCGAGGTCATCGCTGATTCGGTAACGCGTCATCGCCGCGCCGAGCGCGAAAAGCGCGGTCGGCAGGCTCGCCGCCGCGATCAAATCAAGCGCGTCGAGCGCCGGCGCCGGCAGCGGCGCCGCCAGGAGGTTGAGGATGAGGCCAAGACCGATCCCGATCATAAGCGCGTTGCGGATGATGCTGGCGAAGGCGCGCCGCGCCGCCTGGACCGCGCCGCCGCCTTCTTCGCGCATCACCTCCATCATCACCGAGCCGAACGCGAAGAGGAGCGGCGCGTGAAAGGCGATGAGGCCGAACATCGGCTCGGTCGCCTCATCGCCATAGGCGCGGATCATCACTGGCAGTCCTAGCAGCACGGTGTTCGAGAAATACGCAGAGAAGCCGATCGCGACCGCTTCGCCCGGCTTGCGCCCAAAGCGCAGCGCCGCGATCACGGCGAGGCCGAAACAGGCGAAAGCGCCGGTGTAGAAGGCGATGAGCATGCCGGGCTCGAAGGCGTCGCCGAGCGAGAGGCGGTACATCTCGGTGAAGAGCAGGCAGGGCACGGAGACGCGCGTGGTGAACTGCATCAGCGCATCGACGCCGGCGTCGGCGAAGACGCCGCCGCGCACCGCGGCGGCGCCGGCGCCGATGACGAGAAAGATGGGCAAGACGACGAGAAGAATGGCCAGCATGGGCTCGTCTAAGTGAGAGAGCCGAGGAAAAGCACTGCGACGCGTCGCGCCTCCCAGGCTCGCGGCGCGCTGAGGGGGCGGGATCGGAGGCGATTGTGACGTTTGAATTCGATCATGTGGTCATCGGCGCGGCGGATCTTCAGCAAGGCGCGGCGTGGTCCGAGGAGACTTTCGGCGCGCCGCTCGGGCCGGGCGGGCGCCATCCGAGCATGGGGACGCATAATCTCCTGGCGCGCACGCCAATGGGCTATGTCGAGATCATCGCCCGCGACCCTTGGGGCCGCGCGCCGAAGCATCCACGCTGGTTCGCGCTGGACGAACCGGCGCAGCGCGCGCGGCTGGAGGAGCGGCCGCGCCCGATCGCTTGGGTGTTGGCGACCGCGGATCTCGACGCGGCGATGGCGGGCGCGCCCTGGCCGATGGGGCCGGCTTACGAGGTCTCGCGCGATGATCTGACCTGGCGGATCGCCGCGCCGGCGGGCGCGGCGGCGCTCGAGGGCGTTTTGCCCTGTTTCATCGAATGGCCGGAGCGGCTGGATCACCGCGCGCCGCGCGGGCGGATGGCGCCGCTCGGCCCGCCGCATGCGCCCATGGCGCTCGGCGGGCTGAGGCTCCGCCATCCCGAGCCGGAGCGGATCGAGAGGCTGCTGGCGGCGCTTGGCGCCGAGCGGATCGCGCTGGCCGCCGGTTTCGCGCTGAGCGTGAGCCGCGGCGCCGAGCCGAGCCTTGAGGCCGCGTTCCGCCCGGCCCGGCTGAGCCGGAGCGTTTGAGGATGTCTCGGATCAGCCCAACGCCGCGATCACCAAGAGGCAGCCGACCAAGACGACATGAGCGCGGCTGAGAAGAAAGCCTGCTTGGCCAACGTCATAGGCGCTTTGCGCCGCAGCGCTGCTGGCGCTGGCCTCGCGCCGCCGCAGCGCCGGGCTCGGCGCGGCGCTCCGCGAGATGCGCAGAGGCCTCGCCGGCGTGCTGGCGAGCCCCGCGGCGGCGGCGGCGGCGGCGCTCGATCTGAGGCT
>JBCBCG010000117.1:0-13729 GCA_038530925.1 Pseudomonadota bacterium
CGTCCTTAGCATTTTGCTGCTCACCGACGCCCAAGTCATAAGTCAGAGAGAAATCTGCATCAATAAAACTGTAACCCGCCAGCTCCTCGATCAAATCACTGGTGGTGTGAATTCCGTAGTCTTCCAAAAACCGCGGAATCCGATTTGGTCTCTCAAAAATCTCATCTCGGGGGCCCGTGTCGTTACGCTCCAAGTCGATTTCTTCTAATCTGATAAATACACCAGTATTTCCCCCAGCCGAAAGTCCCTCATATATACCCCTAGTCACAATTTGAAGAGACTCTTCAGGCGAATATCCTGAGAGGAGCAAGTTCTCATAAAGGTCAACCGCACGCGTCGCGGCGTCGTGGCGCAATCCGCGCTGTAAAAAGTAATCTCTCGTAATCGGCTCGCCCTCAGGCGAAACTGTGCTCGATCTCTCCGCCAGAAATCCGGTCACACCTGTCAGTTGATACGGATCTTCAAGCACCAAACCTCTCACAAAGGCAATTTTGTCTAAATTTGTTTCACCTGGGGCAAGCAAAATCGCATTATGCAGGAGAACATTTGCGACATCTTCATTTATTTCACGCGGTGATACGTCGAATTCTTCAAAGAGCGTCTGCTCATAAATTACCCCACCATAATCCGCCTCAAGGTGGATTGAACTTGGGTCATACTCTTCTTCTGGCTCCGACGGGTCACCACCACTTCTTTGCGCATTCACGACCTGACGGATCGTAGTCTCAGGGTCTTCGAGCTGAGCGTTACCAAGTGCAGGCAGAATTACGCCATATTGAATCTCATTATACGCATCACTTGGCGACTTACCCCCTGCAACAAGATCAAGAAACCGATTATAGACTGAGATCGCAGTGGTTTCTTGCAGCCCAAAATCTCGCTGCAATGTTTCCACCGATACGTCAGCAGCTGACTGGGGCGCTGCTTGGACGGCGAGTAACGTCAAACGGTCATCGGGCTCAATTTCGTCATAATCAAATCTCGCTCGATATTGGCCGTTGAAATACGCCGCCATAATCACTTGCGGCTCGACGCCATTTCGTTCCGCCAGCTCAATGAGTCGAATCGATCCTGGCGATACCGATCGTCCATCACTCTCTTCAAAGTCGGATATCTGCTCGAGTAAAGACCCGCGGTCTTCCGAATAATTGTACCGCCAAACGCCATCATCACCTTTTACAAGGATACCCCTGTCTTTCTGCGCCTCAACGTCCTCAATAGCAGCGCCAAGCCGCGCCGTTCGATCTGCATACTCTAAATACGCATTCTCGGAAGGAACTGAAAGTGTGCGAGCTCCTTCAATCAACTCTTTCGCATCAGGAATCAGATTGCCAAATATTGCATTTTCCGCTCGTGAGTATTGATTCCAGAGATACGTCGATAAACTGAGCTCGTTATTTTCCGGCGCTTCGATCGGATCTGTCACATCTCGATCTGTATCGAGAAGAGCGCCAGCAAAATTGAGCAATCTATTTGCCGCATCGCCGTCAATGGGGATAACACTCTCACCAATTTGGATTTGAGATACATCACCTTCTGTTCTATTAATTCGGATTGGAAACTGAATTGCGTACTTCACATTCGCGACCACATCCAACCCAGTTAACGGGCTTTTTATCGTCGGCGTTAAATTCGTCACAAGAGATTGAAACTCAACAAACGGCTTACCGTTCAAATCCATGGAAAGCGCCATTGACATTCCGCCAACTTTATATTCGATAATCGGCTTGTACATAAAGCGAACGCCACGAACATTATTTTCGAGACGGCCTGTCCGATTAAGATCCTCCTGGGCTTGTCTGATGATCGCCGCCGGGTCCTCCACAATGACGCTTGGATCGGTGATGAATGCGACGACCCGATACTTTAACCGCGGGTTAGCCGTTGCGCCATCGATCGGCAGCACGGTTGAGCCCATGCCGACAGCGATCCCAAGGAGGCTGGCGGCGGCGTCCGCTTCGGATGGGGACATCCCCGCATTAATGAGCTCACGCCGTGCAGCAGAAATCGTCATTGTGCCGTTGGTGACCGCAGATGTAATCCTTTCAAAAGCTGGGTGGGATATGTCCGCCGATATTTCCGGCTTTACCTCATTTTGCTCGATAAAGTTTGCGATATCTGCAGCGGAAGCTTGAGGATTTTCTTCCAGAAACCGTTGCGTCGCCGCGTTTATGCGTGAACCAGAAATAAATCCAGGCTGCAGATATGTCAGACTTAAGCCGCCTAAATCTGCGTTTATTTTTATATAGTCAGCCCCAGGCCTAAATTCGATTAGGGTGCTTTCATTTGCGTCTGGATCGCGCTCCACAGGCACGGGAAGCAATTGAGACGTGATGTGATCACCGCTCTGCCCACCGAAAACTGTATCCTCGCTTTCGCCGTCAGCGAGAGGTTCCGTTCCGTCACCGTAAATAGAGATAGGGAGGCCAAACCGGTTAAAGCCCCCAAGGGAAGGGTCGTCCGCCAGCGCGGCGCCGGGATCCCCGTTCTCGCCGGAGACGTTGACGAACTGGCCTGGGAGGCCTTCGCCGCCGGGGACGGAGACCGGCGTTTCGGCGAAGGCGAAGGTCTGCTCGATCACGTCGTTGACGAGTTCGAGGCCCGTCGCCGCCTCGCCATTGTCGAGCGTGGTCGACACCGCTTGATCCAGCAGCGCGGGCCCGGCGGGCGCTTGGTCCAGGGTCTCCTCGATCGCGTTCTGCAGGGTGAGGTCGGTGTTGATAAGATCGTTCGCCATGGTTGGTCTCCACACTCTTCGCGATCAGCCCGACCCCGACCGCGCCGATCCCCCGAGGGGCGAAACGGCGCGCTTTACGGCGAGAAAGCTGCTTCTTGAAACCAACGCTTGCAAAGCGACCTGTCACCAACATGACATGAAGCGGCGTGCGCCTGGTCACGATTGCCGCAGCCGAAAAACGCGGAAAAGCAATCCGATAAGGCCTGAAGAGGCGCGGAGAGAGAGGCGTGACGGGAGGGCCGGCGTCGCCGCTCTCTCCGCATGGTTCAGGCTACCTATGAGCGTGATGGAGCGACCCCGCCGCTCCGGCGCCGAAAGCGCGCAAGCGGTTTAGACCGTCACGGCGCTAGAATTGCGCTGGTTCGCAAAGGGCGCGCATGCTGGTCAGGCCTAATCGAGCGGCCACTGAAAGGCCCGCACAGCATGTCAAGGCTTCGGCGCAATGTCCTCGAACACGGGATCAACGACACCGGTCGCCGGAGCGACCAATTCCAGGCCCTCTGTCGCGATCAGCCGATAGGGATCGGCGGTCAGCGCCGCGCGCGAGAGCGCAGTCGCGCAGCCCAGCTTTGTCAGCGGCGCGGTCGACGCCGAGCGCGGCCGCTCGACCTCACCGCCGCATCCCTCGACGGCGACGCGATAGCTACGCAGGCTGACGAAATTCTGATGCGCGACGCGCCCAGCGTCGATGCGTTGGCGCGTCGGCGGCAGGTCGAGCGCCGCCAAGCGGCGGACAGCGCGCGTGATGAAGCGCTCATCGGAGCTTTCGATCACCGCGCGCAGATGATGGCGCCGCTGCGGGCCGACCTCCTGGCGGAAAGCGGCCATCGCGGCGGCGAGATCGTCCTCCTCGGCGACCAGGCGCTCATCATATGTGACGACCCATTGCGGCCCTAGCGGCGCGGTCGCGGCCGGCGGCGCCGCGCAGCCCGCCGCCCACAGCATCAGGAAAGCGCCGATTGCGACCCTGGCCGCGCCAAGCGCTCTCGGACGCCTGCGCTTGCGCCGCGAGACCGCGCCGCCCTTCGGTCCGGCCTCTGCGATCCCGACCCCTGCGATCACTGCGATCATCGCGTCGCCCCTTGCGCCGCCGCGCGCCTCTGCGAGGCGGCGAGATTGTGCAGCGCGATCGCGTTGCCGGCGTCGATCTGCAAGACCTGCGCATAGCTCTGCTGCGCCTCCTCATGACGGCCGAGTTGGTCGTATGTGACGCCGAGCCCGTTCAACGCGGCGATATCCGCCGCATCCTCGTTGAGCAGCGCTTTGAACCAAACCTCTGCGATGGCGTGCTCTCCTTCCAGCAAGGCGATCATCGCGACGCCGAGGCGCGCGATCCGGTCTCGCGGGCTTTCCGCAAGACGCGCCATGTAAATCCGCTTCGCGTCGCTCAGATCGCCGGCGCGCACCAACGACTCCGCCCGGGCGAGATCTCCCGAGCCGGCTTGGCCGAAGCCGCTTCCCGCGCCGAAGAGGCGGGCGCCGAACAGATTGCGAAAGTCGCCCCCTTGCACCGCGCATCCAGCCGAGGCGAGGAGGCAGATCGAGAGCGCGGCGATGCGCGCGACGCGGCGCAGCCGAAGCCGCGCGATCGCCAGAGCAAAATGAACCATCTCCTTGATCCACATAAGAATCGCAGTGCGCTCCGAACCATTTTGAGACAGCGCGACCGCCGCCCCTCTAATAAAACCGCCGAATACTCTGGAAAGAAGTTTCTCCACGCCAAGACCTTAAGCATGCCGCCTTCGATGTTGGACAGAGCGCGGGCCCAAAGTGCGGCGACGGCGCCGCGCGGCTGACTGAGCGAGGCGCCGGGATCGGCGGAGAGGATCGCGGCGGGCCGGCGCGGAGATGCCGCGAAACCATCGGCGGATCCGGTCGATGAGCGTTGCGCCAAGACGGCTACTTGGGCCGCGCTCGGTCAGAGGAGACAATCGGTTCCAACATCCGCGGCTTGAGGCGCGAGGACGGCGGATCTTTGAGACTTTTCGCGTGCGACATGGCCGAGGCGTCGCGGCGACCGCGCTGAGACCGCATCGCCGCAGGCGCGGCGCCGTCTCCAGATACACTTGTGCGCCGCTTCGCTGGATCGAGTTGAACGTGCAAAGGCTTAACGATGACTGTCCATATTCTCGCGCTGGACGCGACGCAGAACAGCGTGAACCGGCAGATCGCCTATGTCGGTTTCACCGCGCAAGGCGAGGAGACGCGGTTCTTCGAGGCGGAGGCGTTCGACGCGCTCGATCTCAGTCGCGGCGACATCGTGATCGGCGGCGTCGGCTTCGCGCAGCGCGCGATGGCGCGGCTGGGGCTCGCGGCGCCGGCCTTACCGTCGATCCCAGAGCCGCTCGCGCCGTTCGCCGGGCGCAAGCTCTGGCGCGCGACGATGGGCGACGCGCGGGCGCGTATCGATCGCGGCGAGCGGTTGTTCGTCAAGCCGATCCCGGAGCGCACCAAACGCTTCGACGGCCGCGCCCTGCTGAGCTTTCAGGACCTGATCGCCACGGCGCGCGTGCCTGACGAGGAGCCTGTGGAGTGCGCCGAGATCGTCGACTTCGTCAGCGAAAGCCGCGCTTTCATTCTGCGCGGCGCGGTGCTGGATCTGCGCCCTTACAAGGGCGATCCGCTGCGCTTTCCCGATCCCGCGATCCTGCGCGCCGCGCTTACCGCTTATGCGCCGGCGCCGCGCGCCTATGCGCTCGATCTCGGCGTCACCGCGGAGGGCCGCACGCTGATTGTCGAGATCAACGACGCCTACGCCACCGGCGCCTACGGGCTCGCGCCGATGCGCTACGCCAGCTTCATCGCCGCGCGCTGGCGCGAGCTTGAAGAAGCCGCGCGCGCGGCTTAGGCGCGGGCGATCAGGAAGACCGGCTTTTTCGGGCCAGGGCTCCAGCGCTCTTCGATGGTGAAGCCCGCCGCCTCATGCGCCTCGCGGAGCCAGGCTTCGGTGAAAAAGCGGATCGGCTTTGGGAAGAGGCCGAGCGGCTGGGCCAGCGGCGCGAGAAAGCGGAGCCAATTATGGCTCTCCGCGAGGCATGGCGTCGTCGAGATCAAGAGCCCGTCGGGCTTCAACCAGCCATGGACCTGTTTCAGCGCCGCCGCCGGGTCTTCCAGCAGATGCAAAAGGCTCATGCTGAGGATGGCGTCGAACCGGCCTGGCGGAAAGGCGAGAGCCTCCAGCCGGCCGACCTCGGCCGCCACGTTCGAGAGACCCGCCGCCGCCGCCTTGCGCCGGGCGATCTCGACCATCTTCGGCGAGATGTCCGTCGCCAACACCTCTCTCACGAAGGGCGCATGGGCGATCGCGGTCGAGCCCGTGCCGCAGCCGAGCTCAAGCAGCGCCATCTCCGGAGAGAGACGCGCCTGCGTCAGCGCGAGTTTGCGTTCATAAGACGCCTGATCGGCGACAGGCTTCTTGGCGTAACGCTCGGCGAGCCCATCCCAGAACCGCGCTTCGCGTGCAGCGGCCGGATCCGTCTTTGGCATCCCCCTCATGGCCATGCTGTTGGCGGCCATCGTCGATCTCCTGTCGTCATGGGCGCGACCCGTTCGCGCCGTCGCGTTGGATCTAATGCAAACACCCTTGGTGCGGAATTGACCAGAATCGTCCTTCATCTATACGAAAATGCATGGATATCGGCTCTCGCAGCTTTGACTGGAACCGAGCGCGCGCCTTCCTGGCGGTGGCTGAAGAAGGCTCGCTGTCCGCCGCGGCGCGCGCGCTTGGCGCCGCGCAGCCGACCATCGGGCGGCAAATCGCGGCGCTGGAGGCGGAGCTGGGCGTCGCCTTGTTCGAGCGGGCGGGGCGCGGCCTGACGTTGACGCCGACCGGCGCGGATCTCCTCGCCCATGCGCGGGCGATGGGGGAGGCGGCGGGCGCGCTCTCGCTTGCGGCGACCGGCCGATCCGAGGCGCTGGAGGGCGCTGTCACGATCACCGCGAGCGAGGCCTGGGCGGTGTTCGTGCTCCCGCCGCTGATCGCCGCGCTCCGCCGCGCCTATCCAGGCCTTTCGGTCACGCTGCTGGCGCGAAATGAGATCAGCGATTTGCGCCGACGCGAGGCGGATATCGCGATCCGCAACGCGGCGCCCGAGGATCCAGAGCTGATCGGCCGCAAACTCGGCGAGTCCGCAGCGACGCTCTACGCCGCGCCGGAGTATCTGGCGTCGATCGGGCCGCTGCGCGCGGCGGAGGATTTCAAGCGCTGCGATCTCGTGGGCTTCGGCGAGGATTCAAGCTTTGTCGCCGGGCTCGCCGCCCGCGGCCTGCCGGTGACCGGGCGGAACGTCTCCGTCTCAAGCGCCAATCACCTCGCGCATTGGCGCCTCGTAATCGCCGGCGCCGGGATCGGCGTGATGATGACGGAAGTCGGCGACGCCGAGCCCGACGTCGTCCGCGCCGCGCCCTGGTTCGAGCCCTTCCGCTTTCCGGTGTGGCTCGTCGCGCATCGCGAACTCCGCCTCAGCCGCCGCGTCCGCGTCGTGTTCGACCATCTGGCGGACGGGATCACCGGGCCCGGCGGCCGCCTCATCAAAGAATAAAATTCGCCATCAGCTCATCGTCGGTGATGTCTTGGAACACGAACCCCGCGTCGAGCATCCGCGCGTTCAACGCCGCGAAATTCTGCGAGTGGCGGGTTTCGATGCCGATCAGGATCGAGCCGAAATTCCGCGTCGACTTCTTGAGATACTCAAAGCGGGCGATGTCGTCTTCGGGGCCGAGGAGATCGAGGAAATCGCGGAGGGCACCCGGGCGCTGCGGCAGGCGGAGGATGAAGTATTTCTTCAAGCCCGCCGCTTTCAGAGCCCGCTCCTTCACCTCTGGAAGCCGCTCGAAATCAAAATTGCCGCCCGAGGTGATGCAGAGCACGCGTTTGCCGGCGAGCGCGCTCGGCTCGAGCCAACGGAGCGCGTCGACCTCAAGCGCGCCGGCCGGCTCCAGCACCACGCCTTCGACGTTCAGCATCTCGACAATCGTCTCGCAGAGACGGTTCTCGTTGATCAGCCGCACGCTCTCGGGCGCGCGGCGTCTCAAGGTGGCGAAGGGCAATGCGCCGACCTCGGCCACCGCCGCGCCGTCCACGAAGGGATCGACGGTGTCGAGCTTGACCGGACGCCCAGCGGCCAGCGCCCGCGTCAGGCTCGGCGCGCCTTCGGGCTCCACCAGCAGGATCTCGGTCGTCGGCGAATGCGCTTCGAACAGGCGGCAGAGCCCGGCGGAGAGCCCGCCGCCGCCCACCGGCGCGATCAGCAGATCGAAGGGCGCGCTCTGCTCCGCCAGGATCTCGAGCGCGACCGTCGCCTGGCCCTCAATGATGTCCGCATGGTCGAAGGGCGGCGCGAGCAGCGCGCCGGTGCGCTGGCTCAGGCTAATGGCGGCGGCGTAGGCTTCGTCGAAGATGTCGCCAACCAAGCGGATCTCGACCTGATCGCCGCCGAAAGCTTTGGTTTTGTCGATCTTCTGCTGCGGCGTCGTCACCGGCATGAACACGACGCCATGGGTTTTGAAGTGGCTGCAGGCGTAGGCGAAGCCCTGGGCGTGATTGCCGGCCGAGGCGCAGATGAAAAGCGGCGGGCGCCCATCCGGCGCGACGGCGCGCTGCGCCGCGAGCGCTTTGCGGAAAAAGTTGAAGGCGCCGCGGAGCTTGTAACTTCGCACCGGCGTCAGATCTTCGCGCTTCAGCCAGATCTCCGCGCTATAGCGATGCGAGAGAAAGGCGTTTTTCTGCAGCGGCGTCGGCGGCAGCACGGCGCGCAGCGCGGCGGCGGCGGCCTCGACGCCGGCTCGAAAGGCGGCGGCGTCGCCGGGCTCTTCTGGCGGGATTGGCGCGGGATCGGATGCGGTCATGCGCCGCTTATCGGCGCCGTGGCGGCGGCGGGCAAGCGCTGACAGCGATCCGCGCCGGCGCCGCCGGCGGCGAGCAGCGGCTGGACAAGCGAGAGGCGCGTCCCTAGAGCCGGTCTCCCTCAAGGCGAGCCGCAAAGAACCAACCGCAGTAAACCCGAACCGCCGTAAACAAGATGCCTATGGCGAAGCAGGCCAGACTGAACGGCCCGATCAGCTTCGGCGCCCTGTTTCGCAGCTTCTGGCGCCGGATCCTGGCGACCTGGGCCGTCGTTCTGCTTGAGACCGTCCTGATCGCGTTGATCCCGCTGCTGATCGGCTATGCGATCGACGGCCTTCTCGCCGGACGGACGGAAGAGCTGCTGTGGCTCAGCGCCGCATTGGCGCTTCAAGTTCTGATCGGCGTCGGCCGACGCGTCTACGACACGCGCGTTTATGGCGGCATCCGCGTCTCGCTCGGCCTCGCGGTGGATCGGCTGCATGCCGGCCACGAGGTCTCAACGCGGAACGCGCGGCTCGATATGTCGCGCGAGCTGGTCGATTTCCTTGAGAAGGAGGTTCCCGAGCTGTTGACGGCGATCGTGCAGATCGTGATCGCGCTCGTTGTGCTCAGCCTGTTCGATCCGCGCCTCGGCGTCGCCGCGGCGGCGGTGACGCTGGCGATGCTGGGCGTCTACGCCTGCTTTCACCAGCGCTTCTACCGCTTGAACGCGGATTTCAACGCGCAGACCGAGCGGCAGGTCGATCTCCTCCGCCTCGGCCGGCGCTCGCGGATCTTTCGCCATCTCAAGCTGCTCCGCCGCGCCGAGATCCGCATCTCCGACACCGAGGCGCTGGTGTTCGGCGCGATCTATTTGCTGCAGATCGCCTTTCTCCTCTACAACCTGACGGTCGCCGCGGGCATGCCAGGCGCGACCGCCGGCCGGATCTTCACCATCGCCACCTATTCCTGGGACTACGTCGAGGCGGCGCTGTCGCTGCCGGCGGCGCTGCAAAGCTGGTCGCGGCTGAGCGAGATCATCGCGCGTCTGACCCCTTCGTCGGACAAGCGAGACTGACCGCGCCAATACGGTCAGGCGCTTTCGTTCCAAGGCCGCGCCGCACCGACGACGCCGTCCAGCGCGCCCGGGCGGAGCGCGAGGCCGAGCACGCGCTTGGGGTTGGTCGGCTCGGGAAAGGCGATGCGCCGCGCCGCCTCGCGGCGAAAGCCGAAGCGGCCGTAATAGGGCTCGTCGCCGACGAGCAGGACGATGCGCCATCCCTGCGTCTCCGCCCGGCTGAGGCTGTCGAAGATGAGCCGCGCGCCGAGCCCCTCGCTCTGCCGCGTCGGGTGCACCGCCACAGGTCCGAGCAGCAGCGCCTCGGCGCATCGATCCGCCGGCCCGTCGCCGATGCGGATCGGCCAATAGCGGATCGCGCCGACCACCACGTCGAACTCGTCCTTCGCCGTCAGGCACAGCCCCTCCACCGGCTTTGCGCCGATCCTGAGGCGATAGGAGGAGAGGTTCGCCCGCCCCGGCGCGAAAGCGACGTCGAACAGCGCCTCCACCGCGTCCTGATCCTCCGCGCGCTCCTCGATGATGTCGGTCATAGCGGCGCGCCTGGGGGTTCGGGTCTCGGGACTGAGATCTCGGGGTGGCGAGGCGGCGCGCGAGGCCTTATGGCCAGGCGCGGCGGATGCGGGCGGTGGGTCTCGAGCGTCCTCTACAAAGCGCGGCGAGTTGGAGGAAGAGCGATGTTCTACAGGCCGAAAGACGGCGATCACGGGATGCGCCATAATCCGTTCAAGGCGCTGGTCTCGCCGCGGCCGATCGCCTGGGTCTCTAGCCTCGACGCGCAAGGCCGCGCCAATCTGGCGCCGTTCAGCTATTTCAACGCGCTCGCCGACGCGCCGCCTTTGGTGATGATCTCGATCAACGGGCCGAAGACGCCGGAGCAGGTGGAGAAGGACACGCTGCGAAACGTGACGGCGACGGGCGAGTTCGTCGTCAACCTTGTCGGCGCGGCGCATGCCCAGGCGATGAACCAGAGCTCGGCGCCCTATCCGCATGGCGCCGACGAGTTCGAAGAAGCCGGCCTTGAAAAAGCGCAGAGCGTCGAGGTCGCGCCGCCGCGCGTGAAAGGCGCGCCTGCGGCGCTCGAATGCCGGCTGGTCGAGGCGAAACCCTTGCCCGTTTGGGATCCGGCGCGGCGCTCCGATTTGCTGATCGGCGAGGTCGTCGGCGTCCATATCGACGAGGCTTCGATCCGCGACGGGCGGGTGGATGTGACGCTCTATCAACCGCTCGCGCGGCTCGGTTACATGGATTACGCGAAGGTCTCCGAAGTCTTCGAGATGCATCGCCCGCGCATCGCGGATTAAGCGGCGGCGCAATCAAACTCTCAGCCGCTTCGTTCCAATCATCGGCGCCCTCTGAAGACCGCTGGCGGTCTCGGCGGCCATCTTCGCGCCGGATGATTGTCGGTTTCGCGCGCCTCTCCACGAGACGGGCAGGCGGAGCATGGGGCGCCGTGCGTCGCCCCATAGCATCCGCGGATACATCCACAAATCTAATTGACAGCAACACCCGGAAGGGGGCTACATCCCGAAAGGGCTGCGGCCTCGTCGGGTCCGCATCAGCTCAATGGAAGAAAAACTCGAAAGGGGAGAGGGAGATGAGACCACATACTCGTTTTCCGGCGATGATCGCTGCTGCAATGCTTCTATTCAACGCTTCGCTAGCGAACGCACAACAACCATCACTTTCCGATCAAATCGGGTTGTCAGAAAAACTTCTTGAGCTGGAGATCGAATCTCTAAACGTTTCGCCGGAGTTTCGCCGCACGCTTTCACGCGCCGTGCGTCTGGATCCGCGGATTGTCGGCGGTGAGCCTGTTTCGATTGAAGACCATCCTTGGCAAGTCGCCTTGGTTCGAGGCGCATACGCCGATCCAAACCGGTTTCAGTTTTGCGGCGGAACCCTCATCCATAAGCAATGGGTCCTGACCGCCGCGCATTGCATCGACAACTTTATTGTATCGGGAGATCCGACCCGCGTTGATGTCGTTGCTGGCGCCGAGTTTTACCCGTATGGCGGGATTCGCATGTCCGTCTCTGAGATCGCGCTGCATCCAGGGTACTCAGACGCCAGTTTAGATTTTGATTTCGCGATGTTGAAGCTCGAAGCGCCGCTCGAAAACTTTGAGCCCGTCGCCTATGCGGATGGCGCATGGGAGTTTTCGCCGGGCGATGTCGCAACTGTAACGGGCTGGGGAGCCATCATCGAGGGCGGCCAAGGCAGCGAAGACCTTCTGGGCGCGCAAGTGCCGCTTGTCGCGACGCGGACCTGCAATCGCTCTGAGAGCTACAATGGCCAGATCACCGAGAACATGCTCTGCGCAGGAGATCGCGACGGCGGAATCGACGCCTGCCAAGGCGACAGCGGCGGTCCGCTGACGGAGGAACGCGACGGCCGGCGCACTTTGATCGGCGTCGTGTCGTGGGGCGAGGGATGCGCGCGTCGCCTTAAATACGGCGTTTACTCACGCGTTTCGCGCGTCTCTTCATGGATTGACGCTCTGCTCGCCAAATAACTTCGCCAACTATACGACACAATTCCTCTGGCCGACCAGCCCTAGGCCTGGATGTCGCGGCGATGCATGCGCAAAGAGAAGCGATAGCGCGCCATCAGCGCGGATCGCTACAGCAACGCGCGCGGCGTTTAAGGCTGTTCGCGCGCGAGCCATTCAAGCACCGTTTTCACTGCGATATCGGGCGGAAAAACAGGATAGAAAACGCGCACCACGACGCCGTCTTCCAGCACCAACGTCAACCGCTTCAGAAGGCGCATGCCCGCGGTCTCGAACCGCGGCAGGCTGAGCGCGTCCGCGAAAGCGAGGGCGGCGTCCGACAGCAGCGGGAACGGCAGATGCAGCCGCGCCGCCGCTTCCGTCTGATAGGCGGTGTCCTGCGTCGAGAGCCCGAAAAGATGGGCGACGCCCCGCGCCTGCAGCTCGGCGAAATGATCACGAAAGGCGCAGGATTGCGGCGTGCAGCCACGCGCGCCTGGGATCATGTCCCATCCTTCCGGCAAGGGCGCGTCCGGCCGTCCGGTCATGGGATAGGCGTACACCACAGTGAGGCCTTGGAGCGCCGAGAGATCGACGGCGCGCCCATCGGTCGCCGGCAGCGCGACGCCCGGAACCGCCGCGCCGGCGAGATGATCAGCGCCGCCATCATCCTCCGGCGTTGGGATCGAGGACCAATCAACCTTCAAGAGATCCACCATCGCCGCACTCTCCTCTCAAGACGCCGTTCGATCCGCCAGCGAATAGAATTGTCATCGTTTCCCTGGCATACTCTTTCGATGAGCGCGAAGTCAGTCCCGAACCCGGCGGCCGCCGGCGACGCCCCGATCGGACCATTGCCCCAAGGGCTCAGCGGCTTCCTGGCGCGCGTCGCCGATCGCGCCTCCAACAGCGCCGACCGGCGCGATTTGCCGTTTCATGAGGAGATCTCCGCCGCCTGGGCCGACGCGCCGCCCACGCTGCTGGCGGATCTCCATTCGGATACGTTGCTCTGGGGCGTCGATCCGTGGGAGCGGCGCAGCACCGGGCATATGGACGTGCCGCGTCTGTTCGATGCGCGCGTCGGGCTGCAGGTGTTCGGCGGGCCGACCTGGACGCCGCTGCCGATGAAGAACGCCGAGCGCAATCTATGCGTCTCCTGCGACAGCATCGATCAGAGCAACGCGCTCTTCCCCTCGCAATGGATCGACCGGGTGCGCCGCAGCAAATCGGCGCTGCGCCGCCGCCGCGCCTTTCGCTTGGCTGAGCGCTTTCATCAGATGCTGCTGAAGGATGAGGAGGCGCAGCTCCGGCCGATCTACACGGCGCGGGATCTCGACGGGCTGCGCAGCGCCAATCGCGACGCCGCCGCCAGCCGAGCCGCGCCGCTTGGCGTGATGCTGAGCCTCGAGGGTCTGCATTGGATCGAGCCGGACGCGCCGCCGAGCCTCGTGCGCGAAGAGGTCTCCGCCTTGCGCGCCGCGGGCTATCGCATGATCGCGCCGACGCATCGCTTCTCGAACGGGCTGAGCGGCGCGAGCGAGGATTGCCAGGGCCGCCGCGGCCTCTCGCCCAGCGGCCGGGCTTTTCTGCACGCGTGCT
>JBCBCG010000118.1:0-13498 GCA_038530925.1 Pseudomonadota bacterium
GTGCCGAAGGTCTATGAGTCAAGCCAGACCCGCGCTTTCAAACTGGGGCGCACTGAAACGATCCGCAGCGCGACGCGCCAAAGCCAAGCCTTCATCCAGGCGATGGAGAGCCCGAGCGCCAGCGCCGCCGACAAGATCGCCGCGGCCCGCGCGGCGTTCGAGGTTCATGGCAAGCTCGGCGGCGCGGCGGCCCAAGCCCAGGGCTGCGACCGGCACCTACTCGGCCTTTTACTGCAAGCGAAGGATCAAGGCGAGACGCCGCCGCGGCTCTTCGATCAGGAGGTTTGGACCCGCGGCTGGGAGCTCTCCACCGCCCAGCTGCCGATGAACGCGCTTCTGGTCAACAGCTTCGGGCCGGTCACCGCCGCAGGCTACGGCATCGGCTATGTGATTCAAAAGAACGACATCACCGCCACCGTGGTGAGCTTCAACGCCCATCCCGACACTTCGAGTCGGCGTATGGCGCTCGAAATCCGCAAGACGCTCGAAGAGATGCGGGCGCTCTTCGAGCAGGCCTGAGGCCAGGGCCGCGAGGCCGGCGCGCTTGCGCTTCGCGCGCCGGCCCGCCAGAAGCGTGGGCGACGCGTCGCCCCTCCGGCGGCGCCCTCTCGGGAGGCGCGGCCTATGCCTGCTTACGACGAAGCGCCCCGATCCGCCGCGCCGCGCCGCGCTCCGCGCCCATGCGCGAACGGCGCGAAGGGGCTCGACGCCCCTGAGCGGCGTATCTCCGCGCCGCTGGTCGCCCTTTTCGCGGCGGCCGCGCTGAGCGGTTGCGCGGTGATCGGCGTGGTCGGAACCGCGGTGGAGACCACGGGCGATGTCGTTGGAACCGGCGTCGACGTCATCCTCGCGCCGGTCGACGCGGTGGTCGGCGATGATGAGGATGACGATGAAGACGAGTGATCCTGCGGCCGCGTGGGTGATGAGCCGAAAACGCAAGGCTGGATGACGCAAGGCTCGATAACGGAAGGCTCGATAACGGAAGGCTCGATGACGAACGGCGAGACGATGAACGGCTCGATCACCGATGACGCTTCGCCTCGCGGCGGTTGGATCGAGGATCTCGCGGCGCTCGAGGCGCTTTACGGCGAGACGGCGCTCGCTTCGACGGTCAAGGTCGCGGACCGGATCACGCCAGAGTACCGCGCCTTGATCGAAGCCTCGCCATTCCTGGCGCTCGCCACCGCCGGCACCGAGGGGCTCGATTGCTCGCCGCGCGGCGATGCGGGGCCGGCGCTCCACATCGAGGACGAGCGCACGCTGCATCTGCCCGATCGGCGCGGCAACAACCGCATCGACAGCCTCCGCAACATCCTCCGCGATCCGCGCGTGGCGCTGCTCTGCCTGATCCCTGGTTCAGGAACGACGTTGCGGATCAATGGCCGCGCTCGCATCAACGCCGAGCCGTCGCTCCTCGCGCGCCACGCCGAACCGGGCGCGGCGCCGCGCAGCGTCATCGTGATCACGCTCGAAGAGATCTATTTCCAATGCGCCCGCGCCGTGCTGCGCTCGCGGCTCTGGGCGCCGGAAAGCCGCCGCGATCCGGCCGCCCTGCCCAGCCCAGGCCGCATCCTCGAAGCGCAAAGCCGCGCCGCGATCGACGCCGCAGCCTATGATGCGGAATGGCCTGGCCGCGCCGCCAAAACGCTCTGGTGACGCCCCACCGCCCTCTCCGCGCCAGTTGCGATTGACCGGGCTCAAGTAAAGAGACTGCGCTTCCGCACCTGATAAAAAAAATCGCTGAATCCAACGCAAAAAGCAGCGATGACTCCGTCATCTGGAGTGATCGCATTAACCCAAAGGTCCAAGACAGGCCGAAAAGCCTCAGGGTCCGCGTCGACAAGCTCGAAAAACCGGAGCCCTCACCCAAGATACGCAACTTCCTATTCCAAGAAGGACGAAATGATCAGCATGCACGCGGCTCTTCTTATTTAGATTTTGAGATTGCATGATTGGAGAAAATCAACGAACTCCTCAATCCGATTCGGGTCGCCACAAAACCACTCCCAATCTTGATTTTCACGACAGATCGATAGGGCGAAGCGCTTTGTCAGAAACGCCTGTTCCGGCGGCCTCGTCGCCCGCGTCGGAGCCCCTCTCGCAAAGACGCCTGCGGCGCAGCGAGCGCGTCGATCCTGGAGCAACGCTCGACGCGGGTCATTCTTCGGCGGCGATCAAGTTCGCCTCCGGCGTCCAGCCTTCCTCAGCCGTCGGCTGCGAGCCCTCCTTCGCGGCGAGCAGACGGAAGCGGATGAACGCGCCCTCCTTGGGATCGACGAAGCGCTCCAGCACGCGAAGGCGGCTGCCGCGCTTCAGCCAACCTTGCGCGGAGATCACGCCGCCGGCGCTGCTCGGCAGCGCGGAGATGCTGAGCGTGTAGGTGTCGACCAGGGCGTCCGCCCCGATCTCCAGCGGCTTCGGCGCGAGCGAGGCCGGCGCATCGCGCAGATCCGCAGCGAGAACCCAGCCGCGCGCCGCGTAAAGCGTTCCGCTCGGCGCCGCTTTCAGAACCTCGATGCGGACGAACCGTCCCTCCGCATCACGCTCGAGCACCGTCACGATCGAGCCCGAGGCGGCAGAGCCGAGCAAGGGCCCGCTTGCGCCGTCGCCAGGCGAGGCCTTGAGACGCGCGAAGGAGCCGACGACTTGCATGATCGAGCCGCGCTCCGGCGCCCCGTGCCGCGTCTCGACGCTTTGCGGCGCCGCCGTCTCGCCCCGCCTCAGGCGCTCGGCGCGCGTGCGCGCCAGCGCCGCCTGCGGACGGCCGTCGCACGCCGCGGCGAACGCCTCCAACTCGCCTGCTTGCGCGCTCCGCCGCAACTCCGCCCAGAGCGTGCGGGCGTCCTCCGCATCGCACCCGGCCTGAGCGGCGCCGGAGGTCTCCGTTCGCGGATCGCCTGGCGCGACGCAGGTCTCGGCCGCAGCGGCGAGGCAGGTGCGATACGCCTCGATCTTGCCGGCGCAGCTGTCATCTCCCGCCGGCAAGGCGCCCGCGCCCAGCCGCGCGCCGCATTCAGGCGTGATGAACCGCAAGCAGAAGGCTTGTGGATCGCCGCAGAGCCCGCCCTGCGCCGCCGCGGGCCCGGCGAAAGACGCTGTGACGAGCGCGCAGAGCAGAGCCGCACCCCATAAACGGAGGGAGGAGAGACGGCTTGTCGCCATGGCGGATGTCCTCTCTTGCGGTCGCGTCATCCCAAAATCGGATCGTCGAGGAAGCGCCGCCCTTCGCGGTCTTCGATCTCGACAAGCCAGAGATCCGGATCGAACGCCGCTTGACGCTCAAGCTTGGCGTCCACCTCGCGCTCAAGCGCAGGCTCCGGGCCGACGAGCCAGCTCCAGGCGATCCCGCCATCGAGCGAGGAGACGCGGGCGAGCGCTGTGGCCGCCGGCTCATGCGGCGGCAGGCCGGTGCGCAGGATCTTGAGCGCCACCGAGCCGCCCTGCGCCGCGCCGCGGCGGCGCAGATACGCCGCGGCGCCCTCGGTCTCCGCCCGGCGCATATAGGCGGCCACCCACATTTCAGCGGTCAGACGCACAAGCTCCCCTTTTCAGCATGCTGAGCGGCGTCTCAGCCGTCTTTTATGTCCAGCCCCATCTCGCGATAGCGATCCGGCTCCGCCATCCAATTCGGCCGCACGGCGACGCGCAGGAACAGATGCGCCGGCCGCTCGAGCAGCGCCGCGATCTCCTCGCGCGCCTGCTGGCTGATCGCCTTGATGGTCTCGCCCTTAGAGCCGAGCACGATGCCCTTATGCCCATCGCGCATCACGTAGATCACCTGCTCGATCCGCGCCGCGCCGTCTTTCAGATCCTTCCAACTCTCCGTCTCGACCGTTAGCTGATAGGGCAGTTCCTGATGAAGCCGCAGCGTCAGCTTCTCGCGCGTGATCTCCGCCGCCAGCATCCGCAGCGGCGCATCCACAAGATCGTCTTCAGGAAAGAGATACGGGCTCTCCGGCATCCGCGTCGCCAGCCAAGCGCGCAGATCGGCGACGCCGTCGCCCGTTTCGGCGGAGATCAAGAACACCTTCTCGAACAGAGCGCGCCGGCCGAGATCGTCGAGCAGCGGAAGCAGCGCGTCCCGGCGGATGCGGTCGATTTTATTCACGAGAAGCGCGATCGGGCGGCCGGCGGCTTTCTCGGGCAACGCCGCAAGAATGCGCTCGACGCCCGGCGTGGCGCCGCGATGGGCCTCGACCAGGAGCGCGATCACATCGGCGTCCGCCGCGCCCGTCCATGCGGCGGACACCATCGCCCGATCGAGCTTGCGCCGCGGCTCGAAGAGGCCAGGCGTGTCGACGAAGATGAGCTGCGCCCGGCCTTCCATCGCGACGCCGCGGATGCGCGCGCGCGTCGTTTGAACCTTATGCGTGACGATCGAGACCTTCGCGCCGACCATGCGGTTTAGAAGCGTCGATTTGCCGGCGTTCGGCTCGCCGATCAGCGCGATGAAGCCCGCGCGCGTCGGCGCTGCATCGCCGCCTTCCGTCTTCGGCGCTCCATCATCGCTCATCCGCTCGCCTCGCTCTCCGCCGCCGCCAACAAGCTCGCCGCCGCATCTTGCTCCGCCGCGCGCTTGGAGGCGCCCTCCGCCTCGGCGCGCGCGCCGGTCTCAAGCTCCGCCGCCACCTTGAAACGCGGCGCGTGATCAGGCCCGTCGCGGGCGATCAGCCGATAAGTCGGCGGCGCGAGCCCGCGCGCCTGCGCCCATTCCTGCAGCGCCGTCTTCGCATCGATCGGCGCCGGCGCGCCGGTCTGCGCCGCAAGCGCCGGCCCCCAAAGCCGCGCATAGGCCGCGCGCGCCGCGTTGAGCCCACCATCGCAGTAGACCGCCGCGATCACCGCCTCCATCGCATCGCCGAGCAGCGCCGTCTTCCGCCGCCCGCCGCTCGCCGCCTCCGACGGCGCCATGCGCAGATAGCGGCCGAGATCGAGCCGCTGCGCCACCTCCGCGCAGGTCTCGCGCCGCACCAAAGCGTTGAGCCGCGGCGCGAGCGCGCCCTCCGCATCGAACGGATGATCACGCAGCAGCGCCTCGGCCGTCAGCAAGCCGAGCACCCTGTCGCCGAGAAACTCAAGGCGCTGGTTGTCGGCCGCGCCGCCCTCATCGCGCCGCCCCGCCGCTGAGCCATGGGTGAGCGCGCGCTCAAGCAGAGCCCGATCGGCGAAAGCGTGACCCAGCGCCGTCTCCAGAGAGGCGAGCGGCGCCGCGGCGCCGCGGCGCTCCGCCTTCGCCGCGCGATGCGACGCCTCTGCGGGCGCGCGCCGTTTGGGTTTCGCCGGTTTTCTCATAGCGCCCTGCATGCGCCGTCTCGAACCGAAGCGCGAGCGCTAATCGATCGACTGGAAGAACCGATCGCCGCGCCAATTCCAAAATTGCCAGAACGGACCATCTGAAGACAGCAGCACCAATTCGGCGCGGCCGATCAAATGATCCGCCGGCACGAAGCCGATGCCGCCGCGCTCGCGGCTGTCTTGGGAATTGTCGCGGTTGTCGCCTGAAAAGAAGTAATGCCCCTGCGGCACGATGAACACGCTGGTGTTGTCGAGCAAATTCCGGTCGCCATCGGCGTCCAGCACCGGATGCCGCGTCCCGTTCGGCAGCGTTTCGATATATTGGATCTTCAGGCAAAGATCCCGCCCCTCGCTCCGGATGAGCTCGCGATCCTCAGCGCTTAAGCGCAACCGCGCGATGTTGGCGCGCGACACGCATTGTTGAGCGCGGGCCGCGACCGGCTCAACGAAGCTCTCGATCCGCTCCAGCTTCACAGGCTCGCCGTTTATATGCAGCACCCCGCGACGCATCTGAACGCGATCGCCCGGCAAGCCGACCAACCGCTTGATGTAGTCTTGGTTCTCGTTCCGCGGGTTGCGGAACACGATCACATCGCCGCGCTCAGGCTCGCCGCCGAACAACCGTCCGCTGAACCACTCCGGCAGCAAATTGCCATAAGGAAGAGAGTACTTCGAGTAGCCGTAGGAATACTTGGAGACGAAGAGGTAATCGCCAATAAGCAACGTCGGCTTCATCGAGCCGGACGGGATCGAGAAGGGCTGGAACAACACCGTGCGAAAAACAAGCGCGATCAAAAGCGCGTAGATCACTGTGCGGACGATCTCGCCAAAGGATTCGCGCGGCTCATCCATCTCCGCCGTGTCAGGATCTTTTTCGGTCACGTCTCAGGCCTCAATTGCGCCGACGCCAGTCGCGTCCGCCGCTTCCCTGCGCGTTCGAACGGCTCTCATCCGTCCGCCACGCCCCGCTCAAGACCCTCGATCGCGATCCGCCGGGGCGCTTCCCATCGCCGCACAGCGTCCGGCGCAGAGCGCCTGCACAGCGCTAACCCCTTGCGCGTCTGGCGGCATAGAGACGGCCTCGCCCCTCTTGTCAACACACGCCGCCGCTCCGCCCACCGCCCAAGGCGCCGGCGCCGCGCGCGCCCATGTGCGCGCGCATCATTCGGCCGCCGCCGCCGCGCCGTCGAGGCGGCGCAGATCGATCACCACCACCGCCGCAGCGTAAGGCGGCTCGTCGCTCATGGTGACATGCAGCCGCGCGGCGCACCGCTCGGGCGTCAGCGCCGCCAGCCGCGCCGCCGCGCCGCCGTAAAGGCGCAAGAAGGGCGGCCCGGCCTCGCCGCGATCAAGTTCGATCTGGCGCGCGGCGACGCCGAGCGCGTAGCCGGTGCCGAGCGCCTTGGCGCAAGCCTCCTTCGCCGCCCAGCGGCGCGCATAAGCGGGGATGCGGTTGGCGCGGCGCGCATCGCAGAGCGCCCGCTCGCGCTCGGTGTAGATCCGGGACAGGAACCGCTCGCCGAAGCGATCGATGGAGCGCTGGATACGCCGAATGTCGACGAGGTCGAAGCCGACGCCCACAACGCCCGCGCCGCCGCCCGCGTGCAGCTCGGCGCCCAGCGCCTGACGCGGGATCACGAGGCGGCGCCGGCGCGGCCGCGGCTCTCATCCATCATCGCGCGCATGCGCCGGATCGCCGCCTCCAAGCCGGTGAACACGGCCTCCCCAATCAGAAAATGGCCGATATTGAGCTCAGCGAACTCCGGTATCGCCGCGACAGGGCCCACGCTGTCGAAGGCGAGGCCGTGGCCGGCATGCGGCTCAAGCCCCAACGCCGCCGCATGGCGCGCGCCGCTCTGCAACAAAGCCAAAGCCGCCTCACGCGCCGCGCCGGGCGCCGCGTGGCAATAGGGCCCTGTATGCAATTCCACGATGTCCGCGCCGACAGCCTTCGACGCTTCGATCTGCCGCGGATCGGGCGCGATGAAGAGCGAGATCCGAACGCCGGCCGCCCGCAGCGGCGCGACATAGGCGGCGAGCCGGGCCTGATCGCCGGCGACGTCGAGCCCGCCCTCGGTTGTCCGCTCCTCGCGCCGCTCGGGCACCAGACACACCGCGTTCGGGCGGCGAGCGAGCGCGATCGACGCCATCTCCTCCGTCGCCGCCATTTCAAGATTAATCGGCAGGATCGCCGCGGCGCTCAACGCTTCGACATCCGCATCGACGATATGCCGGCGATCCTCGCGCAAATGGATGGTGAGGCCGTCAGCGCCGGCGCCGGCGACCAGTTGCGCGGCGCGCACAGGATCGGGATGCGCGCCGCCGCGCGCATTTCGCAGCGTCGCCACATGGTCGATGTTCACGCCCAAACGCAGCCGCTCAGTCGCGGCCCCGCCGCCTTCGCCGTTACTCACATCGCCTCGCCATCGCTCGCTGCGCGCCTCGAGCCGACCGCCGCGGTCTTCAGCCGCCGCGCGTCGCCGCGCCTGCGCGTCACCGCGTCTCTCCCGCAGGCCGCGGCCGCCGCAGCTTCGGCAGCGCCGCGGACAGGCGCTCAATCGATTTGCCCGCCTCACCGACTTTGGACGCGGCGTCCGAAGCGCCGCGGCGCGCCTCTCCGGCGCCGGGCTCTCCGCGCTCAGGCTCGGAGGGCCCCGCCTTCGCGCGCTCCGCCGCCGCCTTCGCCGCGCGGCGCGCCGCGCGCCGCTCCGCCAGCAGCGTGCGCGCCCGCGCCGACAGGATCCGCCGCCGCCGCTCCTGGAACCGCGCGACGATCGGACGAAGACCGAAATAGCACGCCGCAGCGCAGATCAACCCTGGGATCAGTCCGCCGATCAAGTAAGGCGTGAAAATCGAATCCAAGAACTCAAGCGGTTGGTTCCACACATATTCGAAAGAGAGCGCATCCAGGTTCTCCGCCCCGTCGAGACGCCCCAACATCCAATTGCCGAGCTGCAGGCTGATCGCCGCAATGAACGGAAAGCTGATTGGATTGCCGACGATCGTGCCGAACACGCTCGCGAGAATGTTGGCGCGCAGCACCCAGGCGAGCGCGACGGCGGCCAACGCGTGCAAGGTGAAGAACGGCGTAAAGGAGGCGAGCCCGCCGCAAGCGAAGCCCAATGCGATTCGATGCGGCGTGTCCGGCAGGCGCTGCACGCGGCGGCCGATATAGCGAAACCCGCGGCGCCAGCCTTTGCGAGGCTGCACGATGTCGCGAAGACGCGCCCAAAGGCTCCGCTTCTCCCGCCGCTTGAAGATCATGTCCGCCCTCCGCTCGCCGGCCCTTCCGAAAGACCGGGCGCCGCGCGGCTGCCAGGTTTCACCGCAGGGATCGCCGCCAGCTCAGGCGGCGTCGCCTCGGCATCATATATGGGCGCGTCGATGCGAACCAAGGGCGTCAGCGGCACGCCCAAATCCGCGGCGCCGCCGCTTCGATCCACCAAGCACGCGGCGCCCACAGGCCGTCCGCCCGCCGCTTCGATCGCCGCCAGGCACTCGCGCGAGGATTGTCCCGTGGTGACCACATCCTCAACCATCAGGCAGGGCGCGCCCGCCTGGATCTCGAAACCGCGGCGCAACTGAAAGGCGCCGTCGACGCGCTCGACGAAAAAGGACAGCGCGCCCAGCGCTCGCGCCGCCTCATAGCCGACGATCACCGCGCCCATGGCGGGCGAGACGCAGAGCGGCGGCGGCGCGCCGTCGAACAGCGCCGGCTGCTCAACACGGAGCCGGCGCGCAAGCGCGGCGCACAGCCGGCCGCCCCTTGCGGGATCCATCATCACCCGCGCGCATTGAATATAGACGGCGCTGCGCTTGCCGGAGGAGAGCAGGAAATGCCCTTCCAAAAACGCATCCGCAGCGCGCAGCTCGTCAAGCGCGGCGCGTTGCAGGCCGGCCTGATCCGCGCCGTCGATTCGATCGATCGCATGATCGCCTTGATGGCTGACGCTCATCGCGGCGCTCCCTTCCCATCCGCAATACGCATGAAGCCGCCATCATGACGCGTTTCACGCGCGCGCCGAGCCGCTCCCTTGTCGCATCGGCGCGTTCCTGTCTCACGCCATTACCCGCCAGCGGCGCCCCCGAAATGGCCGCTCAATGGCGCGGGTTCATAATCTTGCGGCTCCCGATCGGCCGCGCCCTCCGCCGGGCCGCCGGCGCTCTCGACGGCGCGCGCCGCGTCCGGTTCGATCGCATCCGTCTCCGCCCGGCGCCCCGTCTCCGGCGGTTCAGGCCGCGGACGATGCGCCTCCGCCACCACCGGCTGCGCCGTAAGGGCCGTCAAAACATTTGATAAGTGCCTAAGATCGCGCACCTCTAATTCGAACCGCAAACGGTGAAAATCCGGTTTGCGGTCCCAGGTCTCGACGCTGTCGATATTCGCGCCCGACCCGCCGATCAGCGCGCAGACCTCGCCCAGCGCGCCCGGCTCGTTCGCAATCGTCACGCTCAGCGTCGCGCCATGGGCCGCGCGGTCGCCGGCCTCCGGCGCCCAGGCGACGTCCATCCAGCGGCTCATATCATTCTCGAACCGCGCCAGCGTCGCGCAATCGATGCTGTGAAGCCGATAGCCGACCCCGTCCTCGCGCAAAGCGACGACGCGCTCGCCCGGCAAAGGCCGACAACAGGGCGCGAGCGGCATGCGCATCGGCCCATCGGCGCGTTCGCCGTCATCATCGCCGCCGGCGGCCGCGCCATCCCGCGCCAGACGCTCGGCGCTCGGCTCGGCGACCACCAAGGGCCGCCCGAGCGCCGCCGCCGCGGCCTCAAGCGACCGCTCCGCGCCCGGCGCGGGGTCGGCGCCGCCTGGCGGCGCCTCGACGCTCATCGCCGCCGCCGCCGCCGCCGCGGCGCTCTCCGGATAAACCGCCTGCAGCACTTCGGTCACCGTGACCCGCCCGGCGCCGATCTCCGCCAACAGCGCATCTGCGTCAGCAAGGCTCATCGTCTTCGCCGCCGCCGCCAAAGCCTTGTCCGAAAACGCGGCGCCGGCGCGCTCGAAATAGCGCCGAGCGATCTTCTCGCCGAGCTCCGCAAGGCTCCGCTGCTCCTGCGCGCGGAGCGTTCGCCGGATCGCCGCCCGCGCCCGGCCGGTCTTGGCGATCTGCCGCCACACCGGCGAGGGCTGCTGCCCTTCGGACTGCAACACCTCCACGGTCTGCCCATTGCGCAGCGCCGTCCAAAGCGGCGCGCGCACGCCGTTGATCTTCACGCCCACGGCGCTGTGGCCCACATCCGTGTGGATCGCATAGGCGAAATCGAGCGCCGTCGCGCCCAGCGGCAGGCCGATCACGTCGCCGCGCGGCGTGAAGCAGAACACCTGATCGAAACTCAGCTCCCGCTTGGCGTCTTCGAGAATGTCTTGAGGATCCTCCTCGGGCGGCGCGCCGCGCTCGACGCGGTCGACCAAACCGCGCAGCCAATGGAACGGATCCACCGCGAACGGGTTCTTGCTGCGCACGCCTTGCTTATAGGACCAATGCGCGGCGACGCCGGTCTCGGCGACCTCGTGCATTTGATGGGTCCGGATCTGCACCTCGATCCGGGCGCCGTTCGGCCCGATCACTGAGGTGTGGAGCGAGCGATAGCCGTTCGGCTTCGGTCCGGAGATGTAATCCTTGAACCGGTCCGGCACCGCGCGAAAGGCGCGGTGGATCACGCCAAGCGCCTGATAGCACGCCGTCTCATCCGGCAGCAGGACGCGAAAGCCGACGATGTCGGAGAGCTGCTCGAAGCTGACGCCCTTGTCCTGCATCTTGCGCCAGATCGCGTAAGGCCGCTTCTCCCGGCCATAGACCTCCGCCTGAAGGCCGTTCTCCGCCAGCTTCTCGCGCAGCATCGCTTCGATCTCCGCCGCCGCGCCGAGGCCTTGGGTCTGTTTCAGATGCACGAAGCGCCGCATCACCGAGAGCCGCGCCTCAGGGCTGATCACCGCGAAGGCGAGATCTTCAAGCTCCTCGCAGAAACGCTGCATGCCCATCCGCCGGGCCAGTGGCGCGAAGATCTCGATCGTCTCGCGCGCGATCCGCTCCCGCTTCTCGATCTTGAGATGGTTGATCGTCCGCATGTTGTGGAGCCGGTCGGCCATCTTCACCAGCAGCACCCGCGGATCCCGCGCCGTCGCCATCAGCAGCTTGAGGAAATTCGCCGCCTGCGCCCGCTCGCGGCTCACCAACTCGAGTTTCGAAAGCTTGGTGACGCCGTCCACGAGCTGCGCGATCTCCGCGCCGAAACGCTCCGTCAGCTCCGCCTGCGTCACCTCCGTGTCTTCGATCGTGTCGTGCAGCAGCGCCGTGACGATGGTGGCGTCGTCGAGCCGGAGCTCCGTCAAGATCGCCGCAACCTCGACCGGATGATTGAAATAAGGCTCGCCATTGGCGCGCGTCTGCTCGCCATGCGCTTTGACGCCGAACACATAGGCGCGGTTCAAAAGCGCCTCATCGACGTTGGTGTTATAGGCGCGCACCGCCTCCACGAGTTCGAATTGACGGATCATGACCTGAATATACGCGCGAACCCGCCGCTTCGCACGCGTTTCCACCGTCGCGGCGCGGCGGCGTCTTGGCTCAGTCGCGCGCGCCCCGCTTGCGGGCTATGCGCTGTAGAGATCCGCCCGCGACCGCGGGGCGGGCGAGGCGCCTTTCGGCGAGCGGCTGACGAGCGTTTGAAAGATGCGGGCGGAGCCGCGTTCGAACGCCATCGCGCAGCCGGCGAGGTAGGCGGCCCAGATCCGATAGGTCGCCGCGCCGACCAGGGCTTCGGCCTCGGCGCGGCGCGCGGTGAGGCGCTCGGACCAGATCATCAGCGTGCGCTGGTAATTCTCACGCCAGCCCTCGACGTCATGCACTTCGAAGCCGGCGCGCTCCATCGCCGCGACGGTGTGGCCGATGTCATCCAGCTCGCCGCCCGGAAAAATATACCGTTGCAGCGCCCGTTGCTCCGGCCGTTTTGAGAAGCGCGTCTGCTTTTTCTTGGCGCCGCGGCTGATGGCGTGGTTCAGGAACAGGCCGTCATCGGCCAACAACGCGCGCGCCTTCTTGAAATAGCCGTCGATGTTCTTCAGGCCGATATGCTCATACATGCCGATCGAGGCGATCTTGTCGAACCGGCCGCCGAGATCTTGATAATCGCGCAGCTCCAAGGTCACGCGATCGGCGACGCCGAGCCGCTCCATCTTCGCCTTGGCGAAGGCGAGCTGCTCCTCCGAGAGCGTGACGCCATGCCCGATCACGCCATAATGCGAGACCGCATGCGCCAAGAGCCCGCCCCAGCCGCAGCCGATATCAAGCATCCGCTCGCCTCGCTTCAACCGCAGCTTGCGGCAAATCATGTCGAGCTTGGCGATCTGCGCGTCTTCCAACGTCTCGACGCCTTCCGGAAAATAGGCGCAAGAATACTGCATCTCAGGATCGAGGAAGAGTTCATAGAACTCATTCCCGACATCGTAATGGAATTGAATGAAATCCTTGTTGTTCCGTTTCTCGCCGGTCGCGTCGTCGGCGAAACGGCGACTTTCGCGCGGCGGCTCGGCCTTCGCGAAAAGAAACGGCGCCGCAAGCCGTAGAAGCTTGCCCTTCTCGATGCGCCGCAAGGCCTTGCGTTTGGCGTTGTCGAGTGCGAAGGGCCGCCCGATATCCAGCAGCGAGCCGCCCTCCACATCGATATCGCCGAGCGCGTAATGGCGGATCAGACGATCGAGCGTCGGCCGACGCAGGATCGACGGCAGCACGCCGCGCCGCGCGACGCTCACCATCAGGCCCGGAACCGGCGCCGCGCCAAGCGGCTCCACGGACCCATCCCAAAGCCTCAACGAGAAATGCAGATCCGCCGCCTCGCGCACCAGCCGCGCGCCCTCCCGCGCCGCGGCGAGCAACGTGTCGGGCTTCGCCGCCGCTTCGGAAACCGCCGCGTCCGCGTCCTGCATGCCCGTCCCCTCTCAGCGTTCGTCAAGCGCTCCGCGCCGGCTCCCGCAGGATCCGCGGCGGCCGGAAGGAGACGTCCTCCACCGCCGTCTCCACCGTCTCCACCGTCGTCTCGAACCGGGCGCGGAAGGCGTCGACCACCGCTGAGAGGGGACGGGCATGCAGGACGCGGACGCGGCGGTTTCCGAAGCGGCGGCGAAGCCCGACACGTTGCTCGCCGCGGCGCGGGAGGGCGCGCGGCTGGTGCGCGAGGCGGCGGATCTGCATTTCTCGTTGAG
>JBCBCG010000119.1:0-13354 GCA_038530925.1 Pseudomonadota bacterium
AGGCTGATCTGGCGTGTCAGGCTGATCTGGCGTGTCAGGCTGATCTGGCGTGTCAGGCTGATCTGGCGTGTCAGGCTGATCTGGCGTGTCAGGCTCATCCGGAGTGTCAGGCTCATCAGGAGTGTCCGGCTGGTCCGGCGTGTCCGGCTGGTCCGGCGCGTCAGGGTCGTCGTTCCGCGCCATCGCCATAAGCAGCTCGGGCGACAACTCGCCTTTGCCGAATTTGTAAGGCCTTTGGTCGGGCACGGATTTACCAGACGTCTCGATCTCGACGGTGTTTCGGATCTCCTCAACAATATCGTCGTCATAAGGGGTCGCTGTTTCCACACCAACCGCGCGCACGAACATTGATGTCCCATTGAATAGGTACGTGCTGCTTTCAGAATCTAAGAGCTGTTCAAAGGTTTCGACCTCAGTGGCGCCTGTAACTTTATTCGCGCCTGTTACATTTGCGAACTCAACGATGACGCTGTGTCCAACTTCGAGCCCTGAAAAGCGAAGGTTAGGCCCATATTTCTGACTATCCTTCATGTCGACTAAATAGGCGAATTCAAATTCATCGCCGCTGAACAGCTGCACTACGTCAGGTCGCCTTCCGCTCCCATCTGAGTATAGTTCGGTCCCAGCGCCATCTGATCTTTTAACAGATAAGTCTGTATTGCTTTGACCGTTAACAAAAAGAAGAACGGAGTTCGCATTCGGATTCGCCCAGAGATATTTAGAGTATACCTCCGCACCCTCAATGTGATCGAGGCCTCCATAGGTCTCGTCAATTTCTGTAAGGACGGAGTTCGGAACTCCTGAAAGGGAACCATCAAGGTCTTTGATCGCGACGGCGGAGTTCGGCACCGTTTCGTGACCATATACATCTTCTACGTTGTCAAATGTGACTTTGTTGAAAACATGGCTGCTTTCAACTTGGGCGTGTCGCATTCGGAGGACGCCAAATTTCTCTGGGCCTCCATACTGCGCATAGTTCATAAAGTGTGAGTGTTCGACGATGTTGCCTTCCGCCAGATACCAGCTGAACGCTCGATTTGGCGTGAAATCGCGCGCAGCCTGTGTTCCGTAATCGCCGATAAAGAGGCTATCAATTGTTCGGGTGAAGCTGTGCGCGTCGGATCCTTTATCGTCATCCACTGAGATTTGTCGTTCAACAGTCAGCTTTCCGCCAGCCGACCATATGCCCGCTTGGCTCTTGTGGCTGGTGAAGTCTGAAATTGTAAAGTTGTCTCCTGATTGAACAGGACCTTCCGACCATTCAAGGGTCGCGGGATCGACCACGCCACCGAGCGCGGCGCCGAAGACTTGAGCTGCGTGCACAGAATTGCCGCGAAACACCAAGTCGCTGAAACTTCCAACGTCGCCAGGGAAGATTTCTGCGGAAAGGCCATGCGGCTGGTCAGCCGCGGGCGAAACAGTGTATCCATGCTTTGCGCCAAAGGCAAAGTTGTCGACGATTGTGTTATTTCCGTTCTCGATCCAAAAATTTGAGGTTACGGAAACATCTGTTGGAATAACGGCGTCCGCTGGATTGGCGTTTCCTTTCGCCACTGCGGCCAGGTTGTCTTTTATGAGGTTGTTGTCCTCTGAGCCATCCTCCATGAAAACTTGGTGCCCAATCGTGTCGTAGAATACGTTACCTTGTAATTTTAGGTAGTCCGTGCCATGAATCGTCGCGCCTTTATTGTAACTGTGATGGACGGATGAGTTGGTCATATATTGACCTTGCGCATCGCCCAGAAGGTGCCAATGCGCAGGATAGCGGCCAAGCACGCCTTCTTGACCCATATCGCGCAGTTCAACGCCGTCGAGACGCAGCTCGCCGCCCATCATCGCCATGAGATGGCCGCCCTGATGGGTTGTCGTCGCATCTTGATCGCCTTGGATCACGACGTTACGTGTCGTAAGTCCCACAGCGGCGCGCACATCCACGGTCCATTCGCGATAGTCCGCGCCGCTAAGGCCATTATTTTCAACTGATGTTTCACCCCAATGCATGTATTCGACGGGTTCTTCGAAGTAAAAGGTCTTTCCGTTTTTTGAAACTTCGCTGATGATTCGGGATTCATGGTCCTTTCCGTCGCGCCCTGAACCCGTAATGAAAATCTCGTCGCCGACTTCCCAGCCGGTCTTGTTGGCGACCGTGATCGAAGTTGCGCCTTCTTCGATCGTTTGATCGAGCCGGCTCCAGCCGTCTTTCTTGGCGCTTTCGGCGTGAATATCGACCGTGCCGCCATGCATCATCATCAGGAAGGCTTCATTGTCGACGATCGTCATATTGTGCGTCGCGCCATGACCATGATCCATCGCCATATCCATGAATTCGACGCCCTGCTTGGCCTCGATTTCGTTGAGATATTTTTGGACGTTCACGTCGCGATTGGCGTTCTTGTGCTTCAGCGTCAGCGTGAAATCATGTTGGAAAGGATCGTCCGGCGTCCCAACCTCGAAAGCGCCGTGATGCGTCGCAAGGATCCAGTTCGCCGAAATGGTCACATCCTGCGTGTCGTCGGCGTAAAGCCGCGCGCCATGGCCGGCGATGATGATCCCGGTCACATCGACGTCGTCCATGATCACATGCTGGCCTGGGCCGATGGTGATCACACCGTCCTGATCCTCCGCCGCCAGCTCCGAAAGCCGGACGACGCTTGACGCCTGCGCCATTCCATTATGCATCGACACCCCCTGATCCTCTCTTTTGTCACATCGCCCTGTGCGGGAATCGCAACAGCGTTTTCGATCTGACCTGTCGGGGTGCTCTGCGCATGGTTCGGAGCGTAGGGATTTGATTCTAATCAAATTTAGAGAGCGGAGGCGGTTAACGTGGAAAAAAATCCCTCGAACTGTTGCGGTCAAAGCTACACGGCCTCTGTTGCACGTATTCCGCGAGTGCGGCATGGGACGATGATGCCGCGGCCGGCGCGGCTCGCCCTTCGCGGCGACGCTCCAACAGCGCGCGGCGTCTGACGCCGTCCTTGACCGGCTCGCGATCGGGCGGCCTTGTGACAGGCGACGACACACGCATGAGCGCATCCGCGGCGTGCAGCGCGCCGCTCCGCGCGTCTCAGCCGGCCGGAGAAGGTGAGGCGCCGATGACCAGCGAGCCTGAGAGCCTGCATTGCGACGGCGCGCTGATCATCGGCGCGGGCGTCGCGGGTCTTTTCGCGGCGCTCAAGCTGGCGCCGGCGCCCTGCATGGTGATCTCGCCTGAGCCGCTGGGGCGCGGCGCGTCATCCGCTTGGGCGCAAGGCGGCGTCGCCGCGGCGCTCGACCCGGCCGACAGCGCCGAGGCGCATGCGGCGGACACGGTGCGCGCGGGCGCCGGCCTTGTGGATCCGGCCGTCGCCGCCGCGGCGACGGCGGAGGCGCCGGCGCGGGTCGAGGATCTCGCGCGGCTGGGCGCGCCCTTCGCGCGCGCGCCCGATGGGGCGTATCTTCTTTCAAAAGAAGCGGCGCATAGCGCGGCGCGGGTCGCGCGCTTCGCCGAGGGCGACGGCGCTGGGCGTGCCATCATGGCGGCTTTGACAGCCGCGGTGGCGCGCACGCCGTCGATCCGGATCCTCGAAGGCGTGTTGATCGAAGCGCTAACGCTTCAAGAGGCGAGGGCCGAAGCGTCGCCGCCGAGCCGCGTCATCGGCGCCTGGGGCCGGCGGATCGATAGCGGCGCGCCGGTGAGGCTCGTCGCCGAGGCGACGCTGCTCGCCGCGGGCGGGCTCGCGGGCCTTTATGCGCAGACCACCAATCCGGGCCGCATCCGCGGCCAGGCGCTGGGCATGGCGGCGCGGGCGGGCGCGTTGATCCGAGACGCTGAATTCGTGCAGTTTCATCCCACAGCGATCGCTGTCGGCGGCGATCCCGCGCCGCTCGCCACAGAGGCGCTGCGCGGCGAAGGCGCGGTGTTGATCGATGGGGCGGGCGAGCGTTTCATGCTGGAGGAGCATGAGGCGGCCGAGCTTGCGCCGCGGGATGTGGTGGCGCGCGCGGTGTTCCGCCGAGCGCGCAGCGGCGACGGCGCGTTTCTCGACACGCGCGCCGCGATCGGCGCCGCGATCGACCATGAGTTTCCAAGCGTCGCCGCCGCGGTGCGCGCCGCCGGCCTTGATCCGCTCGCCGAGCCGATCCCGGTCACGACCGCCGCGCACTACCATATGGGCGGCGTCGCCGCGGATCTGAACGGGCGCAGCTCACTTCCGGGACTTTGGGTCTGCGGCGAGGCGGCGGCTACGGGGCTTCACGGCGCCAACCGGCTCGCCTCGAATGGGCTTTTAGAAAGCTTCGTCTTCGCGGCCCGCGCCGCGGCGGATATCGCGAAAGCGGCGTCGATGAGAGCCGAGGCGGCGCGGGCACGCGCCGGTGACGGCGTCGAAGAGACGCTTGGCGCCGCGGCGCAAGAGGCGCTGACGCAGGAGCTGCGCAGCGTCATGAGCCGGTGCTGCGGGGTCGAGCGCGATCGCGCAGGGCTTGAAGAAGGGCTGGCGGAGATCGCGCGGCTTGAGCGGCTCGGCGCCGCGTCGATCAGCTTTCTCAACATGACCGCCGCCGCCACGATCGTCGTCGCCGCCGCTTGGCTCCGCGATGAGAGCCGGGGCGGGCATTTCCGCCGCGATCATCCGGCGCCTGATCCGGAGCAGGCGGTCAGCCGCAGCCTCACCTATGCGGAGGCGCTGGCGGTTCGGGCGCGGTTCGATCCCGAGGCGTGACGCCGCCCCGCGTCAGTTCTCCGCCATGGCGCCGCGGTTCGCGGTGAGCGCCGCGAGACCGAGGAAGGCGAGCCCGATCGACCAGAACCAGACATACCCAATTGAGAGAAAGGTTGATTGATACTCTGGATAAAAGCCCATACGAAACAAGCAAATATAATGGGCGATCGGATTGAAGAACAAAAGATCTTGAATGATCGTCGGCATCGCTTCTGGTAAGAAAAAGACGCCCGAGATTAGGAACAAAGGGCGGTTCACAATCCCGAAAACACGCTCATACACCGGGTATCGCATGAACAGCACGGCGTTCAGCGCCGCCATGCCGAAGGCCAACAGCGTCGCGCCGGCGGTGGCGATGAAGATCAGCGGGACGTTGAGATTAATCGGTGTGTCGGTGAACAGAAAGATCCCGCCGAACAAAAGGATGCTGACCATGTAATTGGTAAGAAACTGCAAAATCACGCGCGCCGTCACTGTATCGAATGGCGTCACGGCTGGGTAATTTAAAAGCGCTTTATTGAATTGAACGCCAGCCGAGCCGAAATCCGCGGTCGCCTTGTAAAAGGTGAACGCCATATAGCCGGTCGCGAAAAACAGCACGAAGCTTGAGCCGAGCGGCGGCATATGCGCCATAAGCGAAAACACGCCCGTCAGCACCAAAATGAACGAGAGCGGCTCAAGGATCGCCCAAAGATAGCCGCCCGGCGTGCGCCCGAACCGCGTCAGCATCTCGCGCCGGAACAGCGCGCGCATCACCCGCAAATGCACCATCATCGGATGCCCGCTCGGCCGTCGGCTCGATGCTTGGCTGGTCATGACGCCTGTCTCCCGCAGCGCCTCGAACGGCGCGGCTAGATCACCACCGTTTCAACGATCTCGACGCCGAAGCCGGAGGCGCCGCGATAATCCCTTTGGCGTGAAGAGAGCACGCGGATCTGCTTGAGGCCGAGATCGCGCATGATCTGCGCGCCGAGGCCCACATCACGCCAAGTCTCGCGCCGTTTGGCGTCGGCCGCGGCCCCTTCGCCGGGCGGGCCGCTCACATCATGCCCGCCCGGAGCGGCCACGCCCGCCGCGCCGCTGCGCAGATAGACCAGCACGCCCGCGCCATCCTCCGAAATGCGCGCCAACATGCGCGAGACGGCGTTGGGGCTGGCGCCGAACACATCGTCGAGCACGCTTTCGCGCTGCAGCCGCACCAGCGGCGCGGCGGCCGCGCTTTCAAGATCGCCCACCACCAGCGCCACATGGCGCGCGTCGTCGTAAGGCGTTGAATACTCGATCGCGCGCACCCGACCGATCGGCGCTTGGAACGTGGTCTCGCCGACGCGTTCGATCAGCGTCTCGCGCTCCTGGCGATAGGCGATCAGCGCGTCGATCGAGACGAGCGTCAGCCCATGCGCGCGGGCGAAGCTCTCCACCTGAGCGCCCTTCATCACCGTGCCATCGTCATTGACGAGCTCGGCGAGGAGGCCCGCTGGGCGGAGCCCTGCGAGCTTGGCGAAATCGACGCCCGCCTCGGTATGGCCCGTGCGCATCAACACGCCGCCCGGCCGCGCCACCAGCGGAAACACATGGCCGGGCCGCACCAGATCATCCGCGCCCGTGTTGGGATTGGCCATGGCGCGCACCGTGGCGCAGCGCTCCTCAGCGGAGATGCCGGTTGTCAGGCCGTGGCGATAATCGACGGACACTGTGAAGGCGGTGGCGAGAGGCGCATCGTTCTCCGCCACCATCGGCGGCAAGCGCAGCCGGCGCGCTTCGCTCGCCTCCAGCGGCGTGCAAAGGATGCCGGAGGTGTGGCGCACCATGAAGGCCACCGCCTCCGGCGTCGCCAGCTCCGCCGCCATGATCAGATCGCCTTCATTCTCGCGGTCTTCATCATCGACCACGACGATCATTTCGCCGGCGCGGATATCGTCGATCGCTTGTTGGATGGGATCGAGCTTCAGCCCGTCGGTCTCGTCTTCGCTCATGGGTCTCAATCGCTGCCGGCGGGTCGGCGCGCGCGGAAGAAACGGCGCGCGCGCGTCCAAGTGGCGACCGGCGTAGCCCTGGCGCGCGCGGGCGTCAAACCCGACGCTGCGTCAGCGCCTCACCTCCGCCCAGCCAACGCCGCCAGTGGTTGCTCGCCGCGACTCAATCGCCATGCACAGCGAAGGCTTCAAGCTCCGCCTCGGCGGGTTTGATCGCGCGAAACCCTTCTTTCACGCCGGCCTCGGTCAAGCTGCGCTCGACGATCAACAGCGTGTTGGGATCATGTTCGTCGCAAAGCTCGGCCATGAAGGCGAGCTCCTCTCGGGCGGCGGGCCGCGCAGCGGCGAGATCCGGCGCGCCGTAGACCTCGACGAAATGCTGCGCCAGCCGCTCGATTTGCGCTTCATACTCCGCATCCTCGATGCGAGCGACCGCGACGAAGGTTGAGCGGCCGAAGCTCTCAAGCCCCATCCACCCATTGGCGAAGGCTTGGCGCGCTTTGCCGGCGATCATCTCCTCGGACCAGTTCGAGAAAGCGAACGCGCCGGAGACGGCCCATTCATCGGCGTCGGCGGCGTTGTCGAACACGTTGAGGTCGGAGCCGTCGAGCTGGATCGTGCGCGCGAGCTTGCGCTGCGAAGGCTCCGCGTCCGGAAGCGTGAACTGCGCGCGCGTCATGGGGCGGCCTCCTCTGGCGCGCGCGCCGGCTCCGGCGCCGCGCGCGGATGGTTGAGCAGCGCTTCAAGGCCGAGGGCTTCGACGCCCGCCTCGGTTTTGAGCAGCATCGAACCGGTCTCGTCGAGCCCAAGGAAAACGCCGCGCCGCGCCGCGCCGGCGTGGGTGAGCCCGATGGCTTCGCCGCGGCCTTCGACCCGCGCCGCCCAGGCGTCGTGGATCGGGCGGAAACCGTCATCGAGCCAGCGGTTGATCCACACCAGCGTATGGCGCGACCAGCTCTCCAGAAGGCGCGTGCGGCCGATATCGCCGCAGCCTTCCTCCGAAAGCGCGGTCACGGTCGGATCAGCGCCAGGTTCTGCGTCATGGGCCGGCGTCATCGTCAAGCTGAGCGCGATCACCAGCCATTGCGGTGTCGCCTCCGGCGCGCGCGCATCGGCCTCGACCCGGAAGACGCCGCAGGCCGCGCCGTTCACCTTCACCAGATCCGGCCACTCCCAGGTGACGGCGACTTCGGGCGGCGAGAGCGCGCCGAGCGCGTCGCCGAGCCCGTTGGCCGCGGCGAACAGCATCGCGAGCGCCTCCTTCAGCGGCGCTTCGGGCGCCAGCACCAGCGCCGCCTCGAGCCGATCGTCGCGATCCGCCCAAAACAATGTCCCCGCCTCGACGCCTTCGGGCCGTCCTGCGGCGGCGACCGCCTTGGCCAGCGGGTCGACGTCGCTTGGAACGCGCTCTCCGGTGAAGAGCGGCGGGAAGGATGGCTCGGCGCCCGCCGGCGTGGGCGCGGGATCATAGGCGATGCTCATCAGCCGAACCCGCGCTCGATCAGGCCGCGGGCGATCTCGCGAAAGCGCAGCGCCTGCGGGCTCTCGGGCTTGGCCGCCACGATCGGCGCGCCGCCATCGCCGGAGAGGCGGACGTCGATATCGAGCGGGATCTCGCCGAGGAAGGGCGCGCCCACGCGCTCGGCCTCCGCCCGCGCGCCGCCATGGCCGAAAATCTGCGTCTCATGTCCGCATTGCGGGCAGCAGAACGTCGCCATGTTCTCGATCATGCCGATCACCGGCGTGTTGGTTTTCTCGAACATGTCCAGCGCCTTTTTCGCGTCGAGCAGCGCCACATCCTGCGGCGTTGAGACGACGATCGCGCCGTCGACCTCCGCCTTCTGGCTGAGCGTCAGCTGCACATCGCCGGTGCCCGGCGGCAGATCGACCAAAAGCGCGTCGAGGCGTCCCCAAGCGACCTGGCGCAGCATCTGCTGAAGCGCGCCCATCAGCATCGGCCCCCGCCAGATGGTGGCCTTGTCCTCGGGCGTCAGCAGCCCGATCGACATCAACGTCACGCCGTGATTGCGGAGCGGCAGGATGGTTTTCCCATCCGGCGAGGAGGGGCGCCCCGAGACGCCCAGCATCCGCGGCTGCGACGGCCCGTAGACATCCGCGTCCAGCAGCCCGACGCGCCGCCCCTCGGCCGCGAGCGCCACGGCGAGATTCGCCGAGACGGTGGATTTGCCGACGCCGCCCTTGCCGGATCCGATGGCGATCAGGCGGTCCACACCTTCGATCTTGCCGGTCTGCGGCTTGTCGGGTTGCTTAAGAGGTCGGAGCCCGTCGGGCGGCGACTTCATGCTTTGGGGACCGCGCAGGTTGGGCGGGCCGTCCATCGCCAGCGGCGAGCCCTTCGGCGCTGTGGGCGCTTGCACCGCCTGACCCGCGGCCGAATGCGCTGTGAGCACCGCGGTGACCGAGCCGACGCCGTCGATCGCCTTCACCGCGTTCTCCGCCGCGGCGACCAGCGGGCGCATCGCCTCGGCGCGCCGCGGTTCGACCTCGAGCACGAAGCGGACTTTCAACCCTTCCTCATCGCTCGCCGTCTCGATCGCCACGCCGCTCGCCATACCGGCGGTGACGATGTCCGTTCCTTTCGACGGATCCACGATCCCCTTCAGCGCGCCCAGCACGTCCTGCTCTGTGACGGTCATTCCGCTCCCATCCCTGCGCCTGCGCATTCGACGCCGCGTCGTTAACCCGCAGCCTACGCGTCTCTTCGCCGCGGAGCTTCGCAGCAACGGTCGCTTCCTGCAACCGCATCCTGTCCTCTAGCGGTAAAGAGCGTTTGCGGCGGCCCGCTGCGCTGCGTTGGCCGATAGGCTGGCGCGGATGCTTACTCTTTCTCCGCCTGATCGCTCGAGAGCGCGATGGCGCCTTCGACCGTATGCTCTAGCGAAACGCCCGCCACCGTGAGCACGACTTTCGCTTGAAGCGGCCCGTCTCCTAGCGAGCCGTTCGTCGCCGCGGCGCGGACGGCTTTCTCGATCTCTTGCTGCGAAGTGACGCCGACCTTCTTCAGAAACTTCCGCATCGACATGTTGAACGCGTCTTCGTCCATCCCGTTCCTCCCGTGATCTCGTTCTTGAGTTATCGACCGTCCGGCGCCGCGACGATCCGCGGCGCTCGCCAGGCGCTGTCGGCGCGTTTACGCTTCGCCTTTCGTGCAGCTAGGCGGAGCGAGGCGGCATGTCGAGCCAGATCCACCGCAAAGGTCTTTTTAGAGCATCGGCGCGCGTCGGACGGCTCATTGTAAGCTCGTGTCTCGCCGTCGGGCTCGCCGCGCTCGCTTCAGCGCCGCCGGCTTCGGCCCAATCCGAGAGCGGCGCGTCGGCGGCGGATGACGGGCGGCTGCGCGTCCTCGCCGATCCGGTGTTGGTTGAAAGCGGATTGCTGGCGCATCTCGCGCCGCGCTTTCGGTTCAAGACGCGGATCACGCTCGACATCGCCGCGCTGGATGCGGCGGCTCCGCCCGATGCGGCGGCCGGGTTGATCCTGGTCGCGGCGCCCGCTCCGGACGGGTTCGAGGCGCTGCTGCTCCAGGGCGATCAGCGCTTCGCCGCCTCCGCGCCCGCTGGCGTCGACGAGACGGAGGCGGCGCGGTTTCTCGCATGGCTGCGCTCCGGCGCCGGCGGGCGCGCGCTCGCCAAGTTCGAGCCGAGCAGCGGCGGCCGTTTCGCGCTTGCGGGCGCCGCGCCGGCGTCATCAGCGGCCGCGGCGCCGGCGGGAGAGGATGTCGGCGACGGTCCGCGGCTCGCGCTTCAACATTGCGGCCGCTGCCATGTGGTGGGCGAGGTGAACAAATACGGCGGCATCGGCTCGACGCCCTCCTTCCCGGCGCTCCGCGCGATCCCGAGCTGGCGCGAGAAATTCGCGGCCTTCTGGCAAAAGAATCCGCATCCGAGCTTTACGTACATCGAAGACGTCACCGAGCCCTTCAGCGCCGAGCGCCCGCCGCATATCGCGCCGGTGGTCATGACGCTTGAGGAGGCCGAGGCGATCATCGCCTACGCCGAGACGATCGAGCCCAAGGATCTTGGCGCTCGGATCGCGCCGAAATGAGCCTGGCGGATAGGCGCTTCGAGACGCTGTCGCTCGAGATCGACGATCGCGGCGTCGCGCGGCTTTTTCTGGCGCGGCCTGAGCGGCGCAACGCGCTCAATGAGGCGATGATCCGGGAGCTGACGCGCGCCGCGCGGGCGCTGGCGGAGGATGCGTCGGTGCGCGTCGCGGTGCTCAGCGGCGCGGGCGACGCGTTTTGCGCAGGCGGCGATCTCGCCTGGTTCGCTGAGAGCGCCCAGAAGGATCGCGGCGGCCGGCTCGCCGACAGTCTTTTGCTCGCCGATCTCTTCGAGGCGCTCAACAGCTTGCCGAAGCCTTTGATCGCACGCGTGAACGGCGCGGCGTTCGGCGGCGGCGTCGGCTTGATCGCGACCTGCGACGCGGCGGTGGGGCTCGCGGGCGCGCGGCTCGCCCTCTCGGAGGTGCGGCTCGGCCTCGCGCCGGCGAACATCGCGCCATACGTGATCGCCAAGATCGGCGCGGCGGCGGCGCGGGCGACCATGCTGTCCGGCGCGCCGTTCGATGCGGCGGAGGCGCTGCGGATCGGGTTGCTCCAGAGCGTCGCGGAGACGGAGACGGCGCTCGATGCGGCGTGCGATGCGCTTGTCGAGGCGCATCTCGGCGCCGCGCCCCAAGCCGCCGCCGCCACCAAGGCGCTGATCGCCGAAATCGCGGCGGCGCTGCCAAAGAGCGGGCCGGCGGGCCTGAAGGATCTGACCGCCGCGGCGCTCGCGGAGATTTGGGACAGCGAGGATGCGAAAGCGGGCCTCAGCGCCTTTCTCGAAAAGCGTCCCCCGCCCTGGCGCGGCGACACGCGCTGACGCCGCTTTGAACCGAGGGGAGCCACGCTCTCGCCACAGCGCGCCGCGACGCTCATCCTCAATCGCTGCGGAGGCGCGCCTGTTGGGGAGGGGAAGACGATGATCAAAGCGGAGTTTAGCGGGGACGACGCCGGCGTCGGCCTGAGCGCATGTCGGCGTATCGCCGCCATGGCGGCGGCCTTCGCGTTCTTGGGCTGCCTCGCCGCGGCGTCTGGCGCTGTCGCGCAACCGGCCTCCGTCGGCGGCTTCGCCGCGCCGCGCGGCGGCGATGATGAAACCTTAATCGTCGGCGGAAAGCCCGCGGACATCGCCGAGCACCCATGGCAAGTCGCGCTCTCGATCGAGACCTTGGCGGGCGGCCCGGCGCTTTGCGGCGGCTCGGTGATCGCGCCGCAATGGATCGTGACCGCCGCCCATTGCTTCGTCACCTCGCCGCGCGATCGGCCGGGCGAGCTGCGCTTCGGCGCCACAAGGCTTGGGGAGGGCGGCGAGATCACGGATTTCGAGGCGGTGGTGATCCATCCGAGCTATGACCGGCGCACGCAGGTCGCCGACATCGCGCTGGTGAAGGTCGAAGCCGATCTCTCGGACCGCGTGATCCGTTTGACCGGCCCTGAAGACCGCATCCGCCTCGGCGCGCCGCTCGAAGTTTCGGGCTGGGGTCGGACCAGCGAGGGCGGGCAGGTCTCGCAGGTGTTGATGAGGGCCGATGTGCCGCTGGTGGGGCTCTCCAAATGCAACGCGCCCGACGCCTATGACGGCGCCGTGCGAGAGGGCATGATGTGCGCGGGCCATATCGATGGCGGGATCGACGCCTGCCAAGGCGACAGCGGCGGCCCGCTTGTCTGGCGCGGCGGCGAGAGCCCGGCGCTGGTCGGCGTCGTCTCCTGGGGCGAAGGCTGCGCGCGCGCCCTCCGCTACGGCGTCTACACGCAAATCCGCCGCTACAAGCGCTGGATCCTCACCACCATCGCCGAGGATGGATGACGCCGCTCGTCACGCCGCGATGATGTTGCGCTCCGGCCCATAAGGAAAGCCGGTGATGTTCTCGGCGCCGTCCTCGGTGACGATCAGAATGTCGTGCTCGCGGTAGCCGCCGGCGCCAGGCGCGCCTTCGGGGATCCAGAGCATCGGCTCCATGGAGACGACCATGCCCGGCGCCAGCGCGGTGTCGATGTCTTCGCGGAATTCGAGCCCGGCTTCGCGGCCGTAATAATGGCTGAGGACGCCGAAGGAGTGCCCATAGCCGAAGGAGCGGTAGCCGAGCAGGCCTTCGGCCTCAAACAGCGCGTTCACGCCCTCGCAGACCGCCGCGCAGCTGACGCCAGGCTTGATGAGCGAGAGCCCGAGTTCATGGGCGGCGACATTGGCGCGCCAGATCTTCAGGCTGTCCGGATCGGGCTCGCCCAGGAAGAGCGTGCGCTCAAGCGCGGTGTAGTAGCCTGAGATCATTGGAAATGTGTTCAAGCTGAGGATGTCGCCGCGGCTGAGAGCGCGCGTCGTCACCGGGTTATGCGCGCCGTCCGTGTTCAGGCCTGATTGGAACCAAACCCAACTGTCGCGCAGCTCGCTTTCCGGATGCGCCCGCGCGATCTCGCGCTCCATGGCGTCGCGCCCAGCCATGGCGATGTCGATCTCGCGCGCGCCCGGCTCGATCGCTCGCCGGATCGCCTCGCCGCCGAGATCGGCGATGCGAGCGCCTTCGCGGATCAGCGCGATCTCCTCGCTCGATTTGATCATGCGCGCCGCCATGGTCGCCGGCGCCAGATCCACCAGCTCACCCGCCCCA
>JBCBCG010000120.1:0-13155 GCA_038530925.1 Pseudomonadota bacterium
AACATCCGCGCGATCGGACCGTCTTGGCTGAGCAACGCGTCCTGACCCACGACGTCCGCGAGCGCTTTGGGCCGCAGCCGCTCCGCCAGCGGCGAGGCCGGCGCGACGGCGAAGAGGTCGGCGCGGCGAGCCTTCTCGCCGCAGGGGTCCGCCAGTTGGAAGCCGCCGGCGCCAAGAACATCGTCGTTTTCACCGTCCCAAATACAGCGACCACTCCGAGCACACTGGACTCTGTCGCGGCGGCCGACACGCCTCAGGAAGCGGCAGCGATCGCGATCGGGGCCGAGCAGCTCGGCATTGCCTATAACGACGCGCTTGAGAGCGCTTTATCGCGCACCAACGCCGTCCTGTTCGATCTTGGCAAGCTGACGGACGCCGCTTTAGCTGAGCCAGGCCGCTTCGGCTTCACACAAACTGGCCAGGTTCAAGATGGGGATGGCGTACTGGAGGGCGTCGCATGTCCAACCAGCAGCGACCCGGAAGTCAATTCACTCGTCTGTCTCGAAGGCGTCACCGCGTTTCCGGAAGAAGATGACGTGTTCCTCTTCGCCGACGGCGTGCACCCCACCGCCGAAGGCCATGCGATCATCGCGCAGGCCCTGCAGTCCCTTTTCGTAAGCGCGAACGACACGGCGCGCACCATGGAGACGATGTTGACCGTGCAGCGCCAGCGCGAGCTGTGGCGCGAGGAGCGGTTGCGTCCCTCGGCGCTCTATACGCTTTCGCCCGAGGGCGGCTGGGTGAAGCGCGCCGACGGCGACGTGCAAGCGCGCATCGTCGGCGGCTACAATAGCGCGGAGGGCGACGCGCTCGATCCGCTCTACAGCAGCGGCGAGGGCGATGAAGTCTCCGGCACGCTCGCCATCGACGCTCTGGTCGGCCAAAGCAGCCTCTTCGGCGGCGAAGTCGGCGTGCATAGCGGCGAGGTTGATTTCACCAACAGCAACGCCTCATGGACGTCCGTCCACGCTGGTCTCTTCGGCATGTCCGCCTTTAGCGAGTATTTCCATCTGAATGGCGCGCTCGGTGTGGAGGTGGTCTATTTCGACGACATCGAACGCAGCGTGACGCTCGGCGCCGCAAGAGAGACTTACTCAGGCGACACCGAAGCCTTCCGCTTCTACGCGCGGGCGGGCCTTGGCGCGACCATCCCCCTCAGCGAAAGCGCGACCCTGACGCCGGACGCGGCGATTTCCTTCAACCGGATGGATCTCGAAGCCTATGAGGAGGATGACGGTCCGGCGAGCTTCGCGTATGGCGACAATGAGATCCAGTCGACCCGCGGGATCCTGGGCCTTACGCTCGCGGCTGCGCCGCAAAGCCTGCCCGGCTGGGGCTTTTCGCTCCGCGGCGCGTATGAGCATGAATTCGATGATGAGCGCCATGAGATCGAGATCGGCTCGGATGAAGGCAAGCTCGGCGTGCTGACGCTGGAGCGGATCGACGACAGCTACGCCGTGGTCTCCGGCCGCATCACCCGCGCCGTGGGCGCCACCGGCGCGCTCAGCCTCGGCGCGGCGACGACGCTGCCCGAGGAAGGCGAAACCGGCTACGCCGGCTCGATCGAATTCTCACTCGGCTTCTGAGACTTGGAAGATGAAGGGCGCTGCTGCGTGAGCGGCGTCCGTTCATGGCGTCACTTGGAGTTTTATTCACAGATTGCGGTCGCTCGACATCAAACAACCGTTCAAAATAAAATAAATGACGTCCGGTGTTGGTCTGTGCGCCGGTTTCGCTCGCATCTGTAGAGGTGTTTTTCAAGACGCGGATTCGCGAGGCCGTGATCGGCGAAACGAGCGTCTCGACCTTTGAGCGCTCTCTCGAGCGTTGGACGAAGGACGCCAGCGTCAACATGCTCATCGGCTGGACGACTTTGGCCGGCGCCTTTGGACTGACCATTCTCGGGGTCTTGATTTCGAGAGGGAGGAACGGCGCCAGCCCGACCGAGAAGGGGAGGGCCCTTGGCTTTGGATGGGCGGCGTGGATGCTGATCGGCGGAATCACCCACCCCCATTTTGGCGGCGGGATACGCAGCTGTGCGCGCTTTGCAAACCGATGACGGAGCGGCGCGCATTCCCGTGCGGGCATGGCGCTAGCCCTCCTCATTGCGCCTTTATCCGACGGAACTGGGCTTTAGCAGTCGGCGCGTCGCTCAGTTTCCTCGCCATGCTGGTTTTCACCGGTGCGTTATCCTCCACTCGTTGAGAGGCGCGGCATGCCTCACCGCGGCGCCTTCGACAGGCGTTTCGTCGAGAGGATTAGGCTGGTTTCGCTGCGCGAGACGCCTTCGATCATGCGGATCTCGTTCAAGACCGCGTCGAGATCGCTGGGCGTCTCAGCGCTGATCTCCACGATCAAATCCCAGCGGCCATTGGTGCTGTGCACCGCATCGACGCCGGGCCGGCGCGAGAGCTGCGAGACGACGCGGCTGGCGCCGCGGCCCTCGATCTCGAGCATGGTGAGCCCGCGCATCCCGCGATCCTCGAGATCTTCGCGCATCACCAGCGTATAGCCGACGATCTCGCCGCTTTCTTCGAGTTTCGTGAGCCGCGCCCGGGCCGTCGCGCGCGTCACGCCGAGCGCCGCGGCGAGGCTTGAGAGCGGCGTGCGGCTGTCGCGGCGCAGCTCTGCGATCAGGCGCCGATCAAGATCGTCCATGCCAGAGCGCCTCTCGCTCGCCGCCGCGTCCAACACTCAATATGAGCAATCAAATACATCAATTCGGCTAACAAAGAAGCGATTCGCGCGATTCGCCGGCTTCCGATCGACCGGATTTTTACCCGATCATCCTTTCATCGTCGTCGAAGGAGAGCCGAAATGCATCGGAGCCGCCGCTGCGCGCTGCTGGGCGCGCCTGTGCAGGAAGGCGTCGCCCAGCGCGGCTGTCTCATGGGGCCGGCGGCCTATCGCACCGCGGGTCTGGCCGAGGCGCTGGAGGCGCTCGGGCATGAGGTCCGCGATCTCGGCGACGTTGCGCCGGCTCCGGGCGAGCCTCTTCCCGCCCATCCGAACGCCGCGCTGAAGGATCTCGGCCGCATCGCCGCATGGACGCATGCGCTGCACGCCGCCTCCTACGCCGCCGCTGCGGACGGCGCCTTTCCGATCATCTTGGGCGGCGACCATAGCCTCGCCATGGGCGCGCTCTCGGGCCTGGCGCGCCGCGCGGCGGAGGAGGAGCGGCCGTTCTTTCTCCTCTGGCTCGACGCGCATCCGGACATCCACACGCTGGAAAGCTCGACCTCCGGCAATCTCCACGGCGTGCCCATCGCGTATCTGACCGGTGAGCCGGGCTTCGCGCCGTGGCTGCCGACGCCGCCAGCCCCGCTCGACCCGGCGCGGATCGCGATGATGGGGATCCGCTCGGTGGATCCGGCCGAGCAAGAACGCCTCGCCGCGCGCCCGATCACCGTCCATGACATGCGCGCCATCGACGAGTTCGGCGTCGTCAGCCTCCTCCGCCCGTTTCTTGAGACGGTGCGCGCCGCCGATGGCTGGCTGCATGTGACGCTGGATGTCGATTTCCTCGATCCGGAAATCGCGCCGGGCGTCAACACGACCGTGCCCGGCGGCGCCAGTTATCGCGAGGCGCATCTCATCATGGAGCTGGTGCATGACAGCGGCCTCGCCCGCTCGCTCGATCTCGTGGAGCTGAACCCGTTCCTCGATGAGCGCGGCAAGACCGCCCGGCTCATGACCGACCTCGCCGCCTCGCTGCTCGGCCGCCAAGTGCTCGGCCGACCGACCCGCTCCGCCTAGCCAGCTAAGAAGAGCCCGCGTCACGTGACGCATTTTCGAAGAAGGAGACCGACCATGGCCGCCGCTTCACCCTTGCCGGACGCCGCCGCGCTACACGACGCTATGACGCCCCATCTCGCGCCGGGCGAACGCGCCATCGTGCCCTTCGTCAGCGTCGACAACATGATGCGTCTCGTCCACGCCATCGGCGTCGAGACCTTCCTGACCGAACTCGCCGCTTACATCGAGGCCGATTTCAAACGCTGGGAGCGCTTCGACAAAACGCCGCGCATCGCCTCGCATTCCGCCGAAGGCGTGATCGAACTGATGCCGACATCCGACGGCGCGACTTATGGCTTCAAATATGTGAACGGCCATCCGAAGAACGCCAAAGAAGGGCTGCAGACCGTCACCGCCTTCGGCGTCCTCTCCGATGTGGACAGCGGCTATCCGATGCTGATCACGGAGATGACCATCCTCACCGCGCTGCGCACTGCGGCGACCTCGGCGATGGCGGCCAAGCATCTGGCGCCCGAAGGCGCCGCGCAGATGGCTCTGATCGGCGCCGGCGCGCAATGCGAGTTCCAGGCGCTCGCCTTCCGCGCCCTGCTCGGGATCAGCTCGGTGAAGATTTACGACATCGATGGCGCGGCGACGCGCAAAGCCGCCGCGAACCTCGCCCCCCTCGGCTTCGAGGTGACGCCTTGCGCCAGCGCGGAGGCGGCGATCGAGGGCGCGGACATCATCACGACCTGCACCGCCGACAAACAATACGCCACCATTCTCACCGACAACATGGTCGGCGCCGGCGTGCACATCAACGCGATCGGCGGCGACTGCCCGGGCAAGACCGAGCTGCACGCCGACATTCTGCGCCGCTCCGCGATCTTCGTCGAATATCCCGAGCAAACGCGGATCGAAGGCGAGATCCAGCAGCTGCCGGCGGATCATCCGGTCACCGAGCTTTGGCGCGTGATCGCAGGGCTCGAGACCGGCCGCGCCGGGCGCGATCAGATCACGCTCTTTGACAGCGTCGGTTTTGCGATCGAGGATTTTTCAGCGCTCCGCTACGTGCGCGACAAGGTGCGCGATACCGCGCTTTTTCAAGAGCTGGACCTCTTGGCCGATCCGGACGATCCGCGCGATCTCTTCGGCATGCTGCAGCGCGCGAAGCCCGAGCGCTGACCGCCCGCGCGCGACGAAAAAGAACCGCGCGCCGGGCGATGCGGGACGCTATCCCTCAAGCGCGGCGACTCTCGCCGCGAGAGGAGAAAGGCGCCATGTGCGATGTGAGATCGAACAGCCGATGGTTCCGCGCCGCCGTCGCAGCGGCGACGCTGGCGCTTATGGCCGCGCCGCCCCCGCAGGCCGAGGCGCATCCCGGGCATAAGGACGCCGAAGTCGCCATCATCGGAACCGCGGCGCTCGATCATCCAACCGCTGCGGCGGAGATGCGGCTGCTGGTTACGAACCGATCCGAAGCGCCGGTGACGCTGCGCGGGCTGCGCGCGGCGGTCTCAGCGGAGATCACGATCGAGCGCGCGCGCGGCGAGAGTTGGGAGCGCGTGGACGCCTTGGAGGTCGGCCCGGGCGAGGAGATCCGACTTGAGCAGCCGGCCTATCGGGTGCTGGTCGAGACCCGCGCGCCGCAACGCTTCACCGAGGGCGGTCTCCTCTTGATCGTCGCCGCCTTCGACCCGCTCGGCGACATCACGGCGCATGACCGGCGCTGACGAAGGCGCAGCGCGTTGATCGGTCACGCCCGGTGAACCGTAAGCTGCGGCGTTGGGATCACCCAGCCGTTCGTCAGGCTCACCTCGACCGCGATGCGGGTGAGCGCCTCGCAGAGATCTTCGTAAAGCGGCGCGGCGGCGCCGGCGAGGTCGGCTTCGAGCTCGAAATCGAGCGCTGACGCGCCAGCGGCGACCAAGAAGGCGTCGGTGGCGCGGATGTGCGCGCGGTCGACGATCAAGGGTAGCTTCTCGCCGATATGGGCCTTCATCGCCTCGGGAATCGTCTTCAGCGCCAACTCCTGATGGCGGTAATCGAGCCCGAAGCGGATCGAGGCGCGGAAGCCGTGCGAAAGATTGGTCGGGTTCTGCTCCAGGAAGCCGGCGAGCGTGTAGGTCGCGATCGCGCCGCCCTCCTCGCGCACCTGAACCATCTCCGGGCTCTGAAAAATCACCTCGCCGAACACCTCGTCGCCGAGCAGAACCCAATCGCCCTCCTCGGTCGGGAACCAGGCCTCGCCCTCATCCATGGGCCGCGAATGCAGCCCGGTCAGCACGCGCGCCGGAATGGTGAAGGAGCCGCCGCGCAGCGCCGGGTTCACAAGATCGGTGTAGACGTCGAGCCGTTTGACGAGCCAAGGCGCGCCGTCGAACATCAACCGCTCGCCCTCTTGCACCGCGCCGAGATTGAGCAAGAGCGTGACCTGCTCGAAAATGCTCGGCAGCGAGCGCAGCACCACCCAGCCGAGCGCGAGCAGCAGCAGGATCGTCATGCCCGTCAGCAGCCAATCATGGAAATAGTTGAACACGGTCAAAAGCGCGCCGAAAGAGGCGATCACGGTCACGCCGTCGAAGAGGAGGGCGAAGAGCCGCGCCACCACCGTGCGGCTCCGCGTCGGTCCGAGCAGCGCCAGCGCGCCGCGTTTGACCAGCCTCAGCGTCAAAAACACGCCCGCGAAGGCCAGCACGCCGAGCAAAAGGTTGCGCCCGCGCTCTTGCACGAAGGATGAGAACGCCTCGCCGGTGGAGCGGCCGGGATCGAACGTGTCTGAACGGCGCAGCTCCAACTGACGCTCAGCCGCCGCGGCCTGATCCTCGGCCGCCTCGCGCCGCGCCGTCCAGGTCTCGCGCAAGGCGGTGAGCCGGGCGAGCGCTTCGCTTTCCTCCGGCGCGGCGTCGAGCATTGGGCGCAGCGTCGTCAGCGCGCGGACCGCGATCTCCCGCCGAGATTCGGCGTCGTCGAGGCTCTGCTCCAGCCGGGCGATGGCGCGGGCGTTCTCCGTCGCCGATTTGATCATCAAGAGGAACGGCTCCACCAAGGCCTCGATCTCGGCGTTGATGTCGAAGGCCGCGTCGGCGTCGCTGACCTCGTCGCTGGAGACGCCGGTGGCGAGCCCCTCGATTTGCCCGTTCAGCTCCGCGAGATCGGCGTTCACCGCCTCCAACGCCTCTTTCAGCTCTTCGCTGTCGACGTCGTTCTCGGCCCGATCGAGCGCTGCGCGCAGCCGGTCGCGCTCTTCGGTCTTGGACGCTTCAGCCTCGAGAATGCTGTCGATGGCGCCGAGCGAGTCGCGGACCGCCTTGGCCTCGGCCTCGGCCGCCGCGCGCTCCTCCTCGGTCAGCGTCGGGGGCGGCGCGTCCTGAGCCGCGGCGGCGCCCACAGCGAGAAACGCACCGAGAAGCGCGCAGCCCACGATCTGCGCCGCGCGCAAGCCTCGCCGTCCAAGCATCGCGATCATCCTTTCCGAGACGTGCGCCGGCCGCGCTTCCGCCAACAAAGCGCCGCCCCGCAGAGGGCGCGGCGTGCGACCGCGCTGCGATGCATGACCGCGCCGCGGCGACCGGCGCAAGCGCCTTCGGCGGCGCGGGGCCCCGGAAGCGGCGAGCGCGTCTATCGCGTCGCTGGCCGGCTAGGATCGCCGCCGCGCTCCGCCGCGCCGAGAAAGGCGCGGACGATCGGCCGCCGGTCGAGGCTGCGCCACGCGACTCCGGTTTCAAGCGAGACCCCGGTTTCAAGAGACGCGTCAGGTTCAAGCGCGACGCGATGGGCGCCGGCGGCGTCCGCGCCGACCCCGAAGGCCGCAAACCCGTCGATCGCGAGCGCCGGCCCATAGCCGGCCGCCGAGAGCGCCAAGGCTCCCAGCATGCTGTCGGCCTCGATCCGCGGCGTCGCCGCGCGCCGCGCGGTCTGCGGGGCCTGCGCCCGCTCGATTTCGCTGACCAAGAACGGCGCCTCATGGCGCGGCGCTTCGATCGGTCGCCGCGCCGCGCCGTCCGCATGCAGATTGCGATAGCGCAGCGGCGCGCTCAGCAGCGGACGCGCGGAGAGGCCGGCGCCGTAGAGCGGCGGATGCAACAGCGCGACGTCGATCTCGCTCCGCTCCAAGGCGCGCTCAAGGCCCAATGTCGTCCCTTCGCGAAGAGACAGCCGCGCTGCGGGATGCGCGCCGCGGAAGCGCTCCAGCATCGCGGCCAGGATCTGATGAGCCGCGATCTGAGTGAAGCCGAGGCGGAGCACGCCGCCGAACCCGTCCGCCGCCGCGCGCGCCGCCTCGATCGCGCCGGACGCCGCGTCCATCGCTTGGCGCGCGCCTTCGGCGTAAGCGAGCCCCGCCGGCGTCGGCTCGACGCCGCCGCGGCTGCGCTCGAACAAGCGCACGCCGACCACCTCCTCGATCCGCCTGAGCCGCGCCGTCAGCGCCGGTTGGGATACACCGAGACGCCGCGCGGCGCGGCCGAAATGCCGCTCCTCCAGCAAGGCGATGATCGCGGCGTGATCCGGATGGATGCTGATGTTAATAACCTGAAACTATCAAACTTATCATTCCACCTGATTGCATGATCGCCGGCGGCGATCAAGGCTGCGCGCGCTCACCCCAACGAATAGGGAGGACCCATGAGACGCTCCGCCGCCGCCATCCTGCTGAGCTGCGCCCTCGCCGCCGCCAGCGCCCAAGCCCAAGCCCAAGCCGAAGCCGAAGCCCAAGCCCAAGCCGATGATCTGGCCGCCCTCTCAACGACGTTCGATGCGCCGGACGAACTGGCGGGGTGGCGCGAGCACGCGCCGGAGGGCTTCGCGGCGCCCTGGCGCGCGCCGCGCCTCGAAGACGGTCGGCTGGTGTTGGAGCCGATGTCCGGCGGCTGGTTCGAAGATCTCCAAGGCGGACATCTTTACCGACGGATCGAGGGCGATTTCATCGTCACGACCCGGATCCGCGTTGAAGGGACGACCACGGATTCGCCGCAAACCCTCTTCTCGCTCGCCGGGCTCTTCGTCCGAGCGCCGCGCGCCGTCTCGGCCGCGACATGGGCGCCGGGACGGGAGAACTGGCTCTTCTTCTCGATCGGAACCTCGGCGCCTGCCGGGACGCCGCAGTTTGAGATCAAGACCACGACCAACTCCCTCTCAACGCTCAAGATCCTGCCGTCGCCGACCGGCTGGGTGGACCTGCGGATGGCGCGGCATGGAGAGCTCTTCACCCTGCTCCACCGCGCGGAGGGGAGCTTGGACTGGGTGGTGATCGACCAGATCATCCGGCCCGACCTGCCGCTGGTCCTGAATGTCGGCCTGACCGCCTATTCCGATTGGGGCGCGGTGGCGCCGATCTATCCGGACATGATGCGCATCAACACCGAAGGCGCGCCGGAGAACACGGCGGATCTGATCGCGCATGTGGATTGGATCCGCTTCCGCCGGCCGAAGGCGGGACGGATCGCCATCGCGAATATCGATGCGCCGGCGTTCATCGACGCGATCGAAACGCGTCGCGCGGATCTTCTGTCGGATTGAGGCGCAGGCCCGGCTATGCGTTAGGGCGCGGCATCCAAGCGCCGGGCTCTTCTGCGGCGGCCTCTCTTGCGGCGGCGCGCAGGCGGGCGTGATGCGGCGAGAGAGAGCAGCCCGGATCCGCCTCCGCCGCATCGCCGGTCCAAGCGAGGGCCTGACAGCGGCACCCGCCGAAATCGACGGCGCGGCGCGCGCAGCTGCGGCAAGGCTCCTGCATCCACGCCTCGCCGCGATAGGCGTTGAACGCGTCGGAGCGCGTCCAGATCTCGGCGAGCGAGGTCTGTCGCACATTCGGAAAGCTGAGCTGCGTCAGCGCCTGCGCGCCGTGGCACGGCAGCGCGTCGCCCGCCGGCGTCACGACGATCCCGACGCGCCCCCAACCGCCCATGCATGCTTTGGGATAGCGCGCGAATTGGTCGCTCGGCACGTAATCGATCACAAGGGCGCCGCGCAGACGCTCCTGAGCCGCGGCGACGATCTCGGAGGCGCGCAGCACCTGCGCTTCGGACGGCGTCAGCGCCGCGCGGTTGCGCGCCGCCCAGCCATGGAGCTGCACCGTCGCCACCTCGAGCCGCCGCGCGCCCCAGGCCTGCGCGAGCGCGATCGTCGCCTCGAGCCCGTCGAAATTGCGCCGGTGCATCACCGCGTTGAGCGTGAGCGGCAGATCAAGCCGCGCCGCCGCCTCCGCCACGGCCCGCTTCTTGGCGAACGCGCCGGCGTAGCCGCCGATCGCCTCCGAGAGCGCGGCCTCCGGCGCCTGAACGGAGAGCTGGAGATGATCGAGACCCGCGGCGGCCAGCGCTTCGAGCCGGCCTGCGCCGAGGCCGACGCCGGAGGTGATCAGATTGGTGTAGAGCCCTGCGCGGGACGCGGCGGCGGCGATCGTCTCGAGATCCGCCCGCGCCGCGGGCTCGCCGCCGGAGAGATGAGCATGGAGCACGCCCAGCGCGCTCGCCTCCTCGAAAAGCCGCGCCCAAAGCGGCGCGGCCATCTCGTCGGCTTTCTTCGCCAGCGCGACGGGATTGGAGCAATAAGGGCAAGAGAGCGGGCAGCGATGGGTCAGCTCCGCCAGCAGCGCGGTCGGCGGCGGGATCGTCTTAGAAGCCTGCGCATCGCTCATAGCCGCGCCATCCGCTGATCGGCAAGCGCGCGCAGGAAGGCGCCGGCGTCGCGGGCGATCTCCTCGCGCGGGGCGGCGAAGCGCGCGGAAAGCCGCTCGACGATGAGGGCGAAGGAGCGCGCGCCGTCAATCTCGGCCAGCACAGCAGCCGCCGTCTCATCGAGCAGCAGGACGCGTTCCGGCGCAAGCAGCACCCAGCCGCGCCTCGGGTCCTCGCGGAGCCGCACGCCCGAGAGAAGCGCCGGGCGCGCCTCATCGGGCAGCGCGCTCATCGCGTCGCCTCGCCAATCAGCCCTTGACCCGGCCTCCAAGCGCCGGGGGGGATCGCGCCGCCCGGCGCATAGGCGGCCTGGATGGCGTCCAGCTGCGCCCAGAGCACCTCTGTCTTAAAGATCAATGCATTGACCGCCGCCTCTTGCCGCTCGGCCGTATCAGCGCAGGTCAGCACGTAATCGAGCCCAAAGGCGACGTCGCGCGGCGCCTCGGTCAAGCGATGCGAGAAATAGGCGAGCGTCTCGTCGGTGGCGAAGGCGTAATGCGCCAGAAGACCGGCGATCCGCTCGCGATGGATTTTCGGCGCGAAGAGCTCAGTGAGCGAGGAGGCCACCGCTTCCAGCAGGCTGCGCTCGGCGACGAAGCGCACATAAGCCTCGACAGCGAAGCGCACCGCGGGCAGCGCGCCGACTTCCGAGGCGACATAGCGCTGATCGAGCCCCACCGCCTCGGCGAGGCGCAGCCAGCGCGCCAGCCCGCCCACCGCCGACGCGCCGCCCGTCGCGTCGTTCGTCGACCAACCATCATCGTTTGTCGGACCGTCGTGATCTTCAAGCCGCCGCCGCCATGCGCGCCGCAACGCGGGATCGGCGCAGCGCGCGATCAAAGCGGCGTCTTTGCGCGGGATCGCCGCCTGATAGCAATAGCGGTTCAGCACCCACGCGCGCAGCTCATCCTCGCCGCAGCCGCCGCTATGGAGCCGCTGATGAAAGGGATGGCGATCATGATAGCGCTCAGCGCCGATCGCGCGCAGCCGCGCCTCGAACGCCTCTCGGCTCAGCGTCATCGCCCCGTCTCCGCCGGCGCGCGCAGCGGGAGCGTCAGCCCGTCATGCGCGACCTCCCACCCCGCCGCCGCCACCGCCGCGCGCTCGGGCGCGTCCGGGCGCAGAACCGGGTTGGTGTTGTTGATATGGACATAGATCTTTCGCGCCGCCGCGACATCGCGCAGCGCCGCGAGCGAGCCCTCGGGACCCGCCATCGGCATATGGCCCATGCGCCGCCCGGTCTTTACGCCCACCCCGGCGCGGATCATCTCATCATCGTGATAGACCGTGCCGTCGAAGAAAAGCGCCGCCGCGCCGTCGATCCGCGCCGCCAGCGCCGGCGTCATCGCCGCGCAACCCGGAATGTAGAACGCGGCGTCGCGCGCGCCGGGACGGCGGAGCGAAACGCCCACGGTGAAGTCGCTAAGGGCGGCTTGCGGCGCATCGGGCGCCGCCGGCGCCGCGCCCTCAAGAAAGAGCGGCGCTTTGCCTGGAACGCGGAAGAGCGTCGCCTCAACCGTCGGCGTCAGCGCGAAGGGCGCGTCCATCGTCGCGGCCTTGAAGTCGACCAGGCTGCGATCGAGCGCGGCGAAGATCGGATTTGCCTCCAGGATCGCGAGGATCTCGGCGGTCGCCCACAGCGTGAAGGGCTGCTTCTCGCGCAGGGTGACAAGACCGGCGATGTGGTCAAGATCGCCATTGGTCAGCAGCACGCTGGTGATCGGGCTGTCGCGGCCGGGCCGTCGCGGCTGCAGAGCCTTCGTCGCCAGGATCTGCGAGCGGAGATCAGGCGACGCGTTGAGGAGCGCCCAATCCGCGCCGTCGCCAGAGACGGCGAGAGAGGATTGGGTTCGCGCCTCCAGCCCCGCCACGCCGGCGAAAGCGTCGCGGCAATTGGCGCAGCCGCAATTCCATTGCGGAAAGCCGCCGCCGGCGGCGCTGCCGAGCACGATGGCGGTCAGAAAGGCGTCGGCGCCGCGGTTCGCATCGTCATCGCGCATGAACTCGGCCCTCGCCCACAAGCGCGCCGCTTGCGAGCCCCGCCGGCAAAGGAGCGCGGCGCGCTACTCCGCGGGAAAATACATATTGATTTCCATGCCCGCCCGAAGCTCCGCGGCGCGCGGCGGCGACCAAGGCCGCTTGGCCGCGTCCGCGCCCGCATCGCGCGCCCCTTCACGCTGCGGACGCAGCGGACCCGCCGCGTCTTGATCGGCGCGCTTCGGCTTGGCGTTCTCCGGCGAGAGCATCCGCATTCCTTCCCTTCGATCTGGCCGCGACCACGCATCGGCGCGCCCGCTCACTCGGCGTAATAGCTTCCATATTTAGAGCCGTAATAGCCGTAAGTGTATTCGCCGTAGAGCGCTTTTTTGCGCAGATTGACCATCGACATCACCAACCCGGTGATGCGCGTGCCGGTCGAGGCGAATTGGCGGAGCGATTGCTGCACCGCGTCGCGCGCCGTGTCGTCCCAGCGGACGACGAAGATGGTCGCGTCGGCCGATCCGGCGAGGATCCGCGAATCGGTGACCGCCAAGGTCGGCGGCGCGTCGAGCACGACGAAATCATACTCCTCGCGCACCTCCTCGATCAGCGCCTTAAACCGCTGCGAGGAGAAAATGTCGGCCGCGTTCACAACCGCCTCGGTCGTCGGCAGCACCGAAAGGCCTTCGATCGCCTTGATGCTGGCCGCGATCACCGCGCGGATGGGGAAAAAGGCGCTGCTGATCGATTGCGACATGCGTCG
>JBCBCG010000121.1:0-6088 GCA_038530925.1 Pseudomonadota bacterium
GTCATCGTCGGGGAATGCAACGATATCTTCGTCCTGTATGTCGCGATTGTAATGCCGGAGCAGAATGTTCCGCGCCGCCGAAAGGCTCAAGATCGCAGGCGTCGTCAGGCACGTGATGAAAGTGTGCTGTTCCAGGTCGAGTGGGGCGGCCTCCTGCGTATTTTGGAGAAGCAAGTATAGCCGTCCAGCATCGTCGGCGAAAGAAACGCTGAGCGACTGAATAAGCCGCTCTAACTCCGCATTTGCGGCGCCCTCATGCACAATCGACGTTGCAAAACACCTTAACACACTCATAGCGTGCAGACCTCCGCCGCGATGCAACTTGGCGCTCATGCGCCGTTTGTTTACAATTTAAGCTTTAATATTCAATAGGTTGAGGCCCGGTTAATCGCTTGGCGCCGCGTCGGAGGTCGACGGTGCGCGGCGCTCTCATGGTTTCACTGGTCGAGTGACGCGCGTCGCCTGTTTGCCTCGATCGAGACTTTGTTTTTCGAAAGAGAGAAGCGCATGCGCCCAGTCACGATTACAGTTCATCATCACATTGGCGATGAGACGGATTTTGAAAAAGGCCTCAGCTTGTCGACGCGGCGAGAGTGCTTTGAGGCGCATATCTCTTGGCTGGCGAGAGAGTATGATGTGATTGACTTAAGTACTCTTTTGAGTGGAAATCTGCCGAGGCGACCTCTTTTGCTGACATTTGACGATCCGTATTTTTCGATCAAGACAGCAATCAATGATGTGCTTAAACCGCGCGGCCTACCTTCAGTGTTTTTTCTGAACCCGGCGCTGCTCGATGATGCGGATGTTTCGATCGACCGTCTCTTAGCCGTTTATGTTCATCGACATGGTCTTGCGGATGTGATGGCGGCGGCGGATGTCGGACGATCGCACGCTGATCTCGGCGCATTGATCCGTCTTGGGATCAGCGGACTTGGCGCAGAACGGCGCCAGAGGCTGAAGGCGAGTCTGCGTCAGCGCTTCGGCGCGCCCCCGCTGAGCGAAGCCTCAAAGGCGCTGCGCCGTGAGGATCTCGCCGAATTCGAGGAGCTGAAGATCGAGATCGGCAACCATACCGCGACGCATGTCCATGGCCGCGCCTTGACGCGCGACGAGATCCAGACCGAGATCGTCGGGGCCAAGCATACGCTGGAGCGTTTAAGCGGGCGTCCGGTGCGCGCCTTCGCTTCGCCTTATGGGAATGAAGCGGATTTGCCGCCGCCCGTGTTGCGAGCGCTGCGCGACAGCGGGCATGCCGCCATCTTTCTGGTTCATGCGCGGGCGAACCTGCTGCGGCCGCATCGCGACGTTTGGTACCGCGTGAGTCTGAAGAACGAGGCGGTTGACGACCTGCCGCGCGCGCTGTCCCGCGATCCCATCTTGCGCCGCGCGAAGGCGATGATGCGCCTTTAGGGTCTCATCGTGAGACGCTGACCCCCCAAGTGTTTTTCGTGAACGCGCTGGGCGTGGCTTTGATCGCGCGCCCCAAACCGGGCCGCGAAGCTCGGATCTCGGCGCTGAGCGCGTCACACCGGCAGGCAGAGATCGCGGAGCGTCAACCTTATGGCGGAGTCCGTGTCGTCCGTGTCCACCAGGATTGAAATTGAGCTGATCGGCGGCGGCGCGGCGCCGAACAAGGTGCGGTAATCCGCGAACGGATCCACCGAGGCCGTTTGCTCCCCTGCGTCGATCCCGCGGCGCAGCACCTTTATCATATGTTGCTCTGGCAGATGGGGACTGCGCAGCACATCCGCGGCGCGCGCCTGAGCCCCGGCCCATGTGTAGGCGATCACGCGCCATGGCGCCGCCTCCCCAGCGATGCGGGTCTGCAGGCGTCGTTTCAGCCGCTCCCATCGGCTCATGGCCTCGAGTTTCGGCGCGAAGCCGACCATCACCGCGCCGATGCGGTCATCTGCGCCGATTTTCGACAGATCCGCAGGGTTGAGCGCGCCTCGCGCGGACCAGCGCCATGAGAGCACCGCGCCCTTCCGCGGCGGCGCTGCGTGGGCCAGGCTGAGGATCGACGCCGCCATTTGCGAGGTGATCGTCACCGCCCCGTTCCGCACGGCGTGCGCGTTCGGCGTCACATCGCGGAACGCGGTCGTGGTCGCCGCGCGCCACGCGGCGTCATCGACGACGCGGCACGCCGCCGCCTGATCCGCGCCCGTTTCAGCTCTCTCCGCGGTCAGGGCGGCGCTGGTCGCGGCGGCGACGCCGGCGCCGCTCGCCGCCGCGACCAGCGCAAGGGCGAGGCGGAGCGCGAGAGCGCCGACCGCCTGGCGCGCGCGTTCCATAGGCGCTCTCCTCCGCGTTAACCGTCGTTTTTCGCACTCGCAACACGCCCGCGGCGCGTTGAACGGCGCTCATCGCGCTGTGCTGTTTTGACGCGAACGCGCCGCCGCGCGCAAGGCCGAAATGGGGCGCCGCGGTAAGGCTCGCGGTTCGCTCTGGCGCTCATCTTGAGTAATTATCAATAAAAGACAGGGAGATAACCTTGATCCCTGCGCGGGCGTCGCGCGCCGCCGCCCGCTGAAGCCGTCGCTCCATCCGGCGCGCGACGAAAGCGGGCCGCCGCTGAACCGCGTGCGGAAAAAAATCTCACAAGTAGCTGTGCGAAACCGCGCAGGGCGAAAGTCTGGTTCGGATTTTGCGTATCCCGCGATCTCGATGGGGCGCGAGCCCCGTTTCTTGGAACGGATGGATGGCGGCGTCTTGGTTCGATGCTCGGCGCGGGCGCGTCGGCGGGGGGGAGACCTCAACCGAGACGCGGGCCTGCGATGCGAGCGGCTGCGGCGGCGCGTTTGCAGGTGTGGGATAGGGGAAGCGAGATGGATCCGACCTTTGGTAAGTTCGACGTCACGACGCCTGGTTTGCCGCCGGCGACCAACCTGCAATGGGGCCCGGATGGGCTGCTCTACGTCACCACGATTATTGGGACGTTGCACGCGCTCGAAGTGACGCGGACCACGAAGATCGAGGATGGCGTCGAAGTGACCGACGAATACGTCGGCAATATCGTCTGGACGCACGATCTGAACACGCCGAACTTTGATGATTTCGGCAATCTCGTCAGTTCCGATTTCCGCCAAGCGCTGGGCATCGTGGTCACTGAAGATCCCAATACGGGAAACACGGTGGTCTACGCTTCTCACAGCGACAATAAGATCGGCGCCGGCGGCAATGGCGGCGAGGGCGATCTCGATCTCGACACCAACTCCGGCGTCGTCACCCGCGTGACCGTCGACGTCGACGGCGCTGCGCCGAGCACGGTGGAGGCGATCGACCTGATCCGCGGTCTGCCGCGCTCTGAAGAGAACCACGCGACGAACGGGCTCGGGCTCTCCACCGACGAGAACGGCGACCCGATCTTGATCATCGCTTCGGGCGGCAACACCAACGCCGGCGCGCCCTCGATCAACTTCGTCGGACTACCCGAATACACTTATTCGGCGGCGGTGCTTTACGCCGACCTGAACCAGCTCGCCACCATCGAGGCGGCGCGGAAGTCGGTCGATCCGGATATTGATTACGTGTTCGATCTGCCGACGCTCGATGATCCGACGCGCTTTAACTATGTCGATGCGCAAGGGAACGACGTTTGGATCGACAATAACTTCGATGGCGTGGTCGACACCGTCGCCGAATATGTCGGCCCGCAATTGACGCAGGCCGAAAGCGCGGCGTTCGTCGCCGCGAACATCGTCGACAGCGACAATGACGGGATCCTCGACACGATCCTCGGCGACACCGACAGCAACGTCACCGGCGTGCGCGGCGGCAATGACGGGCTGAACCAAGCCAAGCTTTTGGTGAACAACCCGGTGCAGGTCTACGCGCCCGGCTATCGCAACATCTACGACATCGTCGTGACCGAGGACGGCAACATCCTCACTTACGACAATGGCGCGAACAGCGGCTGGGGCGCGGCGCCGCTGTTGGTGGATGCGAATGGCGACCCGCTGACGGACGAAGACGGCGATCTGCTCACCCAGTCCGAGCAGTTCGACGGCGCGGTGTTCATCACCAACCAGCCTAACCCGAACCAATCCGGCCCGGACAATTTCGACCAGCTGCATTTCGTCGAGCAAGGCGTCCATGCCGGCCACGCCCATCCGCTGCAGGCGGCGGGCGCCGCGGCCGGCTGGTGGACGTCGCCCAATCTGGTGTTCCCGGGCAATCAGCTCACCGACACGCCGCTCGTGACCGGCGGCGAGGATGACGGCTTGGTGCTGCCGGCGGATTGGGACGAAGTGGTCGACGCCGCGCTGCTGATGCCGGAGGCCGCCGACTATCAAGAGGGCGGCATCTACGACAATGCGGTCGACGCTGATAAAGGCTCGTGGAACGGCCTGGCCGAATACACCGGCACGGCGCTCGGCGCGGATCTCGCCGGGTCGATCATCGTGGTCTCTCAGGCTGGCGATGTGAAGCTGATTAAGCGGAACGCCGAAGGCGGCATCGATGTGACCGACCAGAATGGCGGCGCGTTCGACGGCGATGGCGATGTCGTCGTCGCGGCGGATCAGTGGATCATCGGCGCCACCGGGAAGAGCAACTCGCTCGGCGCCGACGCCCTGGGCGATTTCGGGATCGACGGAGAGTTCGGCGGCGAGTTCAACAACACCATCTGGGTCGCCTCGATCGCAGGCAGCAACACCAAAGTCACGGTGTTTGAAGCGGGCGGCACTGCGGCGCCCCCGACGGACAACATCGACGTCGACGCCTTCGACAATACGGTCGATGTTTTCGATTTCTCGGCGACGCAAGGCGTCGGCCATGTGTTCAGCTCGTTGGGAGGCGACACCAATACGGTCTCCGCCGGCGAGACGTTGACCTATGATCTGTCGCCATCGCCGCTCTTTGAGTTCACCGATGGACAGATCGGCTTCCTCGGCATGATGATCAACGGCCAGAGCAAGGCGTTCGTCGAGTCGATCCAGGATGGGGCGCTCATCGAGGATGGTCTGCTGTCCTTCGATGAGAACATCATTCAAGGCGGCGCGGGCAGCGGCCTGCAGATCAAAGATTACTTCTCGGGCACGGCCAAAGGCGCGGCGAACAATCAGCTCGACGCGTTCACCTTCGGCGGCGATTTCGACGACACCGTCGCACGGTTCGAGATCAGCACCAAAATGCTGTCGATCGTTGAAGGGTTCTACCGTGACGGCTCTGAGGCCGGAATTCAAATGGGAACCGGCGACCAGTCGAACTACATGAGTTTGGTGATCGCCATCACAGAGACCAACGGGACGACGACGGCGGCGCTCGAGTTCTATTACGAAGAAAACGACGTCGAAGTGACGTCGCAGTCAGTCGACATCTCGTCTTTCCTTGTGGTCGAAAACGGCGTGTCGCAATTGCCGTTCACGTCGGTCTTTGATTTAAAATTCGCCGTGAACCGCGCAACCGGCGAAGTGACGCCGGAGGTCGCCATCGACGGGCAGGCGATCGCCGGCTTCACGCCTGTGCAGGCGACGGGCGATGTGCTGTCGGCGATCCAGGGAACCTATGTCGCCAACGGCGCGCCCACAGCGCTCGCCTTCGGCAATATCGGGGTCAGCGATCTCGCGCTCGGCGCGCCGGTGGCCGATGGCAACGTCACGTACGACGAGTTCAAAGTCGTGGGCTTCGGCCCTGACGCGTTCCTCCGCTTCTCGGACGCGTCGGTCGCGGAGGATGGCGCGAGCGCGCAGGTCACGCTGACGCTGGTCGACGCCGAAGGAACGCCAGTCGCGCTCGGCGAGGACATCGAAGTCGATCTCAGCCTTGCGGGCACGGCGACGCCGGGCGCGCTCGGCGACTTCATCGGCGCCGTTCCGGCGACCGAGACCTTCCTCGCGGGCGAGAGCCAAAAGACCTACAGCTTCGCGATCAACGAGGATGCGGAGGCGGAGCGCGCCGAGACCATCGACATCTCCATCGACGCCGTCCGCTCGGGCGACAGCGTGGTCATCGCCGAGGCGGGCGAGGATGTCGGCACGGTCACGATCCTCGACAACGACGCGCCGCGCGTCGTCTACCGTGTGAACGCGGGGGGCGAGACGGTTTCCGCGACGGATGGTGGTCCGGATTGGCAGGCTGGCGTTGGGGA
>JBCBCG010000121.1:6187-13077 GCA_038530925.1 Pseudomonadota bacterium
CCACGCCGGGGCCAACAACCCGATGGTCAACGCGATCGAGATCCTCAACCTCAGCGCCGCCCCAACGCCGACGCCGACGGTGTCGATTTCGGGCCCGGCGGATGCGGTGGAGAGCGGCGATACGGGCGCGACCACGCTCGCCTTCACGGTTGTGAACGGCGCCTCGCAAGCGGTGACGGCGACGTATGACGTGACGATCGCGGGCGTTCCGAGCCTCGGCCTGACGCAGCTTCTGAGCCCGGGCGCGAACACGCTGAGCGTGCCGGTGCCGAACGACGCGCTGGCCAACGGCGCGGAGGCTGTGACGGTGACGCTGACGGGTCTCGACGCGGCGCCGAGCGTGGCTGTGATCGCGGCGGGCGCGGCCAGCGCGTCGGCGGCGGTGACGGAGGACGACGCGCTTCAGCCTCTGACCATCACGGCGAAGGCGGCGAACGCCAGCGAGGAGACCGGGGAGATCACGCTGACCTTCTCGATCAGCGAGGCGCCGGCGGACGGTCCGATCACGGTGCCGTTCTCGCTGGTGGACGCGACGACGACGGCGGGGGCGGATTACGGGCTGGGCCAGGACGGCTCGGTGACGTTCCCGGCGGGTGACGGATCGGATCAGACGGTTGTGATCACCTTGATCAACGACGCCGATCCGGAGCCGACGGAGAGCTTCGCGATCCAGCTCGGCGCGCCGAGCGCGGCGCCGGCGACGGCGGTTGTGAGCCTGGTGGACGGGGTGGCGACGATCGAGGATTTCGATCAGCCGCCGAGCGGCGATCCTGTGGTGGTCTACCGTGTGAACGCGGGGGGCGAGACGGTTTCCGCGACGGATGGTGGTCCGGATTGGCAGGCTGGCGTTGGGGATCTCTCGTCGATCGCGGGGGCGAGCCTTCCGGGGTCGATCCGGGAGGGTTCGGCGAGCGGTCCTGTGCTGCGCTATGATGGTCCGGCGACGGCGTCGGGCGGGTCTGCGTTGCCGTCTGAGGTTCCTGAGGCGGTGTTCTTCAGCGAGCGCTGGGACGCGCTGGGCGGCGATCAGATGGTCTGGACCTTCGATGTGGAGGCGGGCGTCGATTACGCGGTGCGGCTTTATTCTCGGAACGCTTGGAGCGGCAGCACCGAGGCGGGCGACCGGGTGTTCGACGTCTCGATCGAGGGCGCTTTGGCGTTCGACGATGTGGATCTGTCGGGAGAGTTCGGCCATCAGACGGCGGGGATGCATGAGTTCGTCTTCACGGCGACGGACGATGTGCTTGAGATCGCCTTCGACCACGCCGGGGCCAACAACCCGATGGTCAACGCGATCGAGATCCTCAACCTCAGCGCCGCCCCAACGCCGACGCCGACCACGCCGCCGGCGGCGAGCCTGGCGGACGCCGCGCTCTCGGTGGATGAAGGCGCCGCGCTGACGGTGACGGTGACGCTGGACGGCCCGCCGATCTCCTACCCGGCGACGGTTCCGCTCTCGGTGAGCTTCGGCGCGACCGGTGATCCGGCCTATGACGCGACGGCGGCGGATGTCGCGGCGCCAAGCGCGTTCGAAGTGGTGATCACGAGCGGTCTTTCCGGAACGGCGGTTCTGCCGATCGCGGCCGACGGTCTTGTGGAGGGCGCCGAGAGCTTCACCGTCTCGATCGACGGCTCCGCGACGGACGTCGTTCCGTCTGGCGATCCTCTGACGGTCACCATCAACGATGCGGCGTTCGTCGCCGGCTACGATGAAGGCGTCAGCGGCGATCTCAGCTCGGATCCGACCGCGCCGGATGTGATCACGCTCGCCGAGGGCGACAACCATGTGAAGTTCACGCTCGAGGGAACCAATCTCGACCGCGACTTCTTCACGGTGGTCGTGCCTGAAGGCATGGAGCTCAGCGCGATCGACATGGTCGATCACTTCGAGCTTCTGAACGGCGAAGAGGCGTTCGGCGCGTTCTCGGCCGGAGACGGCTTCAGCGCCGGCTTCCTGTCGATCTTGCCGCCGCTCGGCGTGTCGCCGACGACGCTTTCCTTCGCCGATCAGATCGCTTTGGCGACGGAGCTGACCGGCGGCTATGTCTTCGGCGCGCCTGATATCGGCGAGGACATCCTCGACGATTTCGCGCTGCCGCAGGACGGCGTCTATTTCTTCGAAGGGTTCACGGCCCCGCTGCCGGAGGGTGAGTACACCTTCTGGATGAACCAAGGCGGGTTGCCGACCACGTCGATCATGAACTTCGAAGTGACGCCGGAGGCGGCTGCGACGCCGCCGGCGGTCGATGCGCAGGCTGTGTTCCAGCAGCTGATCGCCGATCGCGGGCTGACGCCGAACGACGCTTACGCGCCGAACGCGGTTGGGGAAGCGATCGTGTCCATCAACCGGCTCGACAACTTTGTTCAAGTGTCGAATTTCGGCTCCGACAGCTTCAGGGTCACCAATAACGGCGAGAAGAAGATCGTCGCGGTGCTCTATGATGTGTCGGATGCGGTGCTGACGGACGCGGTGTTCGATCCGGTGGGCCTCGCCGGAGATGGCGGGCCGAAGGCGGTGTCGGTCAACACCGACGGCGATACGGGCGTCTTCGGCTATGTCGCTTCGGGCTCAGGGACGGCGCAGAATGACGGCGCGCCGGACGGGCTGGCGCAGCAGGTGCTCACGCCTTACGCGGACGCTCAGCCTACGGGCGGCGGCGTCGCGGGGTATGAAGGGCTGCTGATCCAGTTCTTCGAGGATGTCGATGGCGGCTTCACGAATGGCGAGACGCTCGGTTTCAGCCTCGATATGGATCCGAACTCGATCGCCGGGCAGGACAAGAACAATCCTGGCGGCTCGGGCGTCGACGATCTGACCGATCCGTTCTGGGATGTCGGCGGCGTCTCCGGCGCGGAGTTGAACGGCGCGAAGATCTACGTGCTGTTCGACGATCACAGCATCGCGGAAGGCTCGTTCTTGGCCGACGGCTCGCTGGGCGGCGCGCAAGCGCTGGTCACGCAGGATGCGGCGCGCTCGGGCGAGACGGTTTCGCTCACGGTCAACGGCGTCGAAGAAGACGAGCAGGACGTCTATGACGGCGTGACGGCGCCGAGCGTGATGGTCGAAGGCGACGCCGGAGAGTGGGTGCGGATCGTCGGCGTGAAGGGCTTCAACCCGGTGACGGACGAGCCCGCGAACCCGAGTCAGGCGCAGCTCGACACCATCTCGGAGGTCGGCGCGCGATTGTCGAGCGATCCGTTCCTTGCGAGCAACATCGCCTCGATCGAAGTGCTGGACGTCCAGCTGAGCGGCGGCGCGCAAGACGTCTCGGCGGCGTTCGCGAGCTGGTTCGAGGAGACGCCGAGCGGTTTCGCGAGCGATTTCGAGTTCAATCTCGGTTTCGTCGCCGCGGTGATCGAAGATCCGACCGCCTCTGGCCCGCGCTACGACCTTGGCGATTACGCCAATGGCGACAATGCGGGGCAGAACGACGCTTTCGAGCCGTTCAGCGGCTTGGCGATCGGGCCGACCACGCAGCCGATCCATCTCGTGAGCGACGACCTCGCGCTGTTCTACGAGGATGAGTACGACGCTGTGTTTGATTTCTCGAACACGACGCTGCTCTAATGGCGTCTAAGGCGAAAGCGTGAACAAGACGAGCCGCGGCGCAGGGACTTGCGCCGCGGCTCTTGTTTGTGGGGCGGAGCGCCGGCCGGCTGGCCAGAAAGCGCCGAGGGACGCGCCGAGGGACGCGCCAAGGGCCGCGCAGAGGCTCCGCGCCGTGATCAGCTCGGCTTAACCAGGACGGTGCAGCCATAGCGATATTCGCGATGGCGCAAGCGACCCGGCGCCCAGCGCGCCTCTTCATCCGTGTCGATGATCTGGATGCGCGCGGTGGGATAGACCGCATTGAAGTGTCTCAAACACTCCGGCGCGGCGCTGGAGCCGCCGCGGCGCCAGCCGCCCTTCCAGGTCTCGAGGATGACCCCTTCCGGGATCAGGCTCGCCGCCGCAGCTGGCGCCGACGCGGCGCCGAGCGACATGATCGCGCCAAGCGCGGCGGCCGCAACGAGGCCGCGGCCTACGGTTTTGCTCGCGCGCAGAGCCGAGATCTCACGCGAGCGATTGGTGTCGAGGTTGGTCATGTGCATAGATCATTCTCCAAGCAGTGGGCTCCTTCGGGGCGCGGACGCTTCTGCCGGCGCCGTGCGCACCGAGGAGACAGTCGAACCGGTACGGGTGCGCCGCGGCTCTGTCTCGGGACAGGCGCGGCCAGGCGCGGCCATCTGCAAGTGTCCACACCTGTCCGCCTCTGTCCTCTTCCCTATTTTTTCAGATAAGAGATCATGAGCGCGATTGAACGGCACAAAAAGTGGTCGCATTGGGCCATGGACCGAGGGTTTGACATTCGCCTGAATGACCGCGTCTACCCAAACTCTATGGAGATTGAGCGCTATCGCCGTCGACAACATTCGAACCAGTGGGTCTTCGATGAGTCAGCCGTTCTTGATGAGCGCGACGAGGTCCCAAAGCGGTTAAATGCGAAGTTCTTTCAGAGGGCGAGCCGCGGCGAGCCGCAAGTGTTCGCAAGTTACGTCACATTTGCGCTGATATGCGGCGTCGGCCCTGAGAAATTCGTTGCTGTCGAAACAATGGCGCTGACGGAGCAAATCGCTTCGGCGGATGATGATCATGTGAAGAGTGAAGAGCCGATGTCGGACGATGAGACGAGCAGCCCTTTAGAGTATGTGTATGTCGCCGCTGATCTGAGATCGGATATCAGGCGCTGGATCAGCACGACCCTTGCCGTCGCGTGCCTGACGACGTTGCTCTACATGCTTATGATCGCGCTTCAACTCAATACGCACATTGCGTTTCCGCTGCTGTCGTCCGCCAGCGCATGCTTCGCGGCCTATCTTTGCTGGCGAACCACACGTTTAATCATGCCGGCAGAGGTGCAAATCTACATTGGGTTTGTTTTCGCGTTATTGTGCGGAATGCTCGCGTATTTTTCTCTGAGCATCGTTGATCCGGCGCATCAAGAGTTTTTTTCGAGAGAGTACGTGTGGTTGGCTGGGTTCTTTTCCATCGCTGGCGCCTGTGCGGCCTTCTCGGCGGCGTATAACGTGTTTCACTATCGTTCGACCGAAGAGGCGGTGGCGGATGTGATCCGCGGTCAGGCGCTCGCCGGCGGGATCGCCGTGATCTGCGTCGGGCTGTCGATCTGGCTCTCTTTACGGGCCGAGAGCCTGTAGCCGCCGTGCGCCAAAGGCGGCTGGCATGGGAGATCGACGCGCGAAGTTTGATCTACGAGGGACATTTCCCGCCGCCAGCCGACGCCGCCGCGCTATGTGAGACGCAGAGGCGCCGCAGAGGTCTTTCGTGAGAGAGCCGCGGCGCAAATGGGCGCGCGGCGCGTCTCGATGAGGGCGATGGAGATCGCCATCGCCCGCGCGCATCCAAACCACGAGCGCGCCCGCGCGCCTCCGAAACGCGCGGGCGCGGCGATCAGCCTGCCAGGCGCTCTTGGCCTTCCGCCTCCTGCAGAGACAGCATGGTCAGACGGTTCCAGTTGAAGAGCGAGACTTGATGCGCGCCGATCAGGAACATGTATTTCCGCGTCACCAGAGAGCCGAGCGTGTCCGCCGCCAGCGCGGCGAGCTTTGTCTCTGAAATCGCGTCATACGTGGTCAGAACGCGCGCCTCGCCAGGCTCGCCGCGCTTCATCATCTTCAGCTCTTTCGTCTCGAAGAGATCCAACTCGATCAGCGTCTTGATGAAGGCTTCCGTCTCAGCGCGCTGGCGCTCCATGCCGCGCAGGAATTTCATCGCCTCTTCGGTGAAAGAGGACGGCTCTCCGCCTTCGAATAAGGCGACGCCAGTCGTCTCGTTCACCATGTCCGCGCCGCGGTCGACGCAGAGAACGATGCGCTCGGCGTCAGGATCTTTGGCCAAGGCGAAGGGATACTGCCGGAGCGTCGCGGGAATGTAATGCGCGGCGTCGATCGCGCCGTCAGCGTTGATGAAGGCGTTCACGCCGCGGCGCAGGCCCATGACCGCGCAGGGAACTTTGGCCTCACCAACGAAGACGATGGGATAAGAGAGCGCCGCTTGGCCGAATTCGCCGACGCTGATCGGCGCGAGATTGACGCCGCGGGCGAAGTCGAAGGCCGCGCGGGACCGATCGATCTTCAGCGCGCCATGCTTCGAGGGCGCCAGCGCCTCCAGCGAGCGATAAAAGCCGCGCGCCGTCGGCGTCTCGGAGGCGGCGGCGGCCGGCGACACGCTTGGTTCGACGTCGGCAGGCGCGGCGGCGAGGTCCACAGCGTCTCCAGCGGCCGCCTGGGCCGCGCCCTCGACCTCGATTTCGCTCGGCGCGGCGGCGCTGTCCGCGACGCTCTCCGGCGCTTTTTTCCGGCTGAAAACGACCCCCAGAGCTTTAACGAATTCTCATATGGACGCTACGAGCGCGAAGATCGGCAAACGAATATCGAACGTCACTCGATCAAAGGGGCATTACACCTGGGATATTCGGACTTTATGCTGTTCCTGCGGCGGCCATTTCGTGACAGTCTTCTGGGATCAACGCCTGCAGATGTAATGATAAGTCTACAGAACAAAATGGTGAAAGGCTTCATCGATCAGCATCTACTTGGACGACAAGTCACGGCTACGGCTTCTCTCACAGAGGAAGAGAAAGAATGGGTTCTACCGATTTCGGATGATGCAGTGCCTGACTGGTGGGAAAGCCTTTCCGAACCGGAGCGCGCCCGTGTCGAAGCGCAAATTGAGGCTTTGGACACGGTTTGGGAGTAGCGTCGCTAACCGCGTATCTCATTCTGTACTGGTGCCTTCCCATTGAGAGACCAGCCGGCAATCAGTAACCAGAGCATGAAAACGAGTTCTCCCAATGCAAGGAGGATGAGCCAACCTGGGGCGAGGTTTGGTG
>JBCBCG010000122.1:0-13058 GCA_038530925.1 Pseudomonadota bacterium
CGGCGAAGCCCGCGCGGTGCGCCATATGCAGCAGCCAATACCATTCGTAATGATGGCCTGGCTCGACGATGGCGCCGTCCGCTCCGTCGGCGGGCGTCCAGTCCATCGCGAACCGCTCGCCAAGAGTTCCTGTCTCCGCGTCGAACAGCGCCTTGTCAAAGAGCCGCAGCAGCATGCGGCATCCATCGGCCGCCGGCCCGTCAGGATCGACCTCGTGCAATGCGAGCAGCGCTTCGAGGAGGTGCATATGCGGGTTTTGCAATGCTTCGCCGCGGTCCGGCCGGCGGCTCAGAAAGCCCTGGCCGTCAGGCCGCGCGAAGCGGTCGCGGATGAAGGCGAAGGTCGCGCGCGCATCCTCGATCGCCGTCGCATCTCCGCTCGCGCGCGCCCACCAGCAGAGCGCCAGAATAACGAAGGCTTGATCATAAAGGTCGAGCTCCGCATCGACCACGCCGCCGGCCTCGCCCATTTTGACGACCCAGCCGCCGTCATCATCGCGGCCATGCGCGCGAAGGAACGACACCGCCGCGCGCGCCGCGTCCAGAACGCCGGGCGCGCCCAAGAGATGCGCATGAGAGAACACATAGGTTTGCCGAGCATGCACGCGCACGCGCTTGAAGCCGGGCCGCTCCGGTCGCCCGCCGAGATCCAACCGTTCGACAACGCCGCCATCCGGCGAGAGCCCAACGGTCGACCAAAAGGGTAAGGCGTCGTCGCGCATCCAGGCGCCGTAGGCGGCGGCGGCGTCCAACGACGACAGCATCGCTCAGCCCTCCCCGAACAGGCTGGACCAGACTTTCGCGACGTCCGCGCGCGCCTCGGCGACGACGCGGGCGCGAGCGGCTTCCGGAAGCCGCTGCTTTGCGGCTTCGGCGGCGAGGTCGACGCATTCGGCGGCGGTGGTGCGCGCGACGTCGCGGAACCAGGCTTCGCGATCGACCGAGCGCATGAAGGATTGGAGTTTGCGGTCCCACGCCAGAGCGATCGCCGGAACGCCGTAAGAGTAGGCGGCGATGACGGCGTGCATGCGGTAGGCGATCATCACGTCGAAATCCGCGATGTTCGCGCACAAGCCTTCTGGGTCGCGCTGGGTGATGAAGGTGATGTCTTCAGCCGAGCCGATCGCCTCGAGAGCGGGCTTCAGCTGCTCCGCGTATTGTTTGTCCTCAGGGCTGCCATTGGTGAAGGCTCTGACCTGAAAGCCTTTTTCGATCAATCCCTTGGCGACGCCGACATACCATTGATCCAGATGCGAGCTGTCCGGCGCGTTGTCGGCGTGGTAGCGGATCGCGATGTGGCTCATAATGCCGAGCCCGGCGACGGGGCGCGGCTGCGGCGCGCGCGGCGCGGCGGGGTAGAGTTCGCACGCCATCAAACCGGGATCGCGCACCACCTGCGCCGAGTGGCCGGTATGGGGCGCCATCAGCTCCTCCCACAGCGCCGCAGAGTCCGCGTCGCGCACGAACACAGCTTTCAGCATCGGGCTCGAGAAGATCTTCCGGCACATGCGCAGGCCGGTTTTCGACCAACCCGTCGCCATGCCGCAGGCGTAAAGCGCGATCGGGGCGCCGATCGCCTCGGCCTCCTCGATGGCCAGCGTCAACTTCGTGGGAAAATTCAGGTCGAGGTCGGAGATCAGGTTGCCGCCGCCGATCACCACCGCATCCGCGCCGCGCAAGCCGGTCTTGTAATGCGGCCGCCAGCTTTTCGCCGCCTTGTAAGCCAGCGGCGCCCGGATCAGCGCGCCCCGCGCCGGCTTCGGCAACGCGTCAAGCACGGCCATGACGGCGGCGCGCCCCGCCATCTCTTCGCCGTAAGCTTTTCGCGCGGCGAGATCGATGGAGTGGGTGGCGGGGCTGGCGCCGAGGTCGATTAAGGCGCTCTCAAGACATTCCGAGAGCAGACCATCGCCAAGATTGGGGCTGAACTTCACGTTGAAGCAGCGAATGTCCGGCGCGGCGGTTGATCCGCTTCGCGACAATTCAGCGCCGCCCGCGCCGAGAAGCGCGCCGCCATCTTCTTGCGACTCGCCGCCGTTTTCTTGCCTCATGCCCCCCGCCCCCGCGGATTCAGAAACTTATTAAAGAAAAACATAGAGTTTTCCATCGGGCGATACAAAGAATCGCGCAAGGTGTCAATCCCCGAATGCTGCGCTGCACGCAGATTGCTGCGCCGCAGCGACGCGCTGATCTCCTTATATGCGTTGGCGTTGCTAAGCTACTCGAATTCAAGCAAAAACTGCGCCGCGCTCGGCGCGCAACGACGCCCCGTCGCGCCTGATCAACCAAGCCGAGAGCCCAGGCGACGCGCGCGCGCGGCGGTTGTCCAGCGCTGCATCATTATCGCACAGATGAAGCAAGAAGCCGCTCGCAATGCGGCGAGCGTCCGAAAAGCGAAAAGGCCGCGTTGCATTTTCTTCAGAACGCCGGCAAGGGGCGCCGAAGGGGGCGCCGCTGTCGCCCTGGGCGCCGCGCCGCGTCGGGCGCGCGCAATCGTCCGACAGAAGAACGCTGGAAATTTAGGTCTTTCCCAGCGGTCGCAGGGCGAAGAGAGGAGCGCCGGCGCCGCATGCCGCCGCAGTCCAAGACGGGGCTCAAGACGCGGCGCCATGCTCCGAAGTGGGGGAAGCGCAGCAGTGGTTCGAGTGGTTCTGATCAACGATGCGAGCGTGGCGCGCGGCGGCGCGACCGGCCTCGCCACGCTGCAGGCGCGGCTGCTCCGCGAGCGCGGACATGAGGTCGTCTATGCGGCGGGCGACGGCGGCGGAAACACGGAGTTGCCCGCGCTCGGCGTTGAGACGCGGCACGCCGGCGGCGGCCCTCTCATCAAGCTCAATCCGGCCGTGGCCGCGACGCGCGGCTTTCTGAGCGCGCCGGCGCGGCGCATGGTCGCCGATCTGGTGGCCTCGGACACGCCCGAGACGGTGTATCACGTCCACAGCTTCGCAAAGGCGCTGACGCCCTCGATCTTCACGGCGCTCCAACCGGTCGCTCGGCGCACCTTCGTGCATGCGCATGATTTCTTCCTCGCCTGTCCCAATGGCGGCTTCGTCGACTATCGACAGATGAAACCATGCGAGCGCGCGCCTTTGAGCCTCGATTGCTTGAGCACGAATTGCGACAAGCGCAATTACGCCCAGAAGCTGTGGCGCAGCGCGCGGCAGGCGGCGCTCCACCGGACGATGCCGCGCCGCGCGCCATGGGCGAAGATCCTGCTCATCCATCCCGGAATGCGCCCTTATCTCGAGAAGGCGGGCTATCCGCCCGAGGCTCTGCAAGCGCTGCGCAATCCGGCGACCGCTTATCGGGCCGAGCGCATCGAAGCGGAACGCAACGAGCGGCTCTTTTTCATCGGCCGGCTCGAGGCCGAGAAGGGGATCGAGGAGCTGATCGACGCCGCCGCGCAAGCCGGCGCGCCGCTGACGGTGATCGGAACCGGCCCAATGGAGGATCAGCTCCGCGCCGCGCATCCTGATGTGACGTTCTGCGGGTGGATGGATCGAAACGCCATCGCCGATGTGGTCGGACAGGCGCGCGCGCTGGTGATGCCGACCCGCTATCCCGAGCCCTTCGGATTGGTGGCGGCCGAAGCGTCGCTTTCGGGCCTGCCGGTGATCCTGTCGCGCAGCGCGCTTCTCGGCCCGGAGATGGAGGCGCGCGGCGTCGGCGTGACTTGCGATCCGCGCAATGGCGCTGAGTTCGTCGCCATCCTCCGCCGCGTCATGGCGATGCCGGCCGACGCCATCGGCGCGATGAGCCGCAAAGCCGCCTCCGGCGAGGCGGCGCTCTGCACGACGCCGGAGCAGTGGATCGACGCTCAAATCGCGCTCTTTGAGGCCGCCGTCGCAGAGACCAAACGCCCGTCGTGAAAAGGACGATCTAAATGTCTGAACTTATTCTCGTCACCGGCGCCGCAGGGTTCATCGGCTCCAACATCGCGCGCGAGCTGGCGTTTCAAGGGCGCGATGTCGTGCTGGGGGATGATTTCGGCCAGGATCTGCGATGGATGAACGTCCGCGGCGCGCCGTTTCACGACATCATCGCCATCGACGCCATCACCGAATGGGCGCGCCGCAACGCCGGCCGGCTCGCCGGCATCGTGCATATGGGCGCGATCTCAGCCACGACTGAAACGGATGTCGATCGCATCGTCGCTTTGAACATCCGCGCCACGCTCGATCTATGGGATTTGGCGGCGGCGGAGGGAATACCGTTCGTCTACGCCTCCTCCGCGGCGACTTATGGCGGCGGAGAAGCCGGCTTCGACGACGCCCAAAGCCTGGACAGCCTGCTCCGCTTGAAGCCGCTGAACGCTTACGGGTGGAGCAAGCACGCCGTCGATGTGCGGATCCTGCGCGATCGCGAAGCCGGGCGTCCGACGCCGCCGGCATGGGCGGGATTGAAGTTCTTCAACGTCTACGGTCCGCGTGAAAGCCATAAAGGCTCTATGCGATCGGTCGTTCACCAGATCTGGCCGAAAGCCGAGCGCGGAGAGCGCGTCAGCCTCTTTAAATCAGATCACCCTGAATATGAAGATGGCGGACAACTGCGCGATTTCATCCATGTCGATGATTGCGTCCGGTTCGCCTGCAACGCCCTGCAGAAAGAAGGGACCGGCGGCATCTTCAATGTCGGCACCGGCAAGGCGCGCTCCTTCGCCGACCTCGCCCGCGCCACCTTCACCGCCGTGGGGCGCGAGCCGGATATCCATTATATCGACATGCCGGAGGCGCTGCGCGGCCGGTATCAATACTTCACCGAAGCGCGAACGGAGCGCGGCGTCTCCGCCGGGCTCGCGCCCAATTTCCGATCCCTCGAAGACGGCGTAGCCGCCTATGTCGCATGGCTCAAAGAAAACCAGGATTTCTGAGAGACCGAATGCTGGAAGGACAGGCGCGGCGCGCGCAGTGGTCTTCCGGGCGCGCCGAACCCGGTTGAAGCCGCTGAGCCGTCGCTACTCCGCACGGACTGAAGTCTGCAGCGGCCTGATGACGAGCGTTTATGAGCCTGCGTGCGCCGTGGCGCCTCGCGTCAATCTCCGCGAACGACGAACACTGATTGTTTCGCGTGACGCACGACGCGAGATGCGTTCGGCCCGAGAAGGTAGTCGGTAAGTTCCGGCCGGTGGGAGCTCATGACGATCGCATCGACATTCAGCCTGTCGGCGGCGGATAGGATTTGATCGTACACTCTGCCGTAAACCACATGTGGATGAACTTTCGCGACGCCAGAAACGTGCTTGTTCACCCATTCCGACAAATCTTGTCCGACCTTGTGCAGCGCTTTTTCTTCGAAATCCGCCTCGAAATATGTGCCGACGACGGACATGCCGAAATCGGGCACCACGGTGATCACATGGAGCACGCCGCCGTCTTCCGGCTGACAGAGGCGCAGGGCGGCTGGAAGGGCGACCTTCCAGCTGCTCGAGGTCGAAAGATCGATGGGCAGCAGTATCGTCTTGAACATGGGTCTTCTTCCCCTTCTGACGTTCAGAATGCCGGTTGCGTCTGACGTCTACGCTGCGAGAGAACCACCAGGCCGAGGAGGAGAAGCGCGGGAATGTAGAACACCTGCTCCGGCAAGCGATCCTGTTTGACCTGCACCGATGCGAGCGTCACCGGATCGTCGGTGTAAAAGTCGAAATTGCTCAGCGCTTCCGCCGCCTCCGTTCCAAATTGCGGCTCGTCAAGACGCATCACGTCGTCCTGAGGTAGCAGCAAGAGACCGGTATTGGCCAGTCGCTCCGCGCCGCTCGCGCCGGCGGCGTTGACCACGAGGGTCGTCTCGGCCGGATCGCCCGTGTTGAAATCAGGTCCACGGATCAGCAGACGAACCTGTTCCCCCTCTTCGACTTCGCCGAGCACGGTCTCGAGCTGGCTCGCCTCCGCGGTGCGGAAGGGGTCTTGCAGCAAGTTGAGCCAGACGTTGGGCACGAACAAGGTGAAAGCGACCAGCAGAAGCGCCGCGCTTTCATAGATGCGCGAGCGGGCGATGAAGTAGCCTTGGGTCGCCGCCGCAAAGAGCAACATCGCGAAGGTTGCGACCACGAACACGCTGATCGCTTGGAAGATGCCCGCCGATGTCCCCAAATCGACGCCATAAAGGATCAGCGTCGGGTTGAAGATGAAGAGGAACGGCAGCGCGACTGTGCGCAGCGAGTAGAAGAAGGCGGTGAAGCCCGTCTTGATCGGATCGCCGCCCGACACCGCCGCCGCCGCGAAACTCGCGAGGCCCACGGGCGGCGTCACATCCGCCATGATGCCGAAATAGAAGACGAAGAGATGCGCCGCGATCAAGGGAACAATCAGGCCTTCTTTCGCGCCGAGCGACACGACGACGGAGGCCATCAGCGAGGAGACGACGATGTAGTTCGCGGTTGTCGGCAATCCCATGCCGAGGATCAGGGAGAAGAGTCCGATCAGCACCAGCATCAGGAACAGAACCCCGCCCGAAAGCTGCTCGACCAGGCCGGCGAGCTCCGTGCCGATCGGCGTGCGCGTGACCGTCGCGACGATGATGCCGGCCGCCGCGGTCGCCACGCCGATGCCGATCATATTGCGCGCGCCGGCGATCAGGCCTTCGCGCAGATCGACGAAGCCGGCGATCAGCTCTTGCATGATCTTGTCGGCTTGACCGCGGAACATCGCTTTGAGCGGGCGCTGCGTGGCGATGATTCCGATCATGAGAGCGGTGGCGAAGAAGGCGGACCGCGCAGGCGATTGGCGCTCTACCATCAGGAACCAGACCAGCACCACGATCGGCAGCACGTAATGCAGGCCGGTCGCATAGATGTCCTTGACCTGCGGCAGCACGATCTTCTCGGCGTTCGGATCGTCGGGCTCGATATCCGGCCGGCGCGCCGCGATCGCGACGAGCCAGAGGTACACCCCGAGCAGCGCCGCCATCATGATCGGCGCCGTCAAGGACGGCAGCGCGGTCTGCAACGCGCCCACGCCGTAAATAAGCGCCGTGAAGCCGGCGCCCGCGACTGCGAAGCCGATGAAGAAATTCAAAATCATGCCTACGAAGCTTTTGGCTTCGCCAAGCGCCGGCATGCCTTTCTTCAGCGCCTCTAAGTGGACGATGTAGACGAGCGCGATGTAAGAGATCACCGCCGGGATAAAGGCGTGTTTAATGACCTCGACATAGGAGATCCCGATGAACTCCACCATCAGGAAGGCGGCGGCGCCCATCACCGGCGGCATGATCTGACCGTTCACCGAGGAGGCGACTTCGACTGAGCCGGCTTGCTCATTGGTGAAGCCGACGCGCTTCATCAACGGGATGGTGAAAGTGCCCGTGGTCACGACATTCGCGATCGACGAGCCGGAGATCAGCCCGGTCATCGCCGAGCCGACCACAGCCGCTTTCGCGGGCCCGCCGCGCAAATGGCCGAGCCCGGCGAAGGCGAGCTTGATGAAGTAATTGCCAGCGCCCGCCTTATCGAGCAGCGAGCCGAACAGCACAAACAGGAACACGAACGCCGTCGAGACGCCGAGCGGGATGCCGAACACGCCGCCCGTGTCGAGCCACTGCGCATTGATCAGCGATGTGAAGCTCAAGCCTTCATGTTCGATCAAATCGGGGATCAGCCAGCCGGTGCCGAGATAGGCGTAGAGCAAAAAGAGCGAGCCGACGACGGTTAGCGCTGGTCCGAGCGCGCGGCGGCTCGCCTCCAGCAACACCAGAATGCCGACCGCGCCGATAATAACTTGCGTGTCCGTCGGCAATCCGGAACGGGCCGTCAACGCCAGCGTATCGGCGAACCAAAAAATATAGAATGTGCAGAAGCCGCCAATGAACAGAAGGATCCAATCCGTGATCGGCACCCGATCACGCGGCGAATTCTTAAAAGCGGGATAGGCGAGGAACGCGAGGACGATCGCGAAGAATAGGTGGAGCGGCCGCGTTTGCGACGAGTTCATCACCGAGAACCACTCGCCGAACCATAGCATCGGCTGCGCGATCCAAAGCTGAAACAGCGACCAGACCAGCGCCAGCCCGGCGATTAGGAGCGCGACGATCCGGTTGGTGGGATTGCGCGCGCCGCTATCGGTGCTGGCGACGAGATCTTGGAGCTCTTCATCGGAGAATTGCTGCCCGTCCCGCCCTTTGTTGTCGGCTGCCATCGGGCTCTCTCCCTGTTGGGCCGCGGCGCGCGACCAGTGTCGGTGGGCTCGGGCGGCGGCGTCGCCGCCCGAACCGGTTTCAGTCAGGATCGCTCAGCGGATCATTTGATCAGGCCGGCCTCGCGATAGTAACGCTCCGCGCCCGGATGCAGCGGCGCGCTCAGGCTGTCGGTGGCCATGGTCGCCGCCTCGAGGTTGGCGAAGGCCGGATGCAGGCCGCGGAACTGGTCAAGGTTCTCGAACACCGCCGAGACGACCGTGTAGACCACCTCTTCCGGAACATCCGCGGAGGTGACGAAGGTCGCGCCGACGCCGAAGGTCTCAACGTCGCCGTCATTGCCGCGATACATGCCGCCCGGAATGGTGGCGGTGCGGTAGAACGAGTTCTCGTCGACCAGCTTGGCGACGCTGTCATTGGCGACCGTCACCAGCACGCTGTCGCAAGCCGTCGTGGCCTCCTGGATCGAACCGGACGGGTGACCGACGGTGTAGATCATGGCGTCGATGTTGTTGTCGCACAGCGCTTGGCTTTGCTCGGCGGCTTGCAGTTCAGAGGCGACGGCGAAGTCGTCCATCGTCCAGCCCATCGCCTCCATCAGCACTTCCATCGTGCCGCGCTGGCCCGAGCCCGGGTTGCCCACATTCACCCGCTTGCCCTTCAGATCCTCGAAGCTCGCGATGCCGGCGTCGGCCCGCGCAACCACGGTGAACGGCTCGGGGTGAACGGAGAAGACGGCGCGCAGCTCTTCGAACGGTCCCTGCTCTTCAAAGCGCGAGGTGCCGTTGAAGGCGTGAAACTGCCAGTCGGACTGCGCGACGCCAAACTCCAGCTCGCCGCCCCGAATGGCGTTGATGTTGAACACGGAGCCGCCAGTCGACTCGACGCCGCAACGGACCCCATGCTCTTTGCGCTCGCGGTTGACGAGACGGCAGATGGCGCCGCCCGTCGGATAATAAACGCCCGTCACGCCGCCCGTGCCGATCGCGATGAACGTCTGGTTCTGCGCCGTCGCGACGCCTCCGGCAAACGCGGTGGCTCCAGCCACCAACGCGGCGATGATGTGTTTTTTCATGATTAACTCCCCTGCGGATGCGTGAACGGGCATCCGAGGGGACGTGAAACGAATCGTTGAAAAGTGTCAATATCTCCAATCAGATGTTTCGGATGATGGATGCGTCTGGATCAACATTCTCGACCATCGACGACCTTAGTCGCAGTTTGGCTGGGCTCGCCCGCGAGGGATCGCCCGCGGTGGCGGGGTTGGCGCAATGGCTTGTTGAGCGTCCTCAGGAGGTTGCATTCAACTCGATGCGTGGGCTCGCGGCTCTCGCGGGCGTGAATGTCAACACGGTGTATCGCCTTTCAGTCGCCCTTGGCTATTCTGGTTATGATGAGTGTCGCCGCAGTTTTCAGGCGGCCTTACGTCGGAGCAAAGGGCTCTATGGCGAGCGCGCGGCGCTGCTCGCTGATCGGAGCGCGGGTACGCTGATCGACGAGCTTCGGGTCGCAACGCACGCGAACCTCGACGAAGCGCTGTCAGGCGACAACATCAATAAGATTGAGGATGCGGCCGATCGACTTATAGCGGCGCGGCGTATCTACTGTTTTGGCGTGCGCGGCTGCCTTTCCCTTGCGCATTACATGGCCTACACTGGGTCGATGGCCTTTCGTAACTTCAATCGGCCTTTCGTTGAGCCTGGCGGGATCGCCGATACTATCGCTCAAAGTGAAGCGGGCGACGTCGTAATCTTAATTACTTTTTCGCTTTACTCGCGCGAGATTATCAGCGCCCATGAAGCCGCGCTGTCAAAAGGTTTAGACGTCATCGCCATCACTGACAGCTACGCATCTCCAATCGCGCAGCACGCCAAACTTGTTTTCCGGTTACCCATGGCGGGCCCGCAACCACTACCCTCGCACGGAGCGGGGTTTGCGCTCGCCGAAGGCATAATCACCGAGATGATTTCAAAATGCGAAAACGCGGCGACGCGGATCGCCAGCTTTGAAAAGAATCTTCTTGAGCTGGGGAGTTACGTGGCGTCTGATTTATCATAACATCCATATATAGAGTGAGGTGGTTCGATTTAAGTTTTAAGATAAGTGGTGGCTATACTGCAGGATACGAGAGCGCTTTGCTGGATTATTTGAAATTAAAATAATAACGGTTGAAGCTGCCCGACAGGTCGCAGTGGATGATTATGCCGCGGTTGAAACCATCGGATGCGTCTGGGCGCGTTCATCCTGACGCGGAGCGCGGATGGCGGGCTGCTCGCGCATATCCGCCGCCGCAAGGCGAGGGCGACCGGGCGGCGTCGTCCCTCAAGCAGCGTCATCCATCAAAGAGAAGCGCATAGCGGCCTTCCGATGCCGGAGAGTCGGCGGATGCCTAGCCGATCTTGGTCCGCTTCACCGGTCAGCCAATCTCTGAAGCGCGTCAGGCGCCGATGCTTCGCGGTTCGCGCGCCAGTGAGGCGCAGCGCAGGTCCGCGGCGACGTCTCAACAATTGCGAACGTGCGCGCTATCAAAACCGTCGGGCTTTTTGGGACGGTTTGCAAACGCAAGCGCTCCGGTCTCGCGGCGCAGCCGGCGCGACGTGTAGACGGTTCGCGCGACGGCGCCGATTTCGTCAGCGGTCCGCGCCAGAGGCCGCCTGGCTTCATCGTCGCCGAAAGCCAGGGTTCGACAATGCGCCGCGGCGTGCTCCTCTTCATGGGGCCTGCTATCCATGACGTCGTCCGCTGCGTCCGCCGCGATGACGGCTTGGACGCCTCAGGGCGGATGCATTGTCTCGAGAGCCCCAAAGTCTGAGCGGTCAAGCCGCTTGAGCAAGCAAGTCGCTCGAGACGGGGCGGCGGGTTGATGCGGATCACATGCCGCCATGCGCGTTGTCGGTGATGGCCGCTTGGATCACGGTGCGGTGCAGCTCGCTCTCCATCCCCATCGTCACCGCCGTTTCAAAGAGCTGCCGCAGCTCGCGGGACAATTCGACCGAGGCCTCGGCGCGTTCGGCCTCGAGCGCGGCGTCATCCGCGCTCGGATCCGGCGTCTCCACCGAAAGCACGCTTAGAACCATGCGGTCGCGGCCGAGATCGACGACAGAGGCTGATCCCACGGCGCTCTCGCGCGATGTGGCGAAGGCCGCCGGCAGCGCCGCGGGCGGCAGCGCGCCGCCGGCGAAGCGGGTCACGGACTCTTGTGTGGCCGAGGCGACGCCATATTCCTCCGCCAAAGCGCTGAGATCTTCGCCGTCGGCGAGACGCTCGCGCGCCGCTTCCGCGCGCGCCGCCAATGCGTCTTGTTTTTGCTCAGCGATCCAATCGGCTAGTAAATCCTCGCGCGCTTCTGCGAAGTCGCGCAGCCGCGCATCCTCCACTTGCGTGACCACGGCGGTCCAATACTGCTGATCTGCGGTTTGCACGAGGTCGCTCTCCTCGCCCTCCACCGTCTCGAACACGCGCGTGAAGAAGGTGGGATCGTTCGGCGTCTCGGCGACGCGCAGCCCGTCCGGCCCGCGGCCGTTGCGGTCGATATCGAGTTCGACGAAGGAGACGCCGCGCTGATCAGCCAGTTCTTCGAAACTGGCGCCGGCGGCGCGGCTGTCTTCGATCGCATTGGCGAGCTGGCCAGTCTCGCGCCGCGCCGCGTCGATCGCCAGCGCCTCGGCGATCTGATCGCGGACCTCCTCCAGCGGCACGGAGCGGCCCGGCTGGACGCCAGCGATGTTGATGAGCGCGAAGCGGCCGCCGGAGGCGACCGGCCCAACCACCCCTTCGGCGCCCTCGGCGAAGGCCGCCTCGGCGATCTCGGGCGTGAAGGCTTCGATTTGCGCCCGCGTCACATAGCCGAGCGCGACCTCGCCCTCATAAGATTGTTCGGCGGCGATCTGCGCCAGGCTCGGCCCGGCCTCCGCCCGGATCCGCGCCGCGGCGGCCTCGGCGTCTTCACGCGCATCGAAATCGAGCCGTTCGAGATTGCGCCGCTCCGGCGCGTTATAGACGGCGCCGGCGGCCTCATACGCCGATTGAATCTCGCGCTCTTCGATCGCCTCGATCTCGGCCAATTCGGACGGACGCACCCATAGAAGGTCGATCTTGCGCCGCTCGGGCGCGGTGAAGCGCTCGGGATGCGCCTCGAGATGGGCGCGCAAGGCTTCATCGCCTGGATCATCGGGCGCGGCGATTTCATCAAGGCTGAACGTCAGATAGCCGATCCGGCGGCTCTCGGCGCGCCGCAACCAGAGCGTCTGCGCCAAAGCGTCCGGCGCGGAGACGCCATAGCCGATTGAGGAGGTTAAAAGGCCGATCGCGAGGCGTCGGCGTTCGCGCTCCTCGAAATCCGGAATGCGGAAGCCGCTCTGGCGCAGCTCCATCTCATAGACCTGGCTGTCGAACCCGCCCGCGGCGCCTTGGAAGCGGCTGGTGGTTTCGATCCGCCGCCGCACCGGCTCGTCCGGCGCGTCGACCCCCAGCGCCGCCAGCTCCTGGCCGAGCGCCTTCTCTTGTTGCAGCGCGGCGATGACGCTGAAATGGAGGCCCGCCGCCACCGCCTCTTGCGGCGTGATCGGCGCCTGGCGACGCTGGAAATTGCTCTGATTGATCCGGCTCACAACCTCGTTGAACTCGCGGCGAAACTCGAGCACCGAGACCTCCTCATCGCCGATGGTGGCGACCGAGCTGCCGCCAAAGGCGCTGAGCTGCACGCCCCAGACGGCGAAGCTGACGACCAGGATCACCAGCAGCCCTTTGGCGACCCAGGATGTCGCGAAGTTCCGAAGCGCCTCGATCATGGGCGAGCATCCTTTTGTCTAATCGCGCCTCTTTTCGAGCGCGCCGCGCGCTGACGATCCGAGCGGCGCGCGCAGGACCTAAGCCGCGGCGCGCGATCCGGCAAGGGCGGCGCGCGGAAGCGGGCTGGCGCAGAGTGAACCG
>JBCBCG010000123.1:0-12964 GCA_038530925.1 Pseudomonadota bacterium
GCCATCATCTCGCCGGAGCAGACGATGTAGATCTCTTGCGCCTTGTTCTCGCGGATCGGCATGGCGAAACCGCCGCATGACCGTCATCGAGTACGATCCGAAGGCCAAGCAGGCGGATGAGTACCGCATGCTCGCCAAGCGGATCATCGAGAACGAGATGTTCATCATCCCGACGCCGCTGACGATGGATGAGCTCGAAGATCTGATGATGGAGTTCGGTGTTCTCGAAGAGGAAGACGAGAGCATCATCGGTCAGACCGCCGATCAGGAGAGCCAGCCGGTTCCGGCGCTCGCCTAAGCGCCGCGCGCGGCCGACCGGCGCGCGTCAAGGCCGGCTCGTGATCTCATCGCATCGCGCTTGCGCCGCGGAGATCTCAGCCGCGCCTTCGGGCGCCGGTCGCACGGGCCTCGGCCCCGCAGCAGAGATCGGCCCAGCTAAAGAGAAGGAGACTAAGCCATGTCCGCTCTATCACGCGACGACACCGAGGCTTTGATCCAGGAAGTCCTGGAAATCTATCCCGAGAAGGCGAAGAAAGATCGCGCCAAACACCTCTCGGTGAACGACCAATCGGTCGAACAGTCCAAGAAATGCATCACCTCCAACCGGCGCTCGCTGCCCGGCGTGATGACCATCCGCGGCTGCGCCTACGCCGGCTCCAAAGGCGTGGTTTGGGGTCCGGTCAAGGACATGATCCACATCAGCCATGGTCCGGTCGGCTGCGGTCAGTATTCGCGCGCCGGTCGCCGGAACTACTATGTCGGCACCACAGGCGTGAATGTGTTCGGCACGATGAACTTCACCTCCGACTTTCAGGAGAAGGACATCGTCTTCGGCGGCGATAAGAAGCTCGGTAAGCTGATCGACGAGATCGAAACGCTGTTCCCGCTGAATAAAGGCGTCACGATCCAGTCCGAATGCCCGATCGGCCTCATCGGCGACGACATCGAAGCCGTGGCCAAGGAGAAGGGCAAAGAGCACGAGAAAACCGTGGTGCCGGTGCGCTGCGAAGGCTTCCGCGGCGTCTCGCAATCGCTCGGCCACCACATCGCCAATGACGCGGTGCGCGACTGGGTGCTCGATAAGCGCGACAACGACACGAGCTGGGAAGCGACGCCTTACGACGTTGCGATCATCGGCGATTACAACATCGGCGGCGACGCCTGGGCGTCTCGGATCCTGCTCGAGGAGATGGGTCTGCGCGTCGTGGCGCAATGGTCCGGCGACGGCACGCTCTCCGAGATGGAGCTGACGCCGAAGGTCAAGCTGAACCTGCTGCATTGCTACCGCTCGATGAACTACATCTCGCGCCATATGGAAGAAAAGTACGGTATTCCGTGGCTCGAATATAACTTCTTTGGTCCGACCAAAATCGAAGAAGCGCTGCGCGAGATCGCTTCGCACTTCGACGACAAGATCAAGGAAGGCGCTGAGCGCGTGATCGAGAAGTATCGCGTCGAGGCGAACGCCGTGATCGAGAAGTACCGGCCGCGCCTCGAAGGCAAGCGGGTCATGCTCTATGTCGGCGGTCTGCGTCCGCGCCACGTGATCGGCGCTTATGAGGATCTCGGCATGGAGGTCGTCGGCACGGGCTACGAATTCGCGCATAACGACGATTACGACCGCACGATCAAAGAGATGGGCAATGCGACCCTGATCTATGACGACGTCACCGGCTACGAGTTCGAAGAATTCGTCAAGAAGGTGAAGCCTGATCTGATCGGCTCGGGCATCAAAGAGAAGTACATCTTCCAAAAGATGGGCATCCCGTTCCGCCAGATGCACTCGTGGGACTACTCCGGCCCTTATCACGGCTATGACGGCTTCGCCATCTTCGCGCGCGATATGGACATGACGCTGAACAACCCGTGCTGGTCCAAGTTGACGCCGCCTTGGAAGAAGGCTGCGGACGCTCAGGCCATCGCCGCCGAGTGATCAGCGCGACGCTTCGATGACGCGGTGGGCGCGCCCGCGCCCGCCCTCGGAAAACCTTCAACCCCGTATGTCCACGGAATGGTGGCGCGGAGGAGTGGAAGTCATGAGCCAAACTGTAGACAACATCAAGCCCAGCTATCCTTTGTTTCGCGACGAGGATTACAAGCAATCCCTCGGAAACAAGATCAACACGTTCGAGGAAAAGCACCCGGACGAGAAGATCCAAGAGATTTTCGACTGGACCACGACGGAAGAATACAAAGAGTTGAACTTCAAGCGCGAAGCGCTGACAGTCAACCCGGCGAAAGCCTGCCAGCCGCTCGGCGCCGTGCTTTGCGCGCTCGGCTTTGAAGAGACGCTGCCTTACGTGCATGGCAGCCAAGGCTGCGTCGCGTATTTCCGCACTTACTTCAACCGGCACTTCAAAGAGCCGGTGGCCTGCGTCTCGGACAGCATGACCGAAGACGCCGCGGTGTTCGGCGGCCAGAAAAACATGTTCGACGGTCTTGAGAACGCCAACGCGCTCTACAAGCCGAAGATGATCGCGGTCTCCACCACCTGCATGGCGGAAGTGATCGGCGACGATCTCAACGCGTTCATCCGCAACGCGAAAAATGAAGGCCATCTCGACCAGGACTTCCCAACGCCCTTCGCCCATACGCCGAGCTTCGTTGGCAGCCACACCACGGGCTGGGACAATATGTTCGAGGGCATCCTCCGTTACTTCACGCTGAACTACATGGAGGACAAAGAGGTCGGAAAGAACGGCAAGATCAACTTGGTGCCGGGCTTTGAGACCTATCTGGGCAATTATCGCGTTCTGCACCGGATGATGCAGGAGATGGGCGTCGAGTATTCGCTGCTCTGCGATCCGACAGAAGTGCTCGATACGCCGGCGGATGGCAAATACAACATGTATGCCGGCGGCACGACGCTTGACGAGGTGAAGGACAGCCCGAACGCGATCGACACGTTGATGCTGCAGCCCTGGCAGCTGACGAAGACGAAGAAATACGTCAAAGGCACGCTGAAGCAGCCAGCCTCGGATGTGACGATCCCGATGGGTCTCGAGAACACCGACAAGTTCCTGATGACCGTCTCGGAACTGACCGGCAAGCCGATCGCGCGCAGCCTCGAGATCGAGCGCGGCCGCCTGGTCGACATGATGACCGACAGTCACGCTTGGCTCCATGGCAAGAAATACGCGCTCTACGGCGACGCGGATTTCGTCATGGGTATGGCGAAGTTCCTGCTCGAACTGGGCGCGGAGCCGACTCACATTCTCTGCAACCACGCCAATAAGCGCTGGAAGAAGGCGATGGAGGCGATGCTGGCCGAGAGCCCGTATGGCGCGAATTCGCAAGTCCATATCGGCAAGGATCTTTGGCACTTCCGTAGCTTGGTCTTCACCGACAAGCCCGACTTCATGATCGGCAACTCCTACGGCAAGTTCATCCAGCGCGACACGCTGCATAAGGGCAAGGAGTTCGAGGTGCCGTTGATCCGGATCGGCTTCCCGATCTTCGATCGCCACCATCTGCATCGCCAGACGACTTATGGCTATGAAGGCGCCATGCAGATGCTGACCACTTTGGTCAACGCAGTGCTGGAGCGGCTCGACGAAGAGACGCGCGGCATGGGCACCACCGACTACAACTACGATCTCATCCGCTAACCCGGCGAACGGCCGCCGCGTGCCGAGCTGAGGCGCGCGGCGGCTCGTGAGATCGTCGCCTTGGAGGATTGATCATGCCAAGCGTGATGCTGCGCAAGAACGGCGACGGCGCGTTGCTGTTCTATGTTGCAAAAAAAGACCAAGAAGATGTGGTCGCGTCGGTTGAAGTGGACGATGAAACCAGTTGGGGCGGCGTTGTGACGCTATCTGACGGCTCTGAATACTATATCAAGCCAGTCTCGCCGCCGCCTACATTTCCGACGACGCTGCGCTTCAAGCGAAACGACGCCTCCGCGGCGTAATCGTGTGAGCGAGGTGGTCGTCGCATCAGGATGAACTTACACACAACTTCAGCCTCAAGAAGTAAAGGATCAAAGCTATGGCGTTACAAATCGTGGCCTCGATCTGCACCGCCTGTGGTGATTGCGAGCCGGTCTGCCCGACCGACGCGATCCTGCCGCGCAAAGGGGTCTTCGCCATCAAGGCGGATATCTGCACCGAATGCGAAGGCGCGCATGACGAGCCGCAATGCCTGAACGCCTGCTTGGAGGATGGCTGCATCGTCCCTCTCGACGAGGAGTGAGCCCGCCTTCGGCGTCGGCGCGCCCGCCGGCGCGGTAGGTCCGGCGGGTCTTCGCAGCGGTGCGGTTGCGACAAGAAATCACGAAACAAACAGCTGAAAGGAGCGCGCTCATGTCTGAGCCGGCGATGAACGAGCCGAGCTTGCCGCGCGAATTGGCGTTGCGTGTGGCGTTGGCCGCCCGCGCGCTGCCCGAGACGTCCGCGGCGTCGATGTTGGACATTCTCGACGGCGCAGTGGGCTTGCCGCTGACCGTCTCGAAGCTTGACGGGTTGACCTTGAAGAGTCTCCGCAAAGCGGGCGGCGAGCCGTTCCTGTCGGTCCCGGCGGATGACCTCAAAACCGCGATCGCCTTTCTCAAGGGACGGGATGGCGCCGTGGGGCCTGAATGCGAGCCTTACGCCGAGGGCGACATGCCGGGCTCGCTCCGGGTCGCTTGCGCCTCCAACAGCGGCGAGCTGCTTGATGGGCATTTCGGCTCTTGCGGGTTTTTCCTGATTTATCAGGTCTCGCCGGACGAGGTGCGGCTGATCGATCGGCGTGATGCGACCATCGGCGCCGAAGCGGCGGAGGATGATCCTGATGTGGACAAGAACGCGCTCCGCGCGGCGGTGATCGCGGATTGTCAGATTCTCTATGTCGTCTCCATCGGCGGGCCGCCCGTGGCCAAAGTGGTGCGCGCGGGCGTGCATCCGATCAAGCGGCCGGGCGGCGGCGAGGCGCGCGCGATCGTCGGCGAGCTGCGAGGGGTGCTGGCGGGCTCGCCGCCGCCCTGGCTCGCCAAAATCCTCGGCGCGGCGCCCGAGGCGCGCGCGCGGTTCGCTTTAGAAGAGGAGGGCGGCGAATGAACGACATCACCCATGAACCCGATTTGGGCGGCGCGCCTGCGACGCCGTTGATCGATGACGCGCTGCTGGATGCGGTCGCCGCGAAGATCGCCGCGGACGGCGTGGATGAAGATACGGTCTTCGCCCTCCGCAAGGCGTGGCCTGGGATCCATTTCACCTATTGCATGGACGATGATCTCGGCGCGCTCGAGCCTTACCGCGAGGAGGAGGGCTTCAACCTCTACCTCGTCACCGGCCGCGATCACTGCGTCAGCTTCACGCGCGAGAAGGCGATCGCGACCGGGCTGGTGGTCGCTTATGTCGACGACGACGCGCTCTGAGACGAGCGGAGCGTGGCGTGAAGTCGATTTACAAGCCCCAGATCCTGCAGCGCGCCTGCGAGGAGAGCGTGTACGCGCCAGATCATTCCGGCGTGCTGCAGGCGCTCGCGGCGGCGGAGCCTGAATTGGCGTTTCGCCCTGCCTTCGAGCGCGCGGGCTGGCACCGCATCGGCCGGGCGCGCCGGCGCGATGGGAGCCTGGTGGCGGAGGATCTGCGCGCCTGGGCGGAGACCGAGCTTGGCGATATCGGGCCGGAGATGACGCCGCCTGAGGATGCTGAGGATTATGTCGCGACGCGGATCGAGGGGCGCACGCTTTACTTGGTGGCGCCGACCGGGCCGCGCGCCTGGGATTTCGTGCAGCTGGAGCTTGAGACGCTGCAGGAGGTGATGGACCGGCCGCTTTTTCCGGACGAGTTCGCGCCGTCGGATATCGAAGAATTTCTTGATCCGGGCCTTCTGGCGCCGGGCGCCGCGCCGCAGCTCGAGCCGACGCCGATCGGCGAGACGGTCTATCGCTTCCACGGCGTCAGCCATATCGCGCAGCTCCGCGAGGAGTTGGATGTCAGCCTCTCGGCCAATCGGCGCTTCATGCGGTTCCTCGAAGAATGGGAGCGAAGCCGCGCGGCGGAGGCGCGGTTTTGCGACCATTGGGTGCTGCGCTTGTTCCGTTATGTCGACCGCTTCGGCGAGGCCAAGCTTGAGGCGACGCCGATCCCGCAGCGGGCGATCGAGCCGCTGGCGCCTGAGGCGGATCAGGCGGGGGGCGCGGATCTGGCGCGGCTGCTCACCGGCTTCGATCACCAAGCGGGCTACGCGATGGCGTGGTATTTCCAGATCCTGACGGCGCAGAAGCTGCGCCATGGCGTCGCCGAGCAGGTGGTTAAAGACCATGAGGGCGGCGCCTTCGCCTATCTGCCGGAGCGCGATCTCGCCGTGCTGCGGGACTGGGCGCAAGAGCCTTACTGCTTCTGATCTTCCCTCCACGACAGCGACGCGCCCGCCGAACGCCCCGCCGGCCCACCCGCGTTCGGCGGGCGCGTCGCGCCTTGCGCCCTGTCGCGCGCCGCCTGCGCTTCGTCGCGATTGTCAGGTTTGCGACAACCATCTTATTCAATATTTATCATTATATAACATATACTTAAGCTATGGCATACGGCTTGCTTAGTTAACGGCGACCCATAAGGAGCCGCATGATGAAAACGAGCGAGATCGCCGCCCTTCTCGACGAGCCCGCCTGCGGCCATAACGAAAAGTCGAAATCAGGCTGCGCGCGGCCGAAGCCCGGCGCGAGCGCCGGCGGCTGCGCTTTCGACGGCGCGCAGATCGCGCTGCTGCCCATCGCCGACGTCGCGCATATCGTGCATGGCCCGATCGCCTGCGCGGGCTCCTCTTGGGATAATCGCGGCACGCGCTCTTCGGGCCCGACGCTTTATCGCATCGGCATGACCACGGATCTGACCGAGCAGGACGTGATCATGGGTCGCAGCGAAAAGCGGCTCTTTCATTCGGTCAAGCAGGCGGTGCAGAGCCACGATCCCGCGGCGGTTTTCGTCTACAACACCTGCGTGCCGGCGCTGATCGGCGATGATCTTGACGCGGTCTGCAAGGCGGCGACGGAGAAGTTCGGCGCGCCGGTGATCCCGGTGGATTGCGCAGGGTTCTACGGCACGAAAAATCTCGGCAACCGCATCGCCGGCGAGGCGATGGTGAAGCATGTGGTGGGCACGGGCGATCTCAGACCCTCCGCCGCGCCGCCGCGGCCGGGGATCAAGACCTACAACGTCAATCTGATCGGCGAGTACAACATCGCCGGCGAGCTTTGGCATGTGACGCCGCTGCTGGATGAGCTTGGCCTGCGCGTGATCTGCGCGCTGTCGGGCGATGCGCGGTTCCATCAGGTGCAGGCGATGCATCATGCGGACGTCAATATGATGGTCTGCTCAAAGGCGATGTTGAACGTCGCGCGCAAGCTTGAGGACAGCTACGGCACGCCGTGGTTCGAGGGCAGCTTCTACGGCATTTCCGACGTCTCGGACGCGCTGAGAAATTTCGCCAAGGCGATCGGCGATCCGGATCTCACCGCGCGCACCGAAGCTTTGATTGCGCGGGAAGAGGCGCGCGTCGCAGAGGCTCTGAAGCCTTGGGGCGAGAAGCTGAGCGGCAAGCGCGTGCTCCTCTACACCGGCGGCGTGAAGTCTTGGTCGGTGATCGCCGCGCTGCAGGAGCTCGGCATGACGGTGGTCGCCTCCGGCGCCAAGAAATCGACCGAGGAGGATAAGGCGCGCATCCGCGACCTGATGGGCGAGGAGGCGCAGCTGATCGATGACGGCGCGCCGCGGGCGCTGCTGAAAGTCATCGCGGATTACAAGGCGGACATGCTGATCGCCGGCGGGCGCAACATGTACACGGCGCTCAAAGCGCGGATCCCGTTTCTCGACATCAATCAAGAGCGGGATTTCGGCTACGCCGGCTATCAGGGCATGGTGGAGTTGGCGCGTCAGTTGGCGCTGACGATCAACGCGCCGGTGTGGGAGGCCGCGCGGGCGCCGGCGCCGTGGGCCGCGGAAGCCGGCGCGGGCGGAGCCGAGGTTCGAGCTCCGGCGGCGCCGACGCCGACGCCGATTGAGAAACGCAAGAAAGCGCTGTCGGTCAGCCCACTAAAGTCGAGCCAGCCGCTCGGCGCGGCGCTGGCGTTCCTGGGCCTCCATCGCGCGATGCCGATGCTCCATGGCAGCCAAGGCTGCACCGCCTTCGGCAAGGTGTTTTTCGTGCGCCATTTCCGCGAGCCGGTGCCGTTGCAGACGACCGCGATGGACCAGGTCTCCACGGTGATGGGCGCCGAGGAGAACGTCGTCGAAGGGCTCGCCGCGATCTGCTCCAAATCCGCGCCGCAGGTGATCGGCCTGCCGAGCACCGGCCTCTCTGAGACCCAAGGCAGCTATATGGAGCGCGCGATCAAGGAGTTTCGGGAAAACCACCCTGAGCATGACGAAACGCTCGTCATTCCAGTCGCGACGCCGGATTTCAAAGGCTGTCTGGAAAGCGGGTTCGCCGCGGCGCTGCGCGCGATCGTCGAGCACCTCGTTCCCGATACGGCCGCCGAGCGCGCCGCGCCTGGTTTTCGGCCGAACGCGCAAGTGAACATCCTCGTCGGCTCGGCGCTGACGCCGGGCGATCTCGATGAGATCAAGAACATCACCGCAGCGTTCGGGCTTGAGCCCTTTGTTCTGCCCGACATTTCCGACAGCCTGGATGGGCGGCTGACAGCGGCGGATTTCGAGCCGCTCACCATTGGCGGAACGCGCACGCATCTGATCAAAGAGATGGGAGCGGCGCGCGCCAATCTGGTGATCGGCGCCTCGCTGGCCGCCGCAGGCGATCTCTTGGAGCGGCGCACAGGCGCGCCGACGGTGCGGCTCGACCACGTGATGGGCCTTGGCGGGACGGACGCGCTGATCCAAGCGCTCGCCGCGATCGCGGATCGGCCGGTTCCACGGGCGATCGAGCGGGAGCGGGCGCGGCTCCTCGATGCGATGCTCGACTGCCATTTCTCCGTGGCCACCTCGCGCTTCGGCGTCGCGTCAGATCCCGACCTTTTGAAAGGGTTCAGCGATCTGCTGGCTGAGGCGGGCGCGGAGACCGTCGCCGCGGTGGCGCCGAGCGCCGCGCCGGTGCTGGAGCGCGTGAGCGCGCCGATGGTGAAGATCGGCGATCTTGAAGATTTGGAGACGCTCGCGGGCGCGGGCGGCGCGGAGATGCTGATCGGCAATTCGCATGTCGCCTCCTCCGCGGAGCGGCTGGGGCTGCCAGTGCTGCGCGCCGGCTTCCCGCTCTTTGATCAGATCGGCGCCTTTGAGCGGCTTTGGGTCGGCTATCGCGGCGCGCGCCAGGCGCTCTACGACCTCGCCAACGCGCTCGACCGGCTCGAGCGCGGCGAGATCGCGCCCTATCGCTCGATCCACGCCCATCCCGAGCTTGGCGCCGACGCGCCGCGCCACGCCGCTGAATGAAGGAGACCGCCATGCCAGCGCATCGTCTCGCATTAGTGCCGGATCCTGAAACCGCCAAGGAGGCGGCGACAGGGTTGCGGATCGCCTTCGCCTCGACCGATCGGACCAGCGTCGACCAGCATTTCGGCTCGGCGACGTCCTTCATGGTCTACGCGGTGGATGCGGGCGCGAGCCGTTTCGTCGAGGCGCTCCGCTTCACGCCCGCCGCGCAGGATGGCGATGAGGGCAAGCTCGTCGCCCGGATCGCGGCGCTGGAGGGCTGCGCGGCGGTGTATGTGCAGGCGGTCGGATCATCCGCGGCGTCGCAGCTGATCCGCGCCGGCGTTCATCCGCAAAAGGTCGCTTCCGGCGCGCTGATCGCGCCGCTCCTCGCCGCGCTTCAAAGACAGCTCGCCGAGGAGCCGCCCGCCTGGGCGCAAAAGGCGCTTGCGGCGGAAAAGCGGGCGGACCGGTTCGACGCCATGGAGGCGGAGGACTGGGATGAGTGATCTTGGAGCGAAAGATCTCGGGGCGAAAGATCTCGGGGCGAAAGATCTTGGGGCGCAAGATCTCGGGGCGAACGCCGCCGCGGATGCGAGAGCCGAGGACGACGACCGCATCCTGCGGCGGCGCATGCGCGTTGTGGATCGCAAGGATGGCTGGGCGCTTCTTGAGGGGGAGCGCGAGACCGGCTGCGCCGCTTGCGCCGCGAAAACGCGCTGCGGCGCGCAAGGGATCTCCAGCCTGCTGAGCGCCGGCCGCGCGCGTTTGGCGGCGCCGGAGAGCGGGCGCTCGCCAGCGCGCATCGGCGATGAGGTCGAGGTGGAGATGTGCGCCGCCGCGTTCCTGAGGGCCAGCGCGCTCGCCTATCTGCTGCCGCCGGCGAGCCTCGCCGCCGTCGCCGCTTTCGCCGCGGCGTCCGGTCTCACCGATGCGGCGACGGCGCTTCTCTGCGCGCCGGCGCTCGCGCTCTCGCTCATCCCGCTCTGGCTGGCCGAGCGCGCGGGCGGGCTGCGCCGCTCGCTCCGCGTCGCCCCCCTCGCGCCGGCCCTCGCCGCGCCATCCGAACATGCAAACCGCCGCGCCGCGGCCGATAACTCAGGAGATGCTCATGTCCGTCGCTGAACTCATTATCGAAAAGGCCGATGTCGACGCCGCCGGCGCGTTCGTCGGCGAGCTGGTGCGCCAGATGCGCGCCGTCGACACTTACGGGATCCTCGACAGCCTCGACGATGTGGCGATCGTCGATCCGTTCATCATGACCAAAGAGCGCCGCCGCGAGATTCCGGTGATCGGCGATCCGGACGACATCACCATGTCGCGCGTGAAGTGTTTCTATAACGCGCTGGCGGTGATGATCGAGCAGCGCTCCGGCTTGATGGCGAGCCCGCTTGTGAGCCTTAGCCATGAAGGTTTCGGCCGCGCGCTGATCACCGTCGGCAAGCTGATCGTCCTCGAGCGCGCGCTGCGCGACGTGCACCGCTTCGGCTTTCCTTCCCTGAAGGCCATGGAAGAGGAGGCGGAGAAGCTCGTCGGCAAAGCGACCGCGCTGATCGAAGCCCATCGCGACGTCGCCAAGCTCTGAGCCCGCGCGCTCAGGAACGCCTAACGCCACTGCAAATGAGAGATCCGACATGTCCGAAGACGAACTGAAAGCGCTTCAGAAAAACGTGAAAAAACTCAAGCGGATCGCCAGCGAAAAGGCGGGCGAGCTGCATGATTTGGTGGAGGACAGGCTGCCCTCCGCCTTCGACGAGATCCCGGGCCTGGCTCAGGAGACCTACGACGCTTGCAAGGCCTGGGCGGAGGCGGAAAGCGCGCTGAAGACGGTCGCGGGGTGAGCCCGATGACAAGACGCGCGGGCCCATCCGCGCGATCGAGAGAAGGAGAGACGCCATGGCGGAGATCACCGGTCTGACCCGCGGCGGCGCGAGTTATCAGCCGAGCTTTGTGCTGGAGCTCGACCAGAGCAAATGCATCGGCTGTGGGCGCTGCTACAAAGTATGCTCGCGCCAAGTGTTCGAGCTCGTCGAACGTGAAGAGGGCGAGGATGAGTTCGACGACGATGATGATGATGACGGCTTCGACGACGACACTTCGATGGTGATGTCGCTCGCCAACGCGCTCGACTGCATCGGCTGCGAAGCCTGTTCGCGCGTCTGCCCGAAATCCTGCATGACCCATGGCGCCTCGCCGGTGGTTGAAGCGGCCTGAGGGAGGGGCGGATGGCGCGGTTTCTGATAAGTGCGAGGCGCGCCTCCAGCGTGGTCGCGGCGGCGCTGCTCGCCTGTCTCTCGCTCGGCGCCGCGCCGCGCGCGGCGGCGGGCGAGGTCGCGGTCGCGGTGGCGAGCAACTTCCTGCAGCCGCTGCGCGAGATCGCGCCGGTCTTCGAGGCCGAGAGCGGGCATACGCTCCGCATCAGCGCCGGCTCCACGGGCAAGCTCTACGCGCAGATCGTGCAGGGCGCGCCGTACGACGTGTTCCTCGCCGCGAATGTCCGCGATCCAGAACGGCTCGAGGCCGAGGGCGAGGCGGCGGCGGGATCGCGCTTCACCTACGCGCTCGGGCGCCTCGTCTTCTGGGGCGCGGAGCCGGGGCTTGATCCCAAAGCGATGCTGCAGACGGGCGCTTATAGCCGGCTCGCCATCGCCAATCCCAAGCTTGCGCCATACGGCCGCGCGGCGCGCCAGGCGCTGGATCAACTCACCCTCGATCAACTGGGCGGCGAGAGCGCCGCGGCGCCGCCGATCATTCTGGCCGAAACGGTCTCTCAAGCGCTTCAATTCGCGCGCACCGGAAATGTCGATCTCGCCGCTTTCGCGCTCTCGCAGGTTAGCGCCGGCGGGTTGGAGGAGGACGGCTCGCTCTGGATCGCGCCTGAAACCCTCTACGATCCGATCCGGCAGCAGGCGGTGTTGCTGAACCGCGGCGAGGATAATCCTGCGGCGGTCGCGTTCTACGCGTTTCTGAGGAGCGACGCGGCGCGCGCGGCGATCATCGGTTTCGGCTACGGCGTGGAGTAAGGCGATGGGCGACCTCTCGCAAATCGATCCGGCGCCGATCATCCTCACCTTGCAGCTTGCTGCGGCGACGCTGGTGGTGCTGCTGATCATCGGCGCGCCGCTCGCCTGGTGGCTGGCGACGACGCGCAGCCGCTGGCGCGGCGCGGTGGAGGCGGCGACCGCGCTGCCGCTGGTGCTGCCGCCGACGGTCCTCGGATTTTATCTCCTGCTCGCCCTCGGCAAGGGCGGCGCGGCGGGCGAGGCCTGGCGGGCGCTGACGGGCGAGGTGCTGGCCTTCTCCTTTCCCGGCCTCTTGATCGCGTCTTGCGTCTATTCGTTGCCCTTTGTGGTGCAGCCGCTGCAGGCGGGCTTCGCCACCATCGACCGGCGCACGATCGAGGCGTCCATGACGCTGGGCGCGAGCCCGGCGCGGACCTTCTTCCGCGTGATCCTGCCGAAGATGCGGATGAGCGTGATCGTCGCCTGCGTGCTGGGTTTCGCGCATACGATCGGCGAGTTCGGCGTCGTGCTGATGGTGGGCGGCAACATCGAAGGGCGCACGCAAGTGATCTCGATCGCGATCTATGAACATGTGGAGGCGCTGGAATACGGCGC
>JBCBCG010000124.1:0-12953 GCA_038530925.1 Pseudomonadota bacterium
GCGGCGCGCGCCTCCCACGCGGCGGCAAGGCCCGACGCCTCTGCGCCGCGCCTCGCGCCGACCCCCGCCGCCGTCGCTGCGGCCGAAGGTCAGGGCGACGCCGCCGGCGCCGACCGCTTGCGCGTTCGGGCGGGCGGGCGCTGCGGCGGGGGTCGGCGCGAGGCGCGGCGCAGAGGCGTCGGGCCTTGCCGCCGCGTGGGAGGCGCGCGCCGCGGCGCGAGGCGCATCCAGGAGATCGCCGCGGCTTTGGCGCAGGAGGCCGGTCCAGAGCGCAGGTTTGGGCGCCGGGCGCTGCGGCGCGCGGCGGCGCGGCAGATAGGCTTCGGCGGCGGCGCCGAGGCGTCTTAAGGCGGTCAGCGGCGCGGGCGTGAAGCCGTCAAGCGCGCCATAGGCGGTGCGCACCAACCGGCTGTAGCGGTTGAAATGGCGCTCGGTGCGGGAGTGGTAATAGCCTGCGGCGCGCATCCAGTCGCCGGTCTCCGCTTTGAGGTCGCTCAAGAACCGCGCGGCGTAATCGGCGTTGGCGGCCGGGTCGAGCATCTCCGCCATGCCGCTGAAGGCCGCGCCATGCCAGATGAGGTTGATCTGCATGCAGCCAAGATCGATCGAGCGCACGCCCGCGGCGCGTTTGGCGTTCGCGAAGGCGAGCGCCTCGGCTTTGCTGGCGAACCAGCGCCCATCGCCGCCGGCGTTCACGGTCCAAGGCCAGGCGCGGCGCTCTCCCTCGATGCGCCGGCCGCTCTCCACATGCGAGAGCGCCCGCATCAGCCGCTCCGGCGCGCCATGGCGCGCCGCGGCGCCGGCGATGGCGTGATCGCAAAGCGCGGCGGTGCGCGCGTCGAACTCAGGTTTGTCGCGCGCGGTCGCCTGGCTCGGCGCCCAAAACGCGGCGAGCGCCAGCGCACTGGCGCAAGCGCTCAAACGAAAGCGGCGCGCGGCGCCGCCGGACCCGAAGGAAGATCCATCTGGCCGAGGCATCTCAGCCGCCGGCGATGATGGGGATGATCTGATCGCGGAACAGCGAGACGATCGCCTCGCCCATCACTTCCATCGAGATCCAGAACACCGCCGCCATCGCCGCGATCTTCGGCACGAAGGTCAGCGTCATCTCTTGGATCGAGGTGAGCGCCTGGAGGATGCCGACCAAGAGGCCGAGCAGCAGAGCGGCGCCCAGGATCGGCCAACTCATCTGCAGCGCGGTCCAAAGCGCCTCGCGCAGCATGTCGAGAATAATCGCGTCGGTCATCAGCTCTCTCCAAAAGGCTGGCGCCGGGCGCAGCATCGACGCCTGGCCGCGGCGCCGATGCTGCTGGATCAGAAGCTTAAGGCTTTGATCAGACCGGCATCCGCAGGATTTCCTGATAGGCGGTGACCACGCGGTCGCGGATCGAGACCGCCATCTCCAGCGCCATCTCCGTCGCGGCCAGCGCTTCGACCACGGCTTGGGCGTCGGCCTTGCCGGCGATCATGGCGTTCGCCGTGGTCTCGCCGCGCACCAGCGTGTCGACCGTGTCCTGAGCCACTTCCGTCATCGTCTCGGTGAAGCTCGGGCCGGCCTCGGCGGGCTCGGCGCCCGGCAGCGGCGGCAGCGCCGTCGGCTCGGGCTGGCTCGCGGCCAGAGCGGCGTTGTAAAGACGGGACGCGGACTGGCTGGCGCCGATGGCGGACATGTCGATTTCTCCTCAAAACTGGCCGGGCGCGTCGTCTCGGAGCCGTGACGGCGGCCAGGCGGTGGTGGTCCAATGCGAAGTTGGCCGAGGGCGCCGCTTGCGGGCGGCGCGCCGTCGCTCCGCGAACCGGCGCCTTTAGAAAGCGCGCCGGTCGGCGCAAAGACGTCTCAGCTGGCGCGAGCCGGGCCTGAAGCGGCCCGGCGGCGCGTCGGATCAGGCGCCGTCAGCGGCGCAGCAGATCGAGCACGGCGCCGTACATCCGGCGCGACTGATCGAACATCTGCAGGTTGGCCTCGAAACTGCGCTGCGCCTCGCGCGCATCGGCGATTTCAGTGACCATGTTGACGTTCGAGAAGGTCACATTGCCGGTGTCGTCCGCCAGCGGGTGCGTCGGATCATAGACCTCGCGCAGCGGCGATTGATCGAGCAGCACTTGGTCGAGCTCCACCGTTTTAGCGCTGGTCCGCCGATCGAAGCTCTGCTCGAAGGTCGCCAATTTGCGGCGATATCCCGGCGTGTCGGCGTTGGCGATGTTCTCGCTCACCAGGCGCAGACGCTCGCTCTGCACCGCCATGCCGCTTGCCGAAGTGTTCAGATGTTTGAGAAAAGACAGCATGATCAGGCGCTCCTATCGGGTCGAGACGCTGAGCCGCAGCAGCTCGATGGTTTTGCGGTAGATCGCGAGCGCCGCCTGGTGCTGGCCTTGGGCGTCGATCGATTCCGCCATCTGCTCTTCAAGCGCGACCGTGTTGCCGTTTGGCGAGGCCTGCTTGGTCGGCATCATGACCGGCTCGGTCAGGCGACGCGCGGCGATCAGGCTGCCGTTCTCCGCATCTTCCGCCAGCTTGGCGTCGAAGCTCGGCATCGCTTTGGCGCGATAGCCGGGCGTGTCCGCGTTCGCGATGTTCTCCGCCACCACCTGGTGGCGCATCGTGGCGTGGCGAGCCAACGCCGACGCCTGCGATAGGATCGTCAATTCTTTGAGCATCTCTTCGCCTCTTCTAGCTCAAGGGCTCACCGCCGCTTTTCTCACTAATTCTCGCCAGTTCGCTGGCTAATCGTATCCAGCCGGTGTCCAGTCCTGCGTCTTGATAGGGGGACCTTAAGAGAATGAGCGTTAATGGAGGGTTCAAGCGATCGGCGGTTCTTATGAGGACATTTAAAATGCTTACGAAGATGATGGCGGAGGTCGAGGGCGCGTTGGCCGATTTTCGGCCCGAGCGCTTGTACGGCCTGGTGTGCGGCGTCACGGATAACGGCTTTCAGGTGAAGGGCCTCGGCGCGATGGCGCGGATCGGCGACGGGTTGATCCTCAAGCGCAAGAGCGGCGCGGACGTGGTCGGCGAGATCGTGGCGCTGGAGCCGGGAGCGGATGGCGCGATCGCGGTCGCCATGGCGTTCGATCCGATCGACGGGGCGGCTATCGGCGATCCGGCGGAGTTGACGCCCTCTCTGGATCCAAAACCCTCCGAGGCTTGGCTCGGCCAGGTTATCGACGCCAATGGTCGGCCGACCTCCGGCGAGGCGCTCGCGCCGGGCGCGCGCAAAGCGCCGCTCCGCGCCGCGCCGCCGCCCGCGCTGTCGCGCCGCCTGGTGGGCGATCGCCTCGGCACGGGCCATGCGCCGCTCGACACGGTGCTGCCGATCTGCCGCGGCCAGCGGATGGGGGTCTTCTCCGGCTCGGGCGTGGGCAAGTCCCGCCTGCTCGGCGCGCTGGCGCAGCGCATGACGGCGGATGTGGTGGTGATCGGCCTCATCGGCGAGCGCGGGCGCGAAGTGCGCGATTTCGTCGACAACATCCTCGGGCCCGACGCGATGCGCCGGACGGTGGTGATCGCCGCGACCTCCGATCAGCCGGCGGCGATGAAGCGGCGCGCGGCGTGGCTGACGCTGTGCGTGGCGGAGCATTTCCGCAATCAGGGCCGCCATGTGCTGCTGCTGCTCGACAGCCTGACGCGCTTCGCCGAAGCGCATCGGCAGGTGGCGTTGACAAGCGGCGAGCGCGCCGGCGTCGGCGGCTTCCCGCCCTCGACCCATAACGCGGTGGCCGCGCTGGCCGAGCGCGCAGGGCCTGGCCCGGATCAGGAGGGCATGGGCGACATCACGGCGATTTTCACCGTTCTCGTCGCCGGCTCGGACATGGATGAGCCGGTGGCCGACATGACGCGCGGCATTCTCGACGGCCATGTGGTCCTCAGCCGCGAAATCGCCGAGCGCGGCCGCTTTCCCGCGATCGATGTGCGGCGCAGCGTCAGCCGCTCCTTGCCGGACGCGGCGAGCGCCGCGGAGAACAAGGTCATCGCCAAAGCGCGCCGCCTGCTCGCGGTTTATGAGCAAGCTGAGCCGATGATCCAGATCGGGCTCTATCAGGCCGGCGCCGATATCGAAATCGACCGCGCCATCGATGTTTGGCCGCGGCTTGACGCGTTTTTCGCCGACGCCTCCGAGACGCCGGACGCCGCGTTCGAGCAGCTGTCTGAGATCGTCGGCGTCTCGCTGCAGGAGGAAGAGGCCGAGCCGGCGCTTGCGCCGCTGCAGCGCCGGGCGCCGCAGGCTGGAGAGGCGCCGGCCGCGGCGAAGCCCGCGAGCGGCGGCGCCGCGAACGCGACCGCGAAAGCCGCCTCCGCCGCGCCGCGGCGCATTCTGCCGGCGAAAGAGGCGGCGGCGCTGGCGCGAAAAGCCGGATAAAGCGACGCTCTGGGCGCTCAGGCGGCGAGGCCGAGCATCGCCCGCGCCTCCGCGGCGGAGGCGATCTCGCGCCCGGCGTTCCGGGCGCAGCCCGCCAGGGCTTCGATCAGTGCGCCATTGCCGGACGTCTTCTCGCCGTTCGGCAGATAAAACGTATCCTCTACGCCGGTGCGCAGCATGCCGCCGAGATCCGCCGCTTTTTGGTGGGTCTCCCAAATCTCGGCGCGGCCGATCAGGGTCGCCTGCCAGGGCGAGTTCGGCATCTTGTATTTCAGGATCAGCGCCAGAAGATCGGGATCCACCGGCATGCCTGAGGCGACGCCCATCACAAAATTGTACTGCGCTTTATCGGTCATGCCGTTGCGCGCATAAAGCTCGACCGAGCGCACGATGCCGGTGTCGAAGCACTCGAACTCTGGAACCGTGTCGCTTTCTTTCATGACATTAATGAAGTCCGCGATTTTGGACGGCGGGTTGTCGAACACCATGGGCGGCCAGGCCCAAGAGCCGTCGGATTTCAGCTTTAGATAGTTGAGCGTGCCGGCGTTGCAGGCGGCGATCTCTGGGCGCAGCGCGCGCACCACCGCCAGCGGCGCATCGTACTCCGGGCCGACCACGCCTGTCGTCGAATTGATGATCACGCCGGGACAGGCCGCGCGGATCGCTTGGACGATCTCTCCGGCGACGCCGGGATCCCAGCTCGGCAGATGACCCATGCCCGGCTCTTGATGCCGGTAATGGATATGGATGATCGCCGCGCCGGCGTCAAAGGCCTCGCGCGCCGAGGCGGCGCAGTCCGCCGGCGTGACCGGCACTGGATGCTGCGCCGGATTGGTCAACACGCCGTTGAGCGCGCAAGTGAGTATCGCTTTGTCCACATCGCCCTCCCGCAGGGTGGGCGCGATCGCGAACGCGCCGCGCCTCGTTCCCTGCGGCATGACAGCCGCGCGCCGCAGCTGTCAAACGCATCGCCGCTCGGCCGACGCGCGCGGCGCGCCTTGCGCGGATGCTTAAGCTTGAACGTTGATCGTGTTGAGGAGCGCGTTGGCTTGCGCGCCGCCTTGGGCGAAGCCGACCGCCTGGCCCATCAGCGTAGACAAGGCGGAATTCGCGCCGCCGCCCGCGGCGGCTTGGGCGGCGATGTCGCTGCGCACGACGTAAAGCTCGACCGCCTGGCGCACATTATCGGCGTTCAGAAACACGCTTGGATCGTCGGCGCCGAACAGAGCTTCAGACCGGCGCCTGTAGACTTCGATCTGCGCGTCGATATCCAGCTGAACAAATTCAGGCGGCAGGTTGAACAGAGCGTCGGTGACGACGCGCAACTGCTCATCGCCCATGATCGTCGCCCAGCCCAGCGTCTCGACATCCTCCATCGCGGCGACATCGCCGATCGCATCCTCGAAATAGAGCGCCACGCGCAGGCTCTCATTCTGCGCGCCGACCTGAATGCGCAGCAGCGCCTCATGATAATCGTCCACCACGCTCTGCTGGAACTCCGACACGCCGACATTGCTGCGATTGCGCGGCGCGAAGAGATCGGCGAACTCGGTCCAGCGCGGATCGTTGATGCGCTGCACGAAGCTGTTCGGGTCGCTCGGATCGTCAATCAGCATGCGCGTCACGAACGCCGCGCCGAACGTGTCGTTCTCGATATTGAAAGCGGAGAGCACGATGTCCGTCAGTCGCGGATCGACCAGAATGTCGAGGCTCTGATCGACCGATCCCCAGTTGCGGCGAAGATAATCGATGTCGTCTTGCGAGGCGCCGTTCGTGGTGAGGCGCTCCTCAAGCTCATAGCGCCAGCGCGCCGCCTCGGACGCCGCATCGCCCTGATAGGCGGTCGCAAGGCGCGTCCAGCCCTCGGTGTTGGCGAGGTCGTTCACGGTGGCGAGCGGATCGGTCGGATCCTGCTCGAGCACGTTCAGCAGCTCTTCATCTGTGATCGTCTCGGTCTCGAGGCCGAAGGCGCGCAAGACGACATCGCGCAGGCGCGTATCGTCAACCAGCTGCTGCGCTGTCTCGATCGTGGGCATCGTCGTCTGGAAATAGGAGAGCTCCTCCGACGCGATCGACAGCGCGCCATTGTCCGGAACCGGCATGTAAGACAGCGTCTCGAGGCCCAACTGGGCGATCGAAAGCTCGGTGTTGTGCACGCGGCTCGTGTTGAGCACGGCGCCCGAGCCGTCCCACGCCGCTTGCACCGCCTCCGCCGCGCGGCGCCAGGCCGGATCGCTCTTGGCGTTGGCCAAGCTGAGATCGCCGCCCGCGGCGGCCGAGAAGATCGCGCGCGCCTCGGCGCTGCTTGCGGGATCGGCGCCGAGCCCGAAGGCGGCGAGCGTCACCTTCAGAACCGTGTCGTTCGCCAGCGCGGCGTCGGCGGTCGCGGCCGTCTCCAGTTGATCGCGGAACACGCGGATCTCCGCATCCGAGACGCGATTTGGATCTTGATCCGCGAGGGCTTGATCCGCGGCCGGCGGCTTGCCGAGACGCGAGAACTCGCGCAGCACGGAGGTCTCCAGCGCGTGATTGGTCAGCGTCGGCTGCCCGTCGTTCAAGCCTGAGAAGGCGCGCGTGAAGCTGAGCCAGCGCCGATCCGGCAGCGTGGTGGCGTAGGAGCCTTCGCGCAGGCCTTCGGTCAAAAGCTGGCGAAAGTGATTGTCGTTGTAATAGCCGCGCTCTAGGCCGAACGAAGCCAGAGCGGTGTCGAGCAACCGGTCGTCCGCGAGCAGATCGTCGACGCTGGTCACGCCGGCGATGTTGGCGCGAAGATAAGCGAGATCGGCGGCGGCGATGTCGTTCCGCGTCGGATCCGGCGTGCCGTCGGGCCGATACGCCAACTCCACAATCGCTTGAAAGCCGGTGACGGCGACGCCCGCATTGGGATCGCCATAGCCGAAGGCGCGGGTGAAGTCTGACCAGCGATCATCGTTCAAACGATTGGCGAAGCTATTTGAATCGCGCACGCCGCCATCAAGCACCTGCTCGATGAAGGCGGTTTTGTCGACTTCGGTCTCAAGCCCGAAGGCGGTGAGCGCCACTTCAAGGAGACGGCGATCGGCCAGCAGATCGTCGACCGTCACCGCCGAGCCGATGTTTTGCAGGAAGTACTCGGTGTCGCGCGCCACCTGCGGATCGGCTTTCAGCGCCGTCAGATGCTGCTCTTCGGTCTGCTTCAGCGTAGTCCACGCGGTGAAGCCTGTGCCGACGATGATGGGCGAGTACATCAGCGATCTCCTGCGTCGCGGCGCTCGGCGCTGGGCGCGAGCGCGCCTTCGGGCATCGCCCCGAGCGCGGCTGCGTTCTGTTGGGCCTCGCCCGACCCGGCCGCGGCGGCGAATCCGGCGGCGAGAAGCTGGCGCTCCACCTCGATCAGCGGATGCAGCGCCCGCATCAGAGCGTAGAAATTGCGTTTGCGCAGATGTTCGCGCGCGCTGGCCACGGCGGCGGCGTGGTTCGGCGTCGGATCGAACGCATGCGACAGCTCGGCCAGCCGCGTGTCGAGCTGGCGCGCGGCGGGCTCGGCCTCCAGCGTGCCGGCGACGGCGAGCTGCGCCACGTAATAGGCGCGCGTCACCGGCGTCTTCGCATCGTCCGGATGCAGCGCGTCGCGCAGGCGCAGGATCGACGCTTGCGGCGTCTTGATCTTAAGCGTGGCCTTGCGCTCGCCATTCTCCATAACAACGCCGTTGATTAAAACGCGTTCATTGGGGGCGAGTTTCAGAACGAGGCCTGCCATGGCGAGGGATCCTTCTAATCCGGCTGGTCGGGGCGAGGTCGCGAGCGCGCGCTTCTAGGGCGCGGCGGCGCCCTCGGCTCCGGCGCTGGCTTCCGGCGCGGCGGTGGTCTCGCCGCGCAGGCCGCGCATGATCATCACGTTGATGTCGATCAGATCGACGATCCGCGCATCGCCCTTGATCGCCAAAAGCCCATGCTTGCGGGAGAACTCGGCGAGGCTCAGCAGGCTCGCGCGCAGCTCATCCGGCAGCGCGTTTTGCTCTGAGAGGAGATCCGCGGCGAGGCGGCCCCAAAGCTTGTTGTTCTTCAGCACCGCCTCGGCGCGCTCTTGCAGCGTCGCGTCGTCGCGATCGGCGGCGCGCAGCATCGCGGTGATCCGCTGAAACGCGTGGTACTCGACATCGCGCGGCGCGCCGACGGAGCGGGTTGTTTGCGAATAGGCGCGGGCGGCGATCGCGTTCTGCATGTTTGATCTTCTCTATTCGGCGTCACGGCGCGCGGAAGGCGCGAAACTCGGGAGAATCGGGGCGGGCTTGCGCCCGCCCCGAAAAGGGCTCGGATTATCCGAACAGCGTCAGGATCGTCTGCGGCGTCGCATTGGCGATCGCCAGCGACTGGGTGCCGAGCTGCTGCTGCGTCTGCAGAGCGGTCAGGCGAGCCGCAGCGGACTCCATGTCGGTGTCGACGAGAGCGCCGATGCCGGTGTTGAAGCTGTCGATCAGGCTCGAGATGAAGTCGGTCTGCGCCTGGATGCGCATCTCGCTCGAACCGAACGACGCCGCCGCGTTGATCACCGTGTCGATCATCTCGTCGATGTCGTTCAGCGCCTGAGCCGCCGAGGAGGACGTGGTCACGTCGAGCGAGGCCAGCTTGCCAAGCCCGCCGCCGGTGGTGCCGCCGCGGAAGCCGGCGAACGCCACAACCATGTCCTCGTCTTCAGAGTCGACGCGGAGCGCAGCGAAGGTGTCGTTGGCGAGCGTGTTCGGGTTCGCGTCGAAGATGGCGTCCACATAGACATCGTCCATGCGGGCGTCAGCTTTGATCAGCGCCTCGAGGCCTTCCATCACTTCGATATGCGTGTCGTTCGCCTGAACGACATAGTCGAAGTCGATGCGCTCATCAGCGTCCAGGAAGCCGTCGCCATTGAGGTCTTTGTTGAACGAGACGCGGAAGCCTTCGCCCGCGACCAGAGCAACTTCTTTCTCAAGGCGCAGCTGAGCCGCATTCGCCACCACGGTGCCGGTTCCGCCAGCAGCCGAAACAGCCACGTCTTTGGTGTTGTCGGTGGTGCCCGCGTCATAGCCGATCTCGGCGTTCGCGGTGGTGGTGTTGGTGGTCAGCGTGATGGTCAGATCTTCGCCGCCCGTGTAGTTGACGTCGATCTGGTCGGCGGTCGCGTCATACACGAAGGCGAGGTCCGACGCGAAGCTCACGCTGCTGGCGACAGCGGCGCTCGCCAGGGCGTTGGCCAGAGCCTGACCCTGAGAGTCAACCGTGGTGCCGTGCGTACCAGTCGCAACCGTGAAGGTGTTCGAGATCGTCTCACCCGCACCGTTGGTGAAGGAGTAGTTGATCACTTCGGTGTCAGCCCAAGCGGCGGTGCCGAAGTCGATGAAGCCATCTTCACTGTCGGAGTTCGAGATCGCCAGAGTGTCGATGTTCGCGTTCGTGGTGGCCGCAGCGCCAACCGTGGTGTCGCCGCCAACCGAAACGAGCTCGATGGTCAGGTTCTCGAAGTACGCATCTTTGTTGAAGATGTCGACTTCGCCAACAGTGTTGACTTCAGCGCCGATCACGCCGTCACGGCTGTTGATGTAAGACGCGATCGCCGTGGCGCGCGCATCGTCGGTCGCCTGATCGTCAACCGTCACGCTGCCGAACAGCGTCTTGTTGCTGTCTTCGTCAGTGATGAAGATCTGGATCTCGGACTGACCCGAACCCGAGCCGCCGATCGCGAAGCCCGCGAAGCTGGTCGTGACGGCGGTCGCCGCAACGATGGTGCTGTCGGTGGTGACGATGTCGGCCGAGTTGGTCGCGCCGAGCGCGCCGGCGACAGCAGCCGCGCCGCCCGAGAGGTTCGTGCCCTCAACGGTGATGAAGCTGGCGGAGACGCCGTCTGCGGAGCGGTCGAGCGACGAGATGATGTCGATCTCGTTGGCCGAGCCGTCCAACAGGTTCAAGCCGTTGAACTGCGCGGAGTTGACGATGCTGTCGACCTGGTTCTTCAGCTCGTCGATGTCGGCCTGGATCGTGTTCCGGTCGAGGTTGTCGCTCTGACCGGTGATGATCAGGTCTTTCATCTGCGTGAGCAGCTCTTCGACCTTCTCAGCGGCGCTGCGGGCGACGGTCACGGTCGCGGAGCCCAGCGAGAGCGCGTCGGAGATCGCCTCAAAGCTGCTGACGTCGCTGTCCATCACGGTGGTCACGGACCAGATCGCAGCGTTGTCGGCGGCGGTGTTGATGGTGCGGCCGGTGGAGATGCTGTTGTTGGTCTCGAGAAGATCGCGGTTGATCATCTGGAGGGTGGAGAGCGCAACCATCGCGCCCTGGTTCGTAAGAATGCTCGTCATTACGGTCCCTTTCGGTTGACGGTTCGGCGCATTCGGCGCCGGGGGCGGCCACGCGTTCGCGGCGACCGCTCAAAGGTCGTTCTGACGATGCGCCGGCTTGCGTCCGTTCCGGACGATCCGGCCCTTCTGGATGAGGGGAGTTTACGCAGCTATGGTTGAAAAAACCGTTGCTGCGTTCACAATAACTGGTTTGTTTTTCTTGCCGACTGAGAAGCGTTAACGGCTTCTCCACTTGGCGTGTAGGCGCCAATGATTTCTGAAGAGGCGGCGAGTTCGGCGATCTGACGCTTGGCGGCGCGTACGCCGGTGGCGGCGGCGCGCAGCAGCGCCTGGTTCTCCGCCGCCCGGCGGCGCATGATTTCGAACAGCGTCTCAAGCTCTTGGCGCCGCGCGGCGCGCAGCTTGATCGGGCCGCCGCCCTCAAGTTTCTGGCTGAGCGCGTTGATCTCATCGAGGAACGCCTGCTTGCGGCGGTTGAGATCCTCGAGCGCGCCGAAATCGCCTTTCGTCGCGGCCTCACGTTCCTCCTGCATCAAGGCGATGCCCTGGCGCGTCAGCTTTTCAATGCGAAGATCGTTCATGGCGCGACTCTTTCTTTCAGCTGAGCGTAGATCTGATCGGCCAGCCCGAAATTCGTGTTCTGGCTCAGCGCGGCGGCGTATTCGTCGATCAGGAAGCTGCGGAAGGCGTCCTCGCCATAGCCGCCGGAGAAGGGTCCCTTCATCTCGGCGATCCCGGCGTGCTGGAGCATCTGCGCGACGAACACTTGTTCGAAGGCCTGAGCGGCCTGGCGCAGCGCGGCGTCCGATTGAGGCCCCGCGGCCGCGCCGCCGACCACGCTGTCGAGCCCGCGCGCCGCAACCTGAGCGCGCATCGCCGTATTCTCTGACAAAACCGCCGAGAGCGAGGCTTGTCCACCGGCCAACGCGAAATCCATGACGCAACCTTTGAGTAATCCTGACTTGATGGAAATAAAACCATCCGGCTGTAAATATTTCATAACCGATTTAAGGCTAAAAAACTTTCGACACGGGCAGGCAACAGAAAGATTTCGTTATGGATATCACCTCTGCGCTAGGTTTCGACAGCTCTGAGCATGGTAATGTTAAGAAGAGCAAAACCAATTCTGGCGAAACCGCGGCGGAGGCTGAGGCGTCTCGCCGCAAGGGCGCTGAGGCGCCGGAAGCGTTCGGGGCGGTGTATGATCGCGCTGGCGAGGCCGCTTCGGCCGAAGCGCAGGCCGGTGAGGCGGACGCCGCCGAGGCCTTCGCGACGCGCGGTGTGGTTGAAGACGAAAGCGCGGCGGAGGCCGCCGAGACGGCGGACGCGTCGCCCGCCGCGATGACCGACGCCCCGACGAATGAGAGCGATGCGGGAGAGGAGAGCGTCGCCGCCGCGCTCGAGGCGCCGCAAGCGGCCGCCGCCTCGATCGCGCCCGCCGCGGCGGAGCAGAGCGCCGCTACCGGCGATGCCGACGCCGCGGTGGGGGCGGACGCTGCGGGCGCAGCAGCTGCGGAAGGCGCTGCGGCGCGGAACGCCGACGCAGAGCCTGCTCCGGCGTCGAGCGCCGCGCCGCTGGTCGCGCGCGCCGAGCCCTCGACACCTTTCGCCGCTGCGATCCAGGATCAAAGCGCCTCGCCCGCGCCCGCCGCGGTCTCGCCCGCCTCGGCTTCGCTCGCCGCGTCTCAGGACATGGCGACGCCGGATGCGTCGCTCGCCGCCGCTTCGGCGCAAAGCCCCGATGCGATGCTCGCTGATCCCTCGGCGGACCTCTCAGGCCTTGACGCCGCCGCCGCTCAGAGCGCCGAGGCGGAGGCTGAGACCCCGCTCGCCGCGGCCGCGATCGCAGCGGCGCCGCAGAACGCCGCGCCGGCTGACGCCGCGCTCGCCGAAGCGGCGCGCGTCTCGGTCGCCGCGCCGGCTGGACAGCCGATCAGCTCAGTCGGAAATGCGGGCGCGGTGGATGCGGCGGTTGAAGCCGCGCGCCTCGCCGAAGGCGGTGAAGCGGCGCCGGCGCCGCGCGTCGGGCCGGAGATCGCGGCGACGCCGTATGAGACGGCGAGCGCGGCGCAGCCTCAGAGCGTGAGCGGAGGCGGCGCCGCCGGACAGGGCGGCGCTTTCGGCGGCGGCCTTGATCTCAGCGGCGGTCTCGCCGGCGGCTTCGGCGGCCAAGCGGGCGGAGGCCTCGGCGGCGAGCCTGGCGCCGGCGGCGAGAGCGGCCGCGGCGCCGAGGCGCAGATCGGCGCCGGCCAGAGCGCCGCGCGCGCCGACGGCGGCGCGTTCGCCG
>JBCBCG010000125.1:0-12911 GCA_038530925.1 Pseudomonadota bacterium
GGCGCGCGCCGCCGCATGCGCGGGGCGCGCTAGCGCCGCTCCTTGCGCGCCGTCGCCGCTGCGCCGCTCGGCTCCCGCACCGCGCGCCGCTTTCGCCCGCAGCCACACTTAAAACGTGCCGGAACGCCGTGATACGAGAACAATTCGTCCTGGTCTCGGCTTTTTTTCGCCCAGAGCCGGGGCGCGCCGCCTTGCGCCCTTGACGGCGCCGCCTCGACCGCGGCTGAGAGAGGCGCGGTCTGATTTTTTTGCGCCGCAGCGACGGTCGGGGAAGGGCGAGTTATGGTGCGGAGGCGGACTGGCATGCGAATGGAAGGACAAGTGCGTCTTTTGTCGGGGAACGCCAATCGGCCGCTCGCCGAGGGGATCGCGAAGCGCATCTCGGTTTATCGCGGGCGCCGCGTGGAGCTGGGGCAGGCGCGGGTCGAACGCTTCAAGGACAGCGAGATTTTCGTCGAAATCTACGACAATGTCCGCGGCGAGGACGTGTTCGTGGTGCAGCCGACCTCGAACCCGGCGAACGACAATTTGATGGAGCTTTTGATCATGATCGACGCGGTGCGTCGGTCCTCGGCCAACCGCATCACGGCGGTGATCCCGTATTTCGGCTATGCGCGGCAAGACCGGCGCACCGCGCCGCGCACGCCGATCAGCGCGAAGCTGGTGGCCAATCTGATCACGCAGGCGGGCGCGGACCGGATTTTGTCGCTCGATCTGCACGCCGGGCAGATCCAGGGCTTCTTCGACATCCCAACCGACAATCTCTACGCCGCGCCGGTCTTCGCGCTCGATGTTCAGCACCGGTTTCCCGACCTTGAGAAGGTGACGGTGGTCTCTCCGGATGTGGGCGGCGTGGTGCGCGCGCGGGATCTGGCCAAACGCATCGGCGCCGATCTCGCGATCGTGGATAAGCGCCGCGGCAAGCCGGGCGAGGTGGAGGAGATGACGCTGATCGGCGCGGTCGACGGGCGCGACTGCATCATCGTCGACGACATCGTCGACAGCGCCGGCACGCTCTGCAAAGCGGCGGATAAGCTGCTCGAGCATGGCGCCTCCTCGGTGCACGCTTATGTCAGCCACGGCGTTCTCTCCGGCGGCGCGGTGGACCGTGTGGGCGCCAGCGCGCTGGGCAGCTTGGTGATCACCGACTCGATCGCGCCGAACGGGGCGGTGTCGGCAAGCCGAAACATTCGCGTCGTCTCGATCGCGCCGCTGATGGCGCAAGCGATCTTAAACGTCGGCAATGACACTTCAGTGTCGTCGCTGTTCAGCGAAGAGAGCATCGCGCCGCTTTATGAAGGTCTGTACGGCGCGGCGTGAGGCAAAGGCGCGGCGAGGCTTGCCGAACCGCGCCGCCTTCGCTAGGCCTCATCCCGCGGAATCGCGCCTTGGCCAGGCGTGGGTTGATTTCTGTTGTAGCTGCGCCTTTGCTGCGCGAGCTGAGGAGAGAGGAAGGCGGCGGCGGTGAAGAAAGACATTCATCCTGAGTATCATCAGATCAATGTGGCGATGACCGACGGCACCGTGTTGTCGATGCGGTCCACTTGGGGCGCGAAAGGCGACACGCTGACATTGGACATCGATCCGACGGCGCATCCGGCGTGGACAGGCGGTTCGCAGCGCCTCGTTGATACCGGCGGCCGCGTTTCGAAGTTCAAGAAGAAGTTTGAAGGTTTCGGATTTTAGCGTTGTATTTCAGCGCAGGGCGCGCTGTGTTCGCTCGGTAGGCGCGCAGCGGCGCATACCGTGGGTTGAGTGGATCGGCGCGCTGTCGCAGGCTCCAAGACGCGAGTCGCGCGGTGAGGCGGGCGGGCGCGGCGCCCTGATTGGCGGCGTCGGGTCTTGTCGCCGGACATAGTGCGCGCGCGCATGAGGCAGCAGGGACGACGTTCGGCTGGAGAGAGGCGACAACGCTCAGGGCCAAGCCGCAGCGCGAAGGATGTTCATGACAAATCCGGCTCACGTGATCGTCATCGGCAATGAAAAGGGCGGCTCAGGCAAGTCGACCACGGCGATGCATGTTTTCGTCGCGCTCGCGCGCGCAGGGTTCGAGGTCGGCGCGATCGATCTCGACACACGCCAGAAGAGCTTTTTTCGCTATCTCGAAAATCGCAAGCGCAAGAAAGACAAAGAAGGATACAACGATCGGCAGGTCCCGATGCCGATGATGCGCGAGGTCCAAGTCAGCGATAACGCGGATAAGGACATTGGTGAGCAAGAAGAATTAGAGCGCTTCACCAACGCCGTGCAGGAAATGTATATGACCTGCGATTTTATAATCATCGACTGCCCAGGAACGGACAATTACTTGTCGCGGTTGGGTCATGCGGCGGCGGATAAGATCATCACGCCGATGAATGACAGCTTCATCGATTTCGATCTCCTGGCGCATTACGATCCGGAGCGCGATGAAGTTCTAGCGCCCTCGCTCTACGCCGACATGGTGTGGGAATGCCGAAAGCTGCGGGCGGAGAGCGATCTGCCGGCGCTCGACTGGATCGTCATGCGCAACCGCTTCAACCCGAATCTCGATCGGGCGAAATTCAGCGTCTCAGGCCCGCTGCGCAAACTCGCCAATCGGATCGGCTTTCGCGTCGCGCCCGGCTTTGCGGAGCGCATGATTTATCGCGACTTGTTCTTGGCGGGTCTCACGGTGCTCGATGTCGAGAACCCGTCCGACGAGGCTGGCCGCGAAGCTTACACCGCCGCGCGGCGTGAGATTGGCGAATTGATCGCACAACTCGAATTGCCAGGCTATCAGAGCCAGAAGGCGGGCTGAGGGCGCGCCGCGGCGCTGACGCCGCTGTGTCCTCGGCGCCGCGCCCAGGCGCGCGACGGCGCCTCTCGGATATCGCGAACCGTTTGATCCAGCAGCGCTCGACGACAGCGATGCGGCGGCGAGGCACGCGTTTTGCGCGGCTGGCAGACCCGCCTGCGCGCTCCTGGCCGTTTCGTCCGCCAGCCTGAGGCGCTAAGGCGAAGCTGAGCGGGGCCGTCAAAGGCTCGTATTGATTCGAACCGTCAAGAAATTAGAGGCCGTGAAATGCGCGTAACGATGGTTGGGGCGGGCTATGTCGGCCTGGTTTCAGGGGTGTGTTTTTCCGATTTCGGCCACGATGTGGTCTGTGTTGATGTGGATGAAAGGAAGGTCGCGACGTTGAAGGCGGGCCGGACGCCGATTTACGAGCCTGGTCTTGAAGCGTTAATGCGGACGAACACCGAGGCGGGGCGCTTATCTTTCAGCACCGATCTGAAGGCGGCCGTGTCCGAAGCGAAAGCGGTGTTCATCGCCGTCGGCACGCCGATGCGCCGCGGCGACGGGCACGCCGATCTCTCTTACGTATACGCCGCGGCGCGCGAAGTGGCCGACGCGTTGCAGCCGGGATCGGTCGTGGTGACGAAATCCACTGTTCCGGTCGGCACCAATCGCGAGGTGCGCCGCATCATCGCCGAGGCGCGGCCGGATCTCTCCTTCGAAGTCGCCTCGAACCCAGAATTTCTGCGCGAAGGCGCGGCGATCGAAGATTTCATGCGGCCGGACCGCGTGGTGGTCGGCGCCGAAACCGATCGCGCCCGCGCCTTGATGCGCGAGCTTTATCGGCCGCTCTTCCTGCGCGAGACGCCGATGGTCGTCACCTCGCTGGAATCGGCCGAAGTGATCAAATACGCCGCCAACGCGTTCCTCGCGACGAAGATCACCTTCATCAACGAGATGGCCGATCTATGCGAGAAGGTTGGCGCGGATGTGCAGGATGTGGCCAAAGGCATCGGCCTCGACGGCCGCATTGGCGGCAAGTTCCTGAACGCGGGCCCAGGCTATGGCGGCTCTTGCTTTCCGAAAGACACGAACGCGCTCGCGCGCTCCGCTTCGGACGCCGGCGCGCCGTCGCGGATCGTCGAGACGGTGATCGCGTCGAATGAGCAGCGCAAAAAGCGTATGGCCGAAAAAGTGATCGAGGCGTGCGGCGGCTCGGTCTCGGGTAAAAAGATCGCGGTTCTGGGCGTGACCTTCAAACCGAACACCGACGATATGCGCGACGCGCCAAGCCTTGTGATCGTGCCGACGCTGCAGGCGGAGGGCGCCGACGTGGTTCTGGTGGATCCTGAAGGGCGGCGCGAAGGCGAGCCGATGCTGCCGGGCGCGGCCTGGTCGTCCAACGCATATGAGGCGCTGGAAGGGGCGGACGCGTTGGTGCTGGTGACGGAATGGAACCAGTTCCGCGCCCTGGACCTGCAGCGGGTGTGGGCGGCGATGAAGACGCCGCTGATGGTTGATTTGCGCAACGTTTATCGCCCTGAAGAGGCGGCGGCCGCGGGTCTTGTCTACCACTCCGTGGGCCGCGCGATGGCGGAGCCGGAGATCAGCGCGCCGCCGCTCAAAGCCGCTGGCGGCTAAGCGGCGTCGCAGGTCGCGGCCCGCGAGAAAGGCGCGGCCCGCCCGCGCCTTTCCGCTTCGCGCTCAGCCTCTGAACCGGCGCTCAGCCGTCGGCCCAGCCTTGCGGCGGCACCAGCGCGCAAGGCGCTTTGCGTGAGCGAAAAGCGGCGCAGGCGTCGCGCGCTTCGCGCTCGGCGAGCCCGGTGAAGCGGACGCGGTGCACGGTCACCGTGCGGCCCGAACGCTTGATGGAGCCGGTTACGATGGAGCGGTAGCCCGCGCGGAGCCCCGGCGCGTCGGTTTCCACGAGGTTCTTCATCATCGCCTGCGCTTGCGTGCGTTTGAAGAACGCGCCGAGCTGCACCGACCACGTCTCCGGCGCCTCGGCGGTCGCGCTGCCCCGCGCGGCGACCCGCTCCGTGCGGAACGGCTTGGTCGCGCTCTCGGGTCGCGGCTGCGGCAGCGGCGCGGCGATGGGCGATGCGGAGGCGACGAGGAGAGACGGCGCCGCGCGCTCTTGGCGCTGCGGCCGCGGCGTCGGCTTGACATAGGGCGGCAAGCGGTCGAGCCGGGTGAAACCGTCATCGAGCAGCTCTTTTACAGCGTTGTTACGACGGTTCTTCGTGCGTCCGCCAAGCAGCACCACGGTCACACGTTTGCCGTCGCGCTCTGCGGAGGCGGCGAGATTGTAGCCCGCGGCGCGGGTGAAGCCCGTCTTGATCCCATCGACGCCAGGTTCGCCCAAAAGGCCGTTCGTCGCGCCATAGCGCCGCCCACGCACGCTGACCGATCTTTTGGAGAAGATCTCGTAATACTCGGGAAAATCCATCCAGAGCCGCCGCGACATGATCGCCATGTCGCGCGCGGTGGTCAGTTGCCCATTTGCGGTGAAGCCGGTCGCGTTGCGGAATGTCGTCTCCCGCATCCCGAAGTCGCGCGCGCGCCGCGTCATCAGGCGGGCGAAGGCGGTTTCGGTGCCCGCGATCGCTTCGGCGAGCACAACGGCGGCGTCGTTCGCGGAATGGACCGAAGCGGCTTCGATCGCATCGCGCACCGTGATGCGCTCGCCTCGGCGCAGGCCCAGCTCGACGGCCGGAACGTCTTCAGCGGCGTAGCGCGAGGTGACGAGACGTTGGTTGAGCCGCAGATGGCCCGCCTCAACCGCTTCGAAAGCGAGATAGACGGTCATCATCTTCGTCAGCGAAGCGGGATGCAGTTGCGCCCGCGAGCGCACGGCGTGGAGCACCCGTCCGCTCTCCGCTTCGAACACGATAAAGCCGCCGCGCGGCGCCGCGGCCGCGGGCGCCCCGAGCGCGGCCGCAAGCGCCGCCGCCGCGATGATGGTGCCGAAACACCGCCAGAATAAGGCCTTAATGTCCGGTCGAGCCCCAGCTTCGCACATGCGCGCTTCCCCGCTATTCATCGTTTCGCGCCGCTGCTCCGCGCTTCCAACGGAGCGTCGACCGATCGTGACGATCACTTTGCGAGCGGACCGTACAAGAAGGTCTTAACCGTCAAGGTTAACGTCCCAGGGTCAATGCAAGGAATCGATGTCCTATGTTCTCAAATCGATTATGACGATGATCTGAGGCCCGGATGCGCCCGCAGTTTGGCGGGTCCGAGGCGCGCGCCCAGCGAGGCTCGGGCCGCGGCGGCGGTCGCTTCATTTGAGTTGCATTACGCAATCAAGTGGAGTGATGGTTAAGCGCTCCGGCGTGAGCGCGCAGAGCTGGGCCGGAAAAATTGTGCGCTGCAGCAATTTGTGCATTGCAATATGGCTACCGCAATGCAATATACCCTCAAGCGGCGAAGAGAGGCCGCCCGCGCAAATTGGAGAGCGCATGAGCGGTTCTCCCCGCGCGCAGACCAGAAGTAAGGGATGCCGCATGTCGGAAACCGCGAAAAAGAAGCCGGCCCCTCGGCGGAAGAAAGCACAGGAGACCACGACCATGGCCAAAGAAACCAGCTACGACGCTTACGCCGCCGACGCGCAGAAGGCGTTCGCCGACCAGACCGCTCAGATGTCCGCTCGTATGGAAGACGTCGCTGAGTTCGCCAAAGGCAATGTCGACGCGATGATCGCCTCCGCGACCAAAGCGACCGAGAGCATGAAAGAGATCACCACCGAGATGCTCTCTTACGCCAAGACCTCCATGGAGGCGAGCCTGGCGGCCATGAAAGACCTGTCGCAGTCGCGCGACGTGTCCGAGTTCGTCGAGAAGCATTCCTCCATGACCAAAGCGTCCATGGAGAACTTCGCCAAGCAGGCGCAGAAGCTGAACGAGATGACCATGGCGGCGGCGAAAGAGTGCGCCGAGCCGGTCAACGCCCGCCTGGCGGCGGTCGGCGAGATCGTGAAGACCGGCGTCAAGTCGTGATCACGCAGGCCGGGGCGAACGGAGCGTCGCCCCGCGTCTGAGAGACAAAGAAGGGGGGTCGCCGCGGCGGCCCCTTTTTTTGCCGACGGGCGCCGCGAGCCGACCTGTCGCGGGCGCGCTTGGCTAAGATGCGCGCGAGACGGGGCTTGGCGGCCTCGGTTCGCGCGCGTATTGCGCAGAAGCGGGAGGCGTGGGCTTGAGCCTGCGCGCCGCGCCCTTACTTTTCTCACACCGTGAGGCCGGCGCGAAAGGCGCGGGCGCGAGACGGGGCTGGCCGGATCGCCGGCGCGGAGACTGAGACGATGCAGCTGTCTTTCATCGAGAACGCTTATGGAAAGACCGCCTGGCGGCGCGTCGCCTCCGATCGGGGCGCGACGCAGGCGGCGCCGCTGCGTCTCGGCCCGTCGGATGAGCCGATCGGTCCAGACGAGCCTGATACGGGCGTGGTCGTGCGCGCGCGGCCGAAAACAAAACGCCCCTCGATGTACAAGGTTCTTCTGCTGAACGACGATTACACGCCGATGGAGTTCGTCGTGCATGTGCTCGAGCGCTTTTTCGCGATGGGCCATGAGCGGGCCGTGCAAATCATGATGACGGTCCACAATCAGGGCGTCGCCGTGGTGGGTGTCTTCACCTACGAAGTCGCTGAGACGAAAGTGACGCAAGTCATGGATTATGCGCGACAGAATCAGCACCCGCTCCAATGCGCGATGGAGAAAGAGTGAGCCGATCGCGGCGCTCACATGTTACACATCAGAAACGGCGACGCTTCGTCTTGAAGCGCGCCGCAGCGATAACCAGTTTTTAACCTGAGCGATTGTTTCCCGACGCTGAGTCGGCGCACTTCTTAACATTCCGTTAAGGCCTGCATGTTTTTCAACGGTCGACAGGGTGCGAATTCCGTGCTGCACTCTATCTCTATCGGGCGACACCAAGCGCGCGAGCGGAGCGGCCGCGCTGCGCGATTGAATAAAAGGAGAGGCGACATGCCGTCTTTCACCCGCACCCTTGAGGAAGCGATCCACCGGGCCGTCGCGCTGGCGAATATCCGCAAGCACGAATTGGCGACGCTTGAACATCTGCTGCTGGCGCTCATCGACGAGCCAGACGCGGCGAAGGTGATGAAAGCCTGCGGCGTGGATCTGACCAAGCTGCGCGCCGACGTCACCAAATATCTCGACGACGAGCTTACCTCGCTGGTCGCCGATGTGGAGCGCACGGAAGCCTCGCCGACCACGGGCTTCCAGCGCGTGATCCAGCGCGCGGCGATCCATGTGCAGAGCTCCGGCCGCACGGAGGTGACCGGCGCCAATGTTTTGGTCGCGATCTTCGCCGAGCGTGAAAGCCATGCGGCGTTCTTCCTGCAAGAACAGGATATGACGCGCTATGACGCGGTGAATTTCATCAGTCATGGCGTCGCCAAGAACGGCGCGATGAGCGAGACGCGCGCGGTGCGCGGCGCTGACGAAGAGTCGAGCGCCGACGAGGCCGAGACGGAGGAGCGCGGCGAAGAGACGGCGCTCAGCCGCTTCTGCGTCGATCTCAATGAAAAAGCGCGGCTCGGCCGCATCGATCCGCTGATCGGCCGCGACGGCGAGGTGGAGCGCTGCGTGCAGGTGCTTTGCCGCCGGCGCAAGAACAACCCGCTGCTGGTCGGCGATCCCGGCGTCGGCAAAACCGCCATCGCCGAAGGTCTCGCCAAGCGGATCGTTGACAAGGATGTGCCGGAGGTGCTGGCCGAAGCGACGATCTACTCGCTCGATATGGGCGCCCTGCTCGCCGGCACGCGCTATCGCGGCGATTTCGAGGAGCGCCTCAAAGCGGTGATGAAGGAACTCGAAGATCATGAGGACGCCGTTCTCTTCATCGACGAGATCCACACGGTCATCGGCGCCGGCGCGACTTCGGGCGGCGCGATGGACGCCAGCAATCTCTTGAAGCCGGCGCTGCAATCTGGCGGCCTGCGCTGCATGGGTTCGACGACCTACAAGGAATATCGCCAGCATTTCGAGAAGGATCGCGCCTTGCTGCGGCGCTTCCAAAAGATCGATGTGATCGAGCCGACGGTGGAGGATGCGATCTCGATTCTGCGCGGCGTGCAGAGCGTTTTCGAAGAGCATCACAACGTCACCTATAGCGACGACGCGATCGACACGGCGGTGAAGCTGGCGGCGCGCTACATCAATGATCGCAAGCTGCCTGACAAAGCGATCGATGTGATCGACGAGGCCGGCGCCGCGCAGCGGCTCGTGGCCGAGGAGGATCGTAAGAGCAAGATCGGCGCGGAGGAGATTGAGGCCGTCGTCGCTAAGATCGCCCGGATCCCGCCGAAGAGCGTCAGCAAGGACGACGCTGAAGCGCTGCGCGACATTGATGTGAAGCTGAAGCGCGTGGTCTTCGGGCAGGATGAAGCGATCGAGGCGCTCGCCTCGGCGATCAAGCTCGCCCGCGCCGGTCTGCGCGAGCCCGAGAAGCCGATCGGCTCTTATCTCTTCGCAGGCCCGACCGGCGTTGGCAAAACCGAGGTGGCTAAGCAGCTTGCGGAGATTATGGGCGTCGAGATGCTGCGCTTCGACATGTCCGAATATATGGAGAAGCATTCGGTGAGCCGGCTCATCGGCGCGCCTCCGGGCTATGTCGGCTTCGATCAGGGCGGGTTGCTGACCGACGGCGTCGACCAGCATCCGCATTCCGTGCTGCTGCTCGACGAGATCGAGAAGGCGCATCCGGATGTCTATAACCTGCTGCTGCAGGTCATGGATCATGGCAAGCTGACGGATCATAACGGCCGCACGGTCGATTTCCGCAACGTCATCTTGATCATGACCTCGAACGCCGGCGCGGCGGAGCAGGCGGCGAACGCCATCGGCTTTGGCCGGGATCGGCGCGAAGGCGAGGATACGGCGGCGATCGAGAAGGCGTTCACGCCGGAGTTCCGCAATCGTCTCGACGCGGTGATCTCCTTCGGCCCGCTGCCGCGGCCGGTCATCTTGCAGGTTGTCGAGAAATTCGTGCTTCAGCTTGAAGCTCAGCTGATGGAGCGCGGCGTCTCAATTGAGTTGTCGGAAGAGGCCGCCGCATGGCTTGCAGACAAAGGCTATGACGACAAGATGGGCGCGCGTCCTTTGGGCCGCGTGATCCAAGAGAACCTGAAGAAGCCTCTCGCCGAGGAGCTTCTGTTTGGCAAGCTCGTCAAAGGCGGCTTGGTGAGGGTGCTGGTGGTCGACGGCAAGTTGGAGCTTGAGATGCTGCCGCCGGATCATCCGCGCCTCACCGGCTCGAAGCCGCCGCTGCTGACGGCGGAGTAAACGCGCGCAGGAGGGGGCGCGGCGACTGCGCTCAACCTAAAGCGCGCGCTTGATAAAAGAGCCCTGACGGCTGTGCTGTCAGGGCTCTTCTTATTATCGTCGCATCACTCACACAGACCGCTTGTCTTTACGCCGAGCGGCTCTCTTTGGGGGAGCTGTGCTTGAGGGGGCGGTCAAGCACCCATCAAAGCGAGGATCGGCCGGTCGATTACGAAATTGACTGTCGCCAGCGCGCCGAGCGCCAGCGCTGCGCAGAGCGCCGCGCCCATGAAGACGCGGAGCATGCGCAACGCGATCGCGACGCCTGCGGCGAGCCCGACGATCTGCGCGAGGCGGCCCATCGGCTCTTCGGCGACGAACGGCAAGGCGGCGAGATTGGCGCTCGCGGCTGCGGCGAGCGGTGTGGTCGCGGCATGCGCGGATCCATCCAACATCGGCTTTAGCGCAAGCGGGCTGAGAAAGCCCAGAAGCGCGCCGAGCGCCATGGCGGCGAGGCCGCCCAGCGCGATCAGAACCGTGAAATCCGCCCGCGGCTCAATCACCAAGCGGTCGAGCGCCCGCCTGCGCCGGGCGAGGCGCCGCCGCGCTTTCTCCGCCGCCGGATCAAACTCGGCGTCATCGGCGCGGCCGACAAACGTGGCGCCCGGGATCGCCGCGGGGCCGTAGCTTTGCGGTTGGGCCGGCGGCGGATGGGCATGGGCGAGCTTTGGGCGCAGCACGCGGCCGGCGCCCCGAAAATCAAGCCACGGCGCGCAATAGACGCCGATCACGGCGAGCACGCTGCCCAGCATGTAGATCGAATAAGCGGCGTTCATGAGGAAACCAGTCCCTGACGCCCCTTCGCCCCCGCGTCTCCCTCTCTCTTATGGGAGAAACGGCTCCGCGGCGGCGGAGTCAATTCCTTTCCGCGCCGATCCTCGGCCGGACGGCGCGCGCGCCAGAGCGCCGCCCGCCCTTATCGCTCAGTCAGCTTCAGCTCGATGCGGCGGTTCCGCCGATAGGCCTCGCGGCTGCGCGCCGGATCGAGCGGCTGGAACTCGCCGAAGCCCGCCGCCGCCAGCCGCCGCGCGCTGATGCCTTGCTCGCCGGTCAGGAACGAGACGACTGAAAGCGCCCGCGCCTGGCTCAGCTCCCAATTGTCGGCGTAGATGCTGCTCCGCCCGATCGGCACCACATCGGTATGCCCGTCGACACGCAGGATCCATGGAAGCTCCGCGGGGATCTCCAGCGCCAGATCCCGCAGCACGGCGGCGAACTTCGCCAGCTCTTCCTTGCCTTCCGGGCCCAGCTCCGCCGAGCCGCTTTCGAACAGCACTTCGGATTGGAACACGAAGCGATCGCCGACAATCCGAATGTCGTCACGATTGGCGAGAAGGTCGCGCATGCGCCCAAAGAATTCGGACCGATAACGCTGCAGCTCGTCAACTTTGCGCGCCAGTGCTTTGTTGAGCCGTGCGCCGAGATCTTGGATCTGAACTTGCGCTTCGGCCTCTTTGGTTTCGCTGAGCCGGAGCTGGAATTCGAGCGCCGCGATTTGTTCGCGCAGATCGCGGATCTGCCCGTTCAAAAGCGCGATCGCTTTGCGCTGCTCTTCCGTGGCTTCCTGCTCGATGTCGAGCGCCGCGCGCGCGAAGGCGTTCAGGCGCTCCTGATCGGTCAGCTTGCGCGCCTGTTCGATCGCATCGGCGCTCAGCTCCGCCTGCTTCGCCTCGGCGGCGGCCAGCAGCAGCAGCGTTTCCTCGGCCTCCGCGCGCTTTTCATCCAGCGCCAGCTCCAGAGCGGCCAGCCGCTCCTCAAGCGTCAGTTGCGACTGGCGCAGTTCAGCGTTTTGTTGCTCGATCTCAGCGACGCGGGCGAAGGCCGCCTCACGCTCGGCCATCGCCTCCGCCGTCGCCGCCAGCTCGGCGATGCGCTGCTCCAGCTCGGCCGAAAGCGCGACATTCTGCTCCTGCGCCGCGGCGAGCTCGCGGCCAAGCTCCAGCGCGCGCGCCTCCTCCTCGGCGAGCAGCTCCTCAAGCGAGGCGACGCGGTTCTCAAAGCCGGCGGCGCGGCGGCGTTCCGACGACAACTCAGCCCGCAGCGAGACCAACGTCTCGCCCAGCTCCTGGAGGCTGCGGTCCTTGCCGATCAGCTCTTCACGCAAGACGAACTGGACCACCATGAAGATCGAGAGGACGAACATGACCACCAAGAGCAGCGCGGTCATCGCGTCCACGAAGCCGGGCCAGATGACGCTGCTGCCTGAGTCGTTGCGTCTGCGGGCCATGGGGGCTCCTTTCTCGAGCGAGGACGGCCGTGCGGCCTGTCCGCGCGGGCTGATCAGCGCGGCGTCACGCCGCCGATCGCGTTGGTCATGTCGTTGACCGCGCGGTGCACGGCGCGGACTTCGCGGCGCAGCGCCTCGGCGGTCTCAACCCGGCCGGCGGCGCTTTCCTCGATCAGTTTGGCGATGAGAAGATCGATATTGCGGATATGCCGGCGCGTCTCGGTGTCCATGCCGCCATCGCCGCCGACGCCGCCGCCCTCGGCCATGCGCTCCACCGCGGCGACGATGCGGCTCTGCGCCGCCACAGCCTCAGCGATGGTCTCCCGCTCCGCCACCGCCTGCGCCGCAATCCGCTCCATACTCGCCATCGCTTCGGCGATCTTGCCGCTGTCGAGCGCGCGGCGATCCTCGCCCTCGGCGATGATGCGGTTGAGCGCGCCCATCTGCTGGCTGACGAAGGCGAGCTGCTCGCCGATATCATTGGCGAAGCCAGGCTCATCTTCCTCCGGACCGCCGCCGATGCGGGTTTGCGCCGAAAGCCAGGTCTCGAGCTCGCCGTAAAACCGGTTATGCGCGCCGCCGCT
>JBCBCG010000126.1:0-12827 GCA_038530925.1 Pseudomonadota bacterium
CGCATCGATCCAGGCGATCCAGTCGCGGCTTTCAATAACGGGGCAGTCCACCGCCTGCGCGCCCGCGCTGCTCGGGTCGGCGCGGCCTGAATCGGCGCTCATGCAGGCGGCGGTCAGGACCGCCAGCATCGGCGCAATGATCACACGTCCGGTCATCGGATTGCTCCACAACGATTTCTCAAGTGGAGAGGATGCGCCGAACTCGGCGGTTTTGTGAGAGTTCCGTGCGCGAAAGAGGGCGTCGGCGCGCCGCGCTCGGCCGTCGTCTCACTGCCGCCTCGTCTCACCGCGGCCAGAGACGACCGAGCGTCATGCGCCAGACCCAATCCGCAAGGCTGAGCGCCAAGACGGAGGCGATCACCTGCAGGGGCAAGCGAAAGTCGTTGGTCCACAGCCCATGCCACCAGGGACGCGCCTCCAGCCAGGAGAAGAGCACGTTCCAACTGATCCAATTCCAGGAATTGCGCGGCCAGGGCGAGCTCTCCATCACCAGCAGCGCGGGATCGGCGACGCCGAAAACCTGAAAGAGCCCGAGCAAAACGAAGAGCCCATAGGCGACCGCCAAGGCGTAGATCACGCCGAGCGCCCAAAGCGCCGTCCTTGCGGCGCCGCCGCCCTGATCCGCCGCACCGCTCATAACGCCTCCGCCGCGGCGACGTCCGTCCTCAGCACCAGCATGTCGCCATGCCGCTCGAGCGCGCCCTCCAGCGTCAGCAGCAGCGCGACCTTGTCGTAAAGCGCCTCGGTCTCGATCGGCCCGCCGCTTTCGCTGGCGAGCAGCACGAAGATCGAGCCCTCGACCGGCTGCTCGAGCACCAGAACCGGCGGCACGCCGCCGCGAATGCAGAGATTCGCGCACGCCTTATGCGCGAGCCCGACGCCCGGCCGCATCACGCCCAGATAGCATTTCCCGTCGCAGATCTCGCCGGAGAGCCGCCACCGCCCCAGCGGCTCGACCGGGGTCTCGAAGGCGGCGGCGCCCTCCTGCGGCTGGATCCGGCCGCCGCCTTGCACTTGCAGCATCTCATGCCCTGCGCGGCGCGCATAGAAGCCTTGGGCGCTGACGACCTGGCCGTCGAGCGCCTCGGCGCGGGCGCTCACGCCGCGTTTGACGAGGGTCACCAGGAGATGCGCGCGTCCTTTGGGATGCTCGGCCGTGGGCGCGGTGCGGATATGAGGATAGGGCGCGGCGCGGATCACGCCGGCGAGCGGCGGGCCGCCGCCTACGCGGCCCATGCCGGGATCAGGCTGCCCGACCGACAGCGCGAAGGCGCCGCCGACGAAGCCGAGGATCAGCCCGATCGCGGCGAGCCAGATCGGGCCGCGGATCGCCGCCGGCAGCCGGCCGAGATAGCCGATGAAAAAATCGTCGCGCTCCTGACGCGTCTCTCCGCTCATCGCCGCTGGCCTCCGCTCTCGTCGCTCATGCGTTGATCCGCCGCTCCGCTCATCCCTCTTGGGGCGCGCCTGCGATCGGCAGCGACGGCGTCTTCGCGCCGAGCGGCTGCGGCGCCGTCTCAAGCTCGATCGTCTCGCCCGTCAGCCGCAGCCGATACGTCTCGATGCGATCATCGAAGGGCGGCGGCGCGCAGCCCGTCTCGGGATCGAATTGGAAACCGTGCCAGGGGCAGGTGATGCAGCCATCGGGCAGAATCCGCCCTTCGCCGAGCGGGCCTTGCTGATGCGCGCAGACATTGCTGACGGCGGACAGGCCGCGCGCATGGCGGAACACCGCGACGCGCTCGCCATCCGGCAGGCTGACGATCTTCGCGCGGTTCAGCGGCGTTTCCTCATAGAAGGCGGGCCAGGGCCCGAGGCTCATCCAACCCGCCTCGATCGCGCGCCGCTCGCCGTCGATCCGCCGCTCCCGCCCCGCCGCCAGGAGATGCAACACGCACACGACCGACGCCGCGCCGACCACCACCGCGGGCGCGATCGCGCCGTCGCTCGATTGCAGATAGCCGAAGGCGACGTGAGCGACCACGAGCGCATAGGCGGCGTAGATCGTCATATGCACGCCCTTCCAGACGCGCGGCGTGAGGAAACGCATCCAGAAATCATGGCTGGTGAGCGCCAGCACCATCAGGATGACGAACGCGGCGAGCCCAAAGAGCTCGAACGGAAAGCCGAGGAGCTGACCATAACTAACATTCGCGGTGAAGAGCCCTTCCCAGCGTCCGATCGGCGCGAAGGCGAAGTACCAATCGAGCACAAAGCCGATATGGGCGAAGGCGACCGCCGCGGTCAGCACGCCGAAATGGCGCCGATTGTAAAGAAGCGGCAGGAACCTTGGATCGAGCCGGGCGAGCGGCCCGATGCACAGGATCACCGAGAGCATTAAAAACGCGCAAAGGCCGAAGGCTTGGATGCGGTGGGTGCGCGCGATCATATCCTCGAACGGGCGATCAAGCCCGGCGTAGCCTGGGGCGATGCGCAGATAGAGGAAGAGGAACGCGCCCGCCGCGGCGATCAGCACAAGATCGTAGACGATCTTCGAGCGGTCCCACCCGACCGGCTTGTAGATATGGCTCATCGCGCCGCCTCCGCGCTTTCGGTCGCGCGCCCAGCGAGACGCGCAGGCGCGGCGGTGGTTGGCGCGTCGCCGAGAGAGGCCGCCTCAGGGCCGCTGAGACGCTCCGGCGCCGGAACCGCGGAGCGGTCCTGCTTTAAGACGAACGCGGCGATCAGGCTCGCGGCGACCGCGAGCGTCATCGCCAGGCTGAGCGCGCCATGGGCGCTCCGCTGTCCGCGCCTCATTCCGCGCCGCTCCTCATCGCGCCGCTCCTCATCGCGTCGCTGTTCATCGAGTGGTCCTCGTCTTGCGCGCCGTCCGCATCGCCGCCGGACGCGCCCCGCGCCTCGAGCTGAGCCCAGCGGAACGCCACGATGGGCCAGAGAAGGATCACGCTCGGCGCGAGCAGCGCGCGCGTCGCGTATGAGCCGCGCATGGAGGCGTCGACGCGCCCGGCGCCGAACACCAGGAACGCCGCGGCCACGCCCAGCCCGATCCAGCCGTAAATCTGCGCCGCGCCCAAGAAATCCGCCGCCGTCATGATCCCGCAGCCACGCCCCCGCTTTGCTCGCTCGGCTGTTCCGCCCGCCCCATCGGAGGACCAGGCCGCCTGTCAGCGCGAATCGACAGAGCGACCATGCTTTCAGAAACGACGCTGGCCAAATCACGAATCTCGATCGCGCGGGCTCAACAATAATCCTGATGCGCGGCGGTTCCAGCCGACGCCGGCGCCGCCGCGCAATAGAACGCCGCGCCGCGGCGTCGGCGCTGGCGCCGCCTCTCAGAATCTGAAATGCTTCGCCCGCGAGAGGGGCGGTTCGACGCCGGCTCCCCTTGGTCGAGGGAAAGCGGGGGCGCGCATGTGGGCGAGGCGGGAGACGAGCAGAGGCGCTGAGCGCGGTCGGTGGCGCGGAGCATGGGGCGGCGTTGGACGGCCGCTCGCCGCGCTGGTCTCGGCGGCGCTGATCGCGAGCGTCGCCGCGGCGGCGGCCGCGCAAGACGTGTTCCAGCGCTCGGTCCAGCGCGCCGACACCACCGCCTGCGCCACGGAGGACGAGGTCGCCGCCTACGCCGATCGCTGGCTCAACCGCCGCCCGGCCCGCGCGCTCGGCGTCGATGGCGATCTCGATGACGCGTTCTGCACCCAAGAGCTTCTGGTCGATCGCCTGCGCCTGACGTTGGGCGAACCCATCGGTTATGTGGTCGGCCTCACCAGCGACGAGACCCAGGCGCTCTTCAACACGGATCGGCCGATCCGCGGCGTCGCGCTCGAAGGCATGTTGCTCGACAACGACGCCGCGGTGCCGGAGCGCTTCGGCTATTGGCCGTTCATCGAGGCGGATCTGCTGATCGTCGTCGGCAGCGAGAAGATCAACCAGGCGCGCACGCCGCTCGAAGTGCTGCGCCATGTGCGCGCCGTGCGGCCGTTCATCGGTCTCGTCGACATCGGCGTTGATCCGCGCGAGCCGGTGACGCCGATCACGCTCACGGCGCAGAACACCGGCGCGCGCTTCGGCGTGCTCGGCCGCGCGATCCCGCTTGAGCCTACGGAGGCCTCGGTGCGGATGCTGGCGGAGCTTGAAGTGACGCTCGAAAGCGCGGACGGCGCCGTGCTGTCGAAAGCGACAGGCGAGAGCATCCTGGGCAATCCGCTCAACAGCGTGCTCTGGCTCATCGAGGAAGGCGTGACCTTGAAGCGCGGCGAGATGGTCAATCTCGGCTCTTTCGGGCTGCTCTCGCCCGCCTCCGCCGCGAAAGGGCGCGCCGTGGCGACCTATCGCGGCCTGCCCGGCGCGCCGCAGGTGCGCGTGCGGCTCACGCCCGCGAGCGCCGCCGCGCCGAAACCGTGAGGGGCTTCGTCGTCCGGAGACGAACCATCATAGGCGCCGCGCGGCGCAGAATTGGGCCGCGCCGCAGCGCGCTAAGGGAGCGGCGATGGGCGCGTTGACCTGGCTCCTGATCTTCGCCCTTGCGATCTTCATCGCCGCGGCGCTGGCGCTGCTTGGCGCGGCGGCGCGCGCGCGCGCTGACGGCGAGGCGGCCGAGGCGAGCTGCCCGCCGCTCGGCGCCTTCTTGACGATCGAGACGCCGGGCGGGCCGATCCCGCTGCATTACGTCGAGCGTGGCCCAACCGAGGGCGCTGAGGCGGGCGCGCGCGCGCCGATCCTGATGATCCACGGGCTCGGCGGCACGCTGCGCCATTTCACCGCGACGATCCTCGACGATCTGGCGCGCGACCACCGCGCCATCGCCGTCGATCGGCCCGGCGCGGGCTATAGCGGACGCGCGCCCCATGGCTCGGCGCATCTTGAGGACCAAGCCGCCGCGCTCGGGCGCCTCCTCGACGGGCTCGGCGCGTTGAGACCGCTCGTGATCGGCCATTCGCTGGGCGGGGCCGTCGCCTTAGCGCTCGCGCTGCAGCGCCCGGTCGCGGGGCTGTTGCTGCTCTCCCCGGCGACGCATCCTTTCCGCAACAAGCCGCCGACGCCGGACCAGACCGTCGACAGCCCCTTCGCCCGGCGCCTGATCGCCCGCACCTACGGCCCGCGCGTCACAGCGCAGAGCCGGCCGCAGATCCTCTCGATCATCTTCGGCCCGCAAAGCCCGCCGCATGATTACGCGACCCGCGCCGGCGGCGCGCTCACGATCCGGCCGGGCCAGTTGGAGGCCGCGATGGAGGACGGCGCGTTGCTCCGGCCCGATCTCGCGGCGCAGAGCGCTGAATATGGCGAGATCGACGCGCCGATCACAATCCTGTTCGGGGACGCAGACCGGCTGCTCGATCCTGGCGATCATATTCCGCCGCTGCGCGCCAAAGCGCCGCAAACGGAGGCGCGCATCTTGCAGGGGATTGGCCATATGACGCCCTTCGCCGCGCGCGACGCGGTGCTCGAGGCGGCGCGCGCGCTCACGGCCAAGGTCTGACCCGCCGGAGCGGCGTCGGACGCCCAGTGTATCGCCGAGGATCATCACTTATGATCGAGTTTGCCGCCCAGTCACGCCGCCTCGCGCGCCTCGCGGCGCTTATTCTCGCGACCGCATCTCTCGCCGCCTGCGCCGATCAAGTCTCCCTGCGCAAGGCGCTCAGCGGCGACGCAGCGGCGGAGCGGGGCGGCGAGGAGAGGCTTGACGCCTGGGTGCGGGATGCCACGACCCAAGAAGCGACGACCCAAGAAGCGACGACCCAGGAGGCGACGTCCCAAAACGCCCGAGGCGGAAGCGTCGCCGCCGAGCGAACGGATCGTGACGCCGCGTTCGGTGGCGACGCCGCGGCCGAGCGGGACGCTGAGACCGATCTCGGCGCCGAATCGGAAAGCGAGCCGCGACCAACGCCGCGCGAGGCGCTCGCCCGGGCCGCCTCCACCGGCGCGCTCGGCCGGCGCCGCGCGAGCGGCCCGCCCGATGCGCGGGACCGGGCCGTCTGGGCGGCCTGCCGCCCGCAGGTGATCGCAGAGCGCTGCATGGCCTTCGAGCCGACTAGTGACGCCGCCGCCCGCGCCTTCACGGGCTGGCGCAAGCGCCATGAGCGCAAATTGGAAGGGCTCTACCGCTTCATCGCCGGCCGCGGCGGGCTTTATTTCGGCGATATCGATCGCACGCCCTTGACGCGCCGCGTCGGCGATGCGCGCACGCAAAGCGATGTCACGCATGAGACGGTGATGCTGCGCTATTGCGACAACGCCGCCAAATTCTTCAATGGCGACCGCGGCGGCAATTTCAGCTTTCCCACCATCGACGAAGCCTTCGCCGAGGCGCGGCGCGAGGGCGCGCGCGCCGCAGCGCCCGGCGCCGTCGCAGCAGTGCGCGCCGCTTGCCAAACGCCGACGCCGGAGGAGCTGGGATAGCGCCGGCGCCGCGCGCTAAGCCGCGCGCTCTTCGCCGAACCCGGCCGGCGCGCCGCCCGCGCTGTTGAAGACGCTGATCAGGTCAGTCAACTCATCCGCCGCCTGGCGCAGCGCCGCGACTTCGCTGGCGCTTTGCTCGGCCATGGTCGAGTTCTGCTGGGTCATGTGATCCATATGATTGAGCGCGCTGGAGATCTCGCCGATGCCCGCGGCTTGCTCCGCGCTCGCCCTGGCGATGCCGCCGACCGCCTTCTCCACCTGCGTGATCGCATCGACGATCTCCGCCAGCGACTCGCCGGCCTGCTGCACCTGAGCGACGCCTTCGGTCACTTGCGAGGAGCTGGTCTCGATCAAGCCGCGAATGTCGCGCGCCGCTTCGCCCGAGCGCTGCGCCAAGCTACGCACTTCCGAGGCGACGACCGCGAAGCCCTTGCCCGCGTCGCCCGCGCGCGCCGCTTCGACCGCGGCGTTCAGCGCGAGAAGGTTGGTCTGGAAGGCGATGCCGTCGATCACCGTGATGATGTCAGCGATCTTGCCGGCGCTTTCTTCGATCTTCGTCATCGAAACAACGGCCGATTCGACGATCTCGCCGCCATTGCCGGCGCATTGGCTCGCCTGTTCCGCCAGGCGGCTGGCGTCGTTCGAGCCTGCGGCGTTGTTCTTCACGCCCAAGGAAATCTCCTCCATGGTCGCGTTCGTTTGTTGCAGAGAGGAAGCCTGTTGCTCCGCGCGCGCCGCGACGGACGTCGCGCCCGCCTCAAGGCTCGCCGCGCCGGTCTTCAGCGAAGCGGCGTTGGCCGAAAGGCGGGCGACCAGATCGTCGAGCCGGCGCACCGTATCGTTCACACTGTCTTGCAACTCGGCGAAGGCGCCCTGATGCGCGCCCTCCATCCGCAGAGACAAATCGCCCGCCGCGACGCCGGCCATCACGCGGCGCACATCGTCAAGGCCCGAGCCGGTGCGCTCGATAAGATGGTTCATGCTTTCGGCGAGATGATCGAGCGCCGCGTCGCCGAAGCGCTGATCCACCTTGCGCGAGAAATCGCCCGCCACCGCCGCGTCGACCACCGCGCCGAACGCTTCTCCAAGCTCGCGCATCGCTGTCGCCCGCTCTTCGGCCGCCGCCGCATCGGCTTGCTCTTTCTCCTGCTGCAGCCCCGCGACCCGCTGAGCGTTGTCGCGGAACACGATCAGCGCCTTCGCCATGCGGCCGAGCTCGTGATCGAGATCCGCGCCGGTGATCTCGACATCCAAATCACCATCGGCGAGCTGGCTCATCGCCTCGCCCATGCCGCGCACATCGCGGCTTGTGCGCTGCGCGATGAGCGTGCTGACGACCAAACCGACCACGAGCGCCCCGAAGGCGAGAAGCGAGAGCTGCAGAATCGTGGCGTCGATGGTCTCAGTGCCGCTGGCGGCGAGGGCGTTCTGACGCTCCACAACGCCTTCGAAGAGGGCCTCGTAATCCGCCTGCATCCGCGGGCCGATCACATCCAACACCTCAGTCCGCAGGCGATTGCGCTCAACGACCACCGCATGGACGCCGTTCAGCGCCTCGGTGAAGACTGCGAACTCCTGACGCGCCATTTGGAGCTGTTCGAACTTGCCATTGTCATCGAGGCGCTGTTCGACAAGCGCGATCTCCCGCAGCGCATGCCCCAAATGCCTCTGCGCCGTTTCATACGCCACCGTATCGTTGGTTAGGAGAAACGTCTTTCCATAATATCGTGTCAGCAAAAGCGCCTGCTGCGCCAGACCTGCATGATAACCTGAGTAGCTGTCGCCGACGAGATAAGCGCGATCCATGACTTCGGTGAGATTCTCGCGCGCACTCTTCCCATACTTTGCGATCGCATCGACATATTGGTCTCGCTGAGCCTGAAGAGCCTCGGTGTCCTGATGCGCCTGTAGATATTGCTGAGCCATACCGAAGAGAACGCCAATCTTCTCAACCCGAGCCGGATCTCCAGCGAAGTATCGCTCCATCGCGTCACGAACCTCGAGGATCTCGTTGATGTTCTCAGTCACTTCGGCTGAGATCGCAGGCGATTGGTTGGAGCGGTATTTGATCGACGCCATGCGCGCTTCGAACAAATCCTCGACCTTATCGCCGACGATCAGCGATTGCTTGGACGTGCTGCGATAGTCGCTGAACACTCCCGTCAGTGAGTTCGCCGCATACATGCTCTTGCCGACGATGACCGCCATAAGCACGAACAACACACCGACGGCGGCGTAAAAACGCTTCGCGACGCTCCACGAACGCATTTCAGCTCCTCCTTGCGACCCTTGCAAAGAGTACAACTCAGAGCTGAAGTTTCTCTTGCCTGCGCGGCGCTGAGCGGCGTCGGCGCCCGCGTTAGGCTTCGCGCTCGCCGCGTCGCGCCGGCGGCGCATCGCCGCGGACGAGACGCGCAAGCCTTTGAGCATCCACGCCGATCATCAGGAGCGACGGCGTCAAGAACAGCACGAACATCGTCGCCATTCCGATCCCGAACACGATCGTAATCGCCATCGGCAGCAAGAACTGCGCTTGCAGGCTTTGCTCGAACAGAAGCGGCGTCAGCCCCAAAATCGTGGAGAGCGAGGTCAGGATCACCGCGCGCGTTCGGTCCACCGTCGCGCCCACCGCCGCCTGAAGTGGCGCTTCACCGACATCGAGGCGCTCGGCGAAGCGGGAGACGAGAATGATCGAGTCGTTCACAAGGATGCCGGAGAGGCCAAGCAAGCCGATGAAGCTGAGAATGGTCAGCGGCGTATCCATGACCCAGTGGCCGACCAGCGCGCCGACAAGGCCGAACGGAATGATCATCATCACCGCCAGCGGCCGGGCGTAATGCGCGAACAGCGCCGCGATGATCAGATACATCGCGATCACGGCGACGACGCCGCCCAGCTGCAGATCGGCGAAGGCCGCCTGCCGCTCCTCAGCGCGGCCGGAGAACTCGAAATCCACATTGTAGCGCCTGGCGATCCGCTCGATCGCGCCGGTCTCTTCGAGTTTGCGCTGGATCTCGACATTGGTGATCACGCTCGGATCCACATCCGCCGTGACCGACACATTGGTGCGCCCGTCGCGGCGCTGGATCACGGAGAAGCCCTGGCGCTCATAGACGCGCACCACCTCCGTCAGCGGCACGAAACCGCCATTCGGCGCGCGCAGCTCGAGGTTTCGCAGCGAGCCGCCATCGCCGCCGAGCGCCTGGCGCACCCGCACCACGATCTCCTCATCGGCGGTGGGAATGCGCCGAGCGATCCGCCCCTCCACCGCATCGCGCACTTGGGCCGCCACACTGTCGGCGGTGAAGCCGAGCACCGCGCCGCGCGGCGTCAGCTCCAGGGCGATCTCCGGTTTGCCGTAAGGCAGATCATCGTCGACGCCGGAGACGCCCGGGAAGCTGGCGATCTCCTCCTGCACCTCAAGCGAGGCCGCTTTCAACGACGCTGGATCGCCGCCCTTGAGCCGAATGTCGAGATCGCGGCCCGGCGGGCCGGCGCGCCGTTCGGAGATCGAGATGCGTTTGACGCCGGCGAGTTCGGGCAGCTCCGCGCGCCAGGCGCGCACGATCTCCGGCGTGCGCACCGAGCGCACTTCCGATGAAGAGAGCTCAACCGAGATTTGCGCCACGCTGTCGCTATTGTTACGGCCAGCTTTTCCGAGCGTCACGAAGCTCGCCGACACCAGCGGCGGCTCGCCTTCGACCGCCAGCTTCCGTTCGGCCGCCGCGAGCGCCTTTTCAATCTCGGCGATCAGCCCGATCGCCTCTTCCTCCGGCACGCCGGTTTGCAGCGTGACGGTCGCCGCGACGTTCTCCGCTTCGGGCGAGGGGAAGAACACGAAAGGCAGCCGCCCGCCGAGGATCAACCCGAAGGCGAGCATGAAGAGGCCGAGAGAGAAGGCCAGCGTGGCGTAACGAAAGCTGACCGCAGCCAGCGCCAGCGGCCGGACGATCCGCTGTTTCGCCACTTCAAAACCGCGGTCGAAACGCGCGCGAAACCCGCGGGAGACCGCAGCCGGATCATCGGTACCGCGCGTCCAGCGCTCGATCAGATAGCCGAGCGCTAAGCCGAAGCCGACCGCCGCGGGCGTGAAGGCCGGGCCGAGCGCCGCCGCCAGCGGCGCCAGCGCTTCATGGAGCCAGAGCGCGCCAAGCCCGGTCGAAAAGCCCGAAGAGACGGCGATCGCCACCAACGGCACGGTGATCGCCGTCGCGATCAACGCCAGCCGAATGAAGGAGAGCCGCGCCCCGCGCCGATCCTTCGCCGCATGGCTGAGATGGTTCGGCAGGATCAAGAAGCATTCGACCAAGCTCGCCACCAGCACCGCGATCGCCACCAGCGGCAGCGCGCCCATGATCTGGCCGATCACATCGCCGATCAGCAGGATCGGCGCGAAGGCCGCAACCGTCGTGAGCATCGAGGCGACCACAGGCGTGATCATCCGCCCCGCGCCGGCGATCGCCGCCTCATCCGGCGGATCGCCCTCCGCGAGCCGCGTCGCCGTGTGCTCGCCGACCACGATCGCGTCATCGACGATGATCCCGAGCGTCATGATCAAGGCGAAGAGCGACAGCATGTTGATCGTCTGACCGGTCGCCCACATCAGGCCGATCGTCGCCATCAGCGCCACCGGCACGCCCGCCGCGACCCAAAGCGCGATGCGCGCATTCAAGAACAGCAGAAGAATGCAGACCACCAGGATCAGCCCGCCGACCCCGTTCTTCACCAGAAGGCCGATCCGCTCCGCCACGCGCTCGGCGCCGACCTCGTATTTCAAGATCTCCACCGAGGCGGGCAGCGAGGCGCGCGCCTTCTCGATCGCGCGGTCCATAACCCGCGACATCTCCAGCGTGTCGGCGTTGATCGAGCGCTGCACGGTCAGCTGGATCGCCGGCAGACCGCCGGAGAGGCCGCGCGGCTGATCCTCCTCCACGCCGTCGCGGATCAGAGCGATGTCGCGCACCAGCACACGCTCGCCGCTGGCGCGAGAGACCACTTCGATCCGCCCGATCTGCGCCGGCGTCTCCGCCTCGCCGATGAGGCGGATCTGGCGCTCGATCGAGCCGTCGAGATCGCCGGAAGGACGGTCGCGGCTGTTGGCGCCGATCTGCGCGGCGACATCCTCCACTGTGAGACCGAGCCGCCTGAGATCGAGCGGCGTCGCGATCACTTGGATCTCGCCATCGCGCAGCCCTTCAAAATCAACGCGGTCGATGCCTTCATCGAGCAGATAGTCCCGCAACGTGCGCGCGAAGGACTTCAGCGCCGTCTCACTGAACGGGCCACGCAGCGCCAAGCGGGCGACGGTCTCATAAAACTCGGTGCGCGTGATCTTCGGCGTCTCCGAGCCGTCGGGCAGCGTGGTGACGCTGGAGACGCCTTGCTCCACATCCGAGAGCGCCTTTTGCATATCGGCGTCATCGGTGAATTCGAGCAGGATCGAAGCCGCGCCTTCGCGCGCGTAAGATGTCGTCTCGTCCACATTGTCGATGAAGCGCAGCTCCGGCTCGAGCACATCGAGGATGTTCGAGGAGACATCCTCCGCGCTGGCGCCGCTCCAGGCGACGGTCACGGTGATCTGTTTCGTCTCGATCGTCGGAAAGAACTGCGTGTTGATCTGCAACGTGCCGAAGACGCCGAAGACGATCATCATGATCATCAACAGGTTCGCCGCGTTGGGATGCCGCACGAAGAACGGGATCACGCCGCCGCGGGCGCGTTGAGGGCGCCGCGGCGCTGCGGGCGGTTGGGTCGCGTCGGTGCTCATGGCGCTCTTATCTCGCGTCATCCGGTTGTAGAAAGATCTCGCGGTTGCAGAAAGATCGTGGCGGGCGGCGCTTCGCGCACCCAGCGCGCGCAAGGTTCAGCCCGGCGCTCCAGCGCGCAGCGCCGCCGCGGCCGCGCTCGGGCGCGCCGCCGCATCCGCGCCCGCCTCCGGCGCTGCGAGATCGTCTTTGAAGAGGCGAACCTTCACGCCCTCGCCCGCCTCGGCCAGCCGACTGGTCAAGATCCAGAGCCCATCGAGATCGCCGCTGACCAGCACTTCGGGCCCATCCCAAGCGAGCGCCTGCGCCGGCCGGCGCGAAAGCCGCCAGACCCGCGACGCGCCATCCTCGGTCGCACCATCCTCGGTGGCGCTGTCCGGCGTCAGCGCGAAGACATGATCCCCGTCGTAAAGCGCCGCTTCCGGCAGCCGATAGCTGGCTGCGAAGGCGCGGTCGGGCAATGTGACCGTGACGAAGGCGCCCGGCCGAAGCGCCGGGCCCGCCGCGCTCCGCTCGCCTTGATCGACGCGGGCGAGCACCGCGACGCCGCCGGTGGTCGAGGAGACGTCGGCGGCGATCCGCTCGATGGTAGCCTTGGCGCGGATCGGCGCGCCGCCCACAGCCCAGACGACGTCCGCCTTGCGGTCGAGCAAAGGCGCCGCGCCGCTGCTCAAACGGCCGAACTGACTATCCGACAATGTGAAC
>JBCBCG010000127.1:0-12762 GCA_038530925.1 Pseudomonadota bacterium
CTCTCCTCGATCATGAGGATCGCGCGCATGATCTTGCGTGATCATGATCACGCGCTGACGTCGGCGCCGTTCGCCTCGCGTCTCAGCATCACCCGCGGCGGGCGATCGACTTCAGCGCCGCATAGCTCTTGGGCCCGAGCACCTGGCGCGCGGAGAGCTTCGCGCGCGAGACGAGGGTTCGCATCATCGCCTTGCGTCCCGTCGAGGACAGCGCATGCGCGAGACTGTCGGCGCCATCAGGCGTGATCATCGTTTGCGCGGAAACGCACATCACATTGCGCTCGGACAGCTCAGCGATCCGCAAGGCGCAAGGCCCTTCGCTTTCAATAAACAGCTCCGCCCCGGTCTCCCGATAGAGACGCGCCTTGAATGCAGGGCTGTCCTGCTTTTCCTCGGGCGTTGTCGTCATATGAAGCTCATCGTACTCGATCCCATGCCGAGCGAGCCATTCTTCCGTCGCTGCGCGATAGCGCTCTTTGCGACTCGTCACGAGCCACCCGATGCGGCCGCTCACCCCATGAAGCGGCTCGGTGGTCTTCAAAAAGGTCTCGTAAGCGGCCCCGTCATCGTCTTCATGAGGAAAGGGGTTGCGGCAAAGCACTCCGTCAATGTCGACGCAGGCGCGGGCCAGCACCTTGTGATGCATGATGTTCCAGGGCGCCATCAAGCCTGGCGACGTTTGCTTCAGCACCACATCGATATCCGGGTGTTTCAATGTGGGCGCGTAGACCACGCAAAACACGATGGTCCCGCGCACCCCCGCTTGGGCGATGTCTTCACGCGTGCGGCGGATGGCCGAGCCGGCGCCGGCGATATCGTCGATGATCAGGACGGTGCGATCGTCAGACAGCGCTCGCTTCACATTTGGAGCGCTCTTCGTGGCGCCGTAGCCGAAGAGGCGATCCTGCTTCAGGCCTTCGACATCGGTCAAAGGCGCATTGAGCTGCGCCGCAAGCATGCTGGCGGCCAGCATGCCGCTGCGCGGGATGCCGACGACAAGATCGATTTTCGCCGGCATGGCGGCGCGGCCCAGCATGATGGTTTCCGCCAGGTCTTGATAATTAACGAAATTATGTTGAAACACGCGCCATCCCCAATGTCGCCTACCCCACGACGTTCAATCGCAGATTTCTTGCGCCTGATCAAGCCCGATGCTGCGGCGCAGCATGATATTTACAATGATCGAGCCGTGCGCGCTGGCGCGAATACTCACAAGAGACCTGGCGCTGGAGTGAAACATGCGATGGACGCCTCGCCGCCAAACATTCCAGGCCGCGGCCCAAGCTGAAATTATTAGCATGGCGCTTGAGGGAGACGCATCGGCGCGGCGATCCTATCGCTCACGCGCGTAAATTCATGGCGCGCACAGGTCTTGGCGATCCTAACCCTCACCAACACTTTCCGAGCGCGGCTCCGACGGCGTCGATGCGCCCGACGCCGTCGGCGCGCGCGTGTTCGGCGCGGGCTCCGCAGGCGCCCGTCCAACAAACGCCCTGGCCCCTTTCGCGCGGGCGGACCACGCCAAGCTCTTCCCCAGCGGGATGCGCTCCGGAAGCTCCCAGTCGCGAACCCATCGCACCAGCGCGGCGCCAGCGCCTGAAAGCAGCGAAACGGCCGCTTGCGCATTCGCTCGGATCTTGGCCGAGAGTTCACGCGCCAGCTCCGCAAGCCCCCACGCGTTCGACAGGCGGCCCGCCGATGCGGCCCCGCGGGACATCATCGCCATCGCAACCGGCACTTTGGCGCGAACCGTCTTAGTGTAGGCGAGGTTCGGCTCATCCACGAGCCGCGTGAACAAGATCGCGACAAGCGTCACGACCACCAGATAGATCACGACGATCAGCCATTCCGGCAGCGCGCCGTTCAGGTGCAAGCCGGCGACCAAAGTGTACAGAAACGGCACGTGTATCAGGTATAAGCTGAACGAAATCCGACCGAGAAACTGACACACCGATCGCTCGAGCATTGTACGGAAAGGTCGATAGTGAAACGCCGCATAGAGCAATAGCGTCGCGGCGAGCGTTCGGCTGATCCAAGCTGGGTCTTCGGAACGAACCGTTTCGATACCGAGAAGCGCAGGCCAAAACCCTTCCCCGAGCGCACCAAGACAAACGCCCGCAACGAGCGCCGCCAAGCCAGTCCATTGCGGCGCTTGTCCCACGCGACCCGCCTTGTTATATTCATAGAACAAAGCGCCGATAATGAAGGAAAGATAGTAGACATTAAAAAAGACAAAAATAATGGGAATAGCTGTATAAAGTAGAATAATTCGCATTCGGCCAGCCGAAAGCCAATATAGCACAAACAAAATTATTGAACCGATAAGTTCGATTTGCATCGTCCAAAGCGGGTTGTTGAACTTTGATCCACCGCGATAGAAGTTGAGGAGCAGCCCGTCGGCGATCGCGACGCCCAGACCTGGAATAGCGCCTTGGTGAGTATAGGTCAGCCACACCGAAGGACTCGACGACGCGTCCGCCAATTGCATCGCGGCGCTCGGCGCAAGCGACAACAAGAGCCATGCTAAAAGACATGACGCTACGACAGGCACCGCCAGCCGCTGATATCTTACAACGACATTCGCGATGAGCGCATCACGTCGCCTGTCAGACGCAGTCGCCATGACGAAGCCGGAAAGAACAAAGAAAACCGTAACAGAAAAATGACCCGCCCAGAGGATGCCGAGCGGACTATGCGAAATCGCCGGCGCGTCGACACTAAGCCCCGGCACATATTGCCAATGAACCATACACAAATAGTGGAATACAACAACGATAGCGGCGGCGACACCCCTCAACCCATCGAAGGCGAGGATCCGTCCAGGCGCCGCCCCATGCCGCCGATCCCCCGTGCTTTCTCGCGACATGGCGCCATCTCCTTGAAATTGCTCTGATAAATCAGACGGGAGCGGAACATTTAGCTTGTCAAGGTCTCTCACCAGCACAGCGACAAAAACCAATCCAGCTGGCTTTTGAAGCAACGGAGCGCGATCGGGATACAGTGATTTGGTCGCGACATCGTGCCGATGGCGCGCCGCTCTCATCGTTTTTCATCGTCGCGCACAGACGCCATGGCCGCTGCACCCTCCCTCGACGATGGAGGTCGATTGAAACCTTGTCACGACTGAAAAACTTCAGCCGAACAGTCTTAATCAGCGAACCGCATAGATCATGCCAGTGGCAGATAGCGCTGGCAGGCTGCGATGCACGATCACGCAGCGTTCTTATCGCCCAGCACGACCTTCACAGTCTTCACGAGGATCGATATGTCGAGCGCGAGGCTCCATTTATCGATATACGCCATATCGATTTGGACGCGCTCTTCATAGGTCGTGCTACTCCGCCCGCCGACTTGCCATGCGCCAGTTAAGCCCGGGCGCACCGACATGTACTTGGCGGCCCCTTCGCCGTAGCGCGACAGTTCATCGCGCACGATCGGTCGCGGGCCGACCAGGCTCATCTCGCCGCGGAGCACGTTGAACAACTGCGGCAGCTCGTCGAAACTCATCTTCCTTAGAAAGCGTCCCACCGCTCCCAGAATCCGAGGATCATCAGCGAGCTTTTGCGTCGCCTCCCACTCCGCTTTTCGCTCCGGATCCGACTCGAGAACTTTTCTCAGCACTTCGTCGCTGTCGCGAACCATCGTTCTGAACTTGCAGCATCCAAAGGTTTGACCATGGCGGCCAACCCTATTGTGCACGAAAAAAATCGGAGATCCGTCGCGCAAGAAGATCAGCAGCGCGCAGATCAGCATCAATGGCGCAAAAACGAGGAGCAGGAGCAACCCAAAGAAAATGTCGAACGCACGTTTCACCGCGCGCGCGCCGATACTGCGAACCACAACCTGATCAGACGTTGAATACGCCTTTTCGAAGTCTCCACGGTACAGTCGTTCCATGCTCTCAATCCCCCTTTTGGAACCACCCACCTCCGCCCAAAGCCACAGTCGCGCGACGGTTTGACGAAGCGCCAAACGCACGATCCAGTCGCTTAAAGACGATCCCCCATCGGCGCAGACCATGCACACATCACTCGCGCAGGTTGCACACAGCGCTCAGTAGATTTTCGTTGACTTTTCCCCAGAATATGCCTTTGGAGCTAACAGGGCCCCGTCGGGCTGTAAACATTAATTTTCGCACATCGTTTCGATTTCTGCTCACTGCGTAGCATTCACGATGCACAACTTAGACTTGTTGCCGCCAATCTGAGCGTTCATCGCCCAAATTTTACTCACGACGGCGCAGCTTCAGCGTGTTTCTCAGCAAACGACGCTGGTCATCGCTCCCGCTTACAAAGGACGCATCGCCCCACCGCGAACACAAACACCCCTGCATTCACCGTGAATTGCTGCGCTGCACAATACGCGCCGCGCTCACCCCGCGAAAGGCCTCGCGATGCGCATACATCCAATGTTGCTGAATTAGCGAAACAATTTCGCAACACCACAATCGCTTTGGAAGGCGTTCGAAGACCTGCGTCGGCTCCAAAACCGCACCGTTTAAAGAGCGGTTGCGCTTCTAGAAGCGCAAGCGGATCCGCTCGAAGAGAGGACGCTCCGCGTTAGAGCGCACAACGTGATCAGCGCCGACCGCCCTTTCCAACGCCACGCGCGCCAACACCGGACGACACGGCGTGCGAACCAGGGATTCAGCGCCTCACCACATTACAAATAAAAGTAAACCGCCGATCCAATCGCGCTCCAGACCGCGGCTCCGAAAACAACCGCAGCGCACCACCAGAGGCCGCGCGCACTCACTCTGAATTGCGAGCGCTCCTTTTGTTCGGCGGCGTCGCCGACCAAGCCGCTCCGCGCCAAGCCGACAGCGCGATCGACGTCGCTATATGCTACTTTCCCGCGCATCACACCGTCATGCTCAGAAACCGCCATAAGGACCTCTTTTCGCTGGATGTCGTCACGGTAGTTAACGCGCACAGCAATTTCTTAATATTATTGACCGCCCATGCGAAAGAAACTAGCTCAGCACTGCGTCGCCGTCAACATTTCGGAGCGCGCGAACGTTTTATCTGCCGAAAAGGTTAATGAGTTAACGTGGGCCCGCAGCCTGCTAGGCGCTCGAGAAACACAACTCATGCGTGCGCCCAGATGAAAGCGCGAATGTCGCTTCATGCGCGTAAATCGCCGGCCTCAGCTTCGATGCTTTATCGTGGCGAAAACGAGGACGAACTCGGGCGAGACGTGGTCGTCGCGCGCTGCGTCATTCACGACGCCATGGCGCTCCGGATGCGGCCGAAGAGCGCTTCCACCGCGGCGAGCCCTTTGCATTCACTTCGATTTCGCCATGCGCTGTGCGGCGCTTGACGGGATGCGAGCAACAGCCTTACGGCGTGGGGCAGGCCGATATTTTGCACTGCAGCATGGCGGTGGCGGCAACGCACGCGGCGAGCAAGGGCGGAGACGCGAAGAGGGATCATGGCCGGAGTTTGGACCATCAATGGCGATTTCGCCGCGCTGAAGCCGACTGGAGTGGCGCGCTACGCCGAGCAGACTGTGCGGGCGCTCGATCGCCTTGCAGAGGCGGGCGACCCGGCTGTCGAGGGCCTCGACCTGACATTGCTGGTTAAGCGCGGCGCGGATCGCACGCCCAATCTGAAAGCAATCCGAATTGTGGAGGCGGCGGATCTACGGCCGCGCCTCCCACAGGGATTCGTTCAAATCGTCATCCCGATGAAAATGAAGGGCGGCCTCGTCAGCCTTTGCAATTACGGCCCCATCGCCGTCTCAAAACAGATTCTCTGCGTGCACGATCTGCACTCTCTCCAGTTCCCTGACAGTTACTCGCGCGCATTTCGAGAATTCAACCGGATTATCCTGCCGCGCCTTGGCAGGCGGATCGCTGCGATTGCTACAGTTTCGGAGTTTTCTCGTTCTGAGATCGCCGCCCACAAGATCGCACCGTTCGAAAAAGTCTTTGTGACCTATAATGGCCACGAACATGTTTACGAAGAGCCAAGCGACGGCGCGCCCGAAGTGAGAGACCGGCCCTATGTTTTGTCCATAGGCCGCGATCTCAAATATAAGAACACTGAAATGATGTTCGCGATCGCGCCCGCGCTCGCCGACGCCGGCGTGGATATCGCGCTCGCTGGATCGTTCGACCCCGCGCGTTACGGCGAAGCGATCCCTGCGAACATGCGCATTCTTGGCCGCGTATCCGACGCGGAGTTGTTCAGGCTTATGCGCGGCGCCGCGGCGTTTCTATTTCCTTCGCGTATTGAAGGATTTGGATTGCCGGCAGTCGAAGCGATGGCGATGGATTGCCCGCTCATCGTATCCGACGCGCCGTGCCTGCCGGAAATCGTCGGCGACGCTGCGCGGGTGATCGATCCTGACGATGTCGCTGGCTGGGCGAAGGCGGCGATCGAACTCGCCATGTCGCATGAAAGCCGGGACGCGCTGATCGCTCTCGGTCGAGAGCGCAGGCGGAAATTTTCTTGGGCGACGATCGCCCGTCAATACGCCGCAAAAATGCGCAGCATCGACAAAGCAGCAGGTTAATGCAAGCTTAGGTCCCACACCACTCGCGCGCTCAGCACGCCGCCTGCGCTTAAGGCTATGACGGAGCGCTTCGCAGCAGAGCTGCTTGCGGCGCCGGGACGGGAGCCTTCCGACCCTCGCGAGACAGCGAGACCGCGAGCGCCGCAAAGCTCAAGAAGTATACGCTCAAACTCACGCTGACGCCGATCAGCAACGCGATGAGGAGCACGCTCAGGCACGCGAAGAGCGCAGCTTGTTGCACAGGGTTTGGCGCGGTCGCATTAAAGAACGCGCCGAGCGGCCGCAAAACCGAAAAGAGAAATGCGATGTACAACAGAGCTCCAATAACACCAATGCTGCCCAGCACGCCAAAAGCAAAGTTCGAGGCGCGCATGCTGCCAATCCCTGCACCCATTCCGTAAGTGTCGACGAAATTCTCCCACGCTTGGTAGTTCCACGACATACGCTCAACACCTGATCCAGTTGAGAGTTTATTCAGCAGCATCCGTTCAAAAATGTGATCAACCGTATACCAAATGCTGGGAACAAGAGCTAATCCAAGGATCACCGTTAAACTGACGATCGGAAGCGCGATCGAGTAAACTACATGCCGCATTTGCGCCGTACCGGCGGCGATGAAGCTATAACATTGCACGATTGCGAGCGGGACCAAGATCGCCAGCAAAACATAGGCGGAGGATGAGATCGACATAACGAGCGTGACGAAACACAGGACCGCGAGAGCACCGCTCGCCGCCGGACGCACACCTCGGATCCAGAGCTGCAGAAAGAAGGCGAAGAAAGGCGTTGTCGCGAACACGAACGCCGAAGCTTCAGGATAAATTCCCGTAAGCCGCTTCATACCAGCGACTTCGATGCCATGCGCGCCGGCGTAGGTCGAGTTTCGCACGAAATCGAGGATATGGGCGGTGCCGGTGTTGAAGGTGATGTAATCAATGGCGGCGAGGAATACATTCAAACAGCCTGCAAAAAACACCGCGTTGACAAAGTGATGCTCGCGGCCACGCAAAGCGCCTAGCAGAGCTAAGAAATAGAGCGCCTCAACCGCAAAGTATCCACTCTGCGTTACATTCCCAGAAACTGGGCGCAGAGGAACGATAATGATGCCCTCTCCTCGCGAAATCGCGAAAATATCGGTCGCGCCGGCAAAGATGCGCGGAAAGAAATAGGCTGACAAAAGTGTGTAGCAGGTCAGGACAAACAGCCAAAACGCCGGCCGCGGGAATTTGATGCTCCGCAGGCTATTTCTCAAATTTTCTTTACTGAAGAAACAAATGAGAATGAAAAACGGGATGAAGAAATAGACTGGCTGCACAGTTGCGCCGCCAAGCGCCGGCAAGAGAACTGCTGCCGTCGCGCCAAAAAGACCCAGCGCCAGAACAAGGTACATGCCAAAGACAGGGCCGCAAAACAACGCCGTCAACGTCAAGAGGATGACGATAAAGCCAACGGGTTCGACGACCATTGACCGTTCTCCTTTGCATCGACACGCCATTGCGCCAAAGGTCTCGTCGCGTCGTTTCCCACACGGGATCGATCGATCCTCGGCGGACGAAAACGCCTTTGGTCCTAGGGCGCTAGACGCCGCGCGCCGCTACCTGTCCGGCGAACCGCCGACGCGACGAGCTCCGCAAATCGCAGGCCTAACCGCATCTGGCCCGCCTCGTCCAGCGGTCGCTGGCGCGCACGACGCCGCGAGACGATCCGCACGGCGCAAGCTTCGCCCGATGTCGCCGCGCGAACATCGTGCCTCGGCAGACACATATCGTGATCTTGGCGAGGCGCGATCGCAAATGGCTTGGACCGCTCGAACGCGTCGGCGTAGCTCACGCCGCAGCGCTTCAGAAGACGAAGCATTGGCTCGACGTCCATGCTCGCATATAAGTGAGCCGTTGGTGAACCGTGCGCTCAAGTTCTTTTAAAAGCATCACGGTCTCAATTTCGATCCTCTGTCTCCTGCTTTTTTGGGCTGGTCTTTTGGGCGGCTTGGACACTGAACTTGATGCGCTGTCAGCGGCGCGGATCGAGGCGATCGTCGGATGTTGCTTCTGCGCTATGCTGCTATGGAGATCTCACCATTTCTTCGCTCAATTTCTTATGGGATCCGCGATTTTTGGCGTTATCTTTCTATGGCCGGTGTGGCGCGTGGCCGAGCCTTTGGTGGAGGCCTGCGTTCTTGATGAGCTTACGATCGCGACAATAAATCTCAGCGGCGTCAACGATCAGCTAGACGATACGCTGACAGCCGTCGAGAGGCTTGACGTCGACATCTTAGCCACCCAAGAAACCTCTGCTCAATTTCTCGCTATTTCCGCGTCTCTCAGTGAAACGTATCCTTATGTCTCACCGCGCGATCTGAACACCGCTGATACTGTTTTCATTTGGTCTAAGAGGCCAATCGTTGAGATGTATGGCGACCTCTTAGAACTTCCGCATACGCAAAAGACAGCAACGGCCAGCGTGATTTTTGGCGGCGAAGCGCTCGAGATTTTGGCGGTCCATATCGCCAGACCAATTGTCGGCTTTCAGAAGAAAGACTTAGTGAAGATATTAACGCCGCTGCAGCGCATGTCGAGCCGACATCGCCTGGTGCTCGGCGACTTCAACGCCGCGCCCTGGAGCGACGTCGTACGCTACGTCGAACGCGAAAGCGGCACCCAGTTCTATGGCGGCCTCTTACGGACTTGGAGCGGCGTCTATCCGACGCCTTGGCCGGATCTGGGCGTCCCGGCGCCGTTTGGCAATCAATTGGACCATATCCTCGCCTCCGATCGGCTGCATCTTGACCGTTTCGAGACGATCCCCATTCCCGGGAGCGTGCATCGCGCGGTGGCGGCGCGGGTGAGGGTCGGCGAGATGTCGATGGAATGCCGCGGCCGCTGATTTGGGCGCGCCGCTCCCGCAGCGGCGCCGCCTGCGCTCTTTTCATGCCCGGGAGGTTGTTTGGAAGGATGCTGCGGCGCAACACATCGAGACGGGGCGGCGGGGCGATTTTGCGCGCGATCCGCCCCGCCGCGCGGATCGTCGCCGACGCCGCGAAGGGCGCGCGGCGGCGGTATCCGCCGCTGACGACGTCGCGCTGATCGTTCATAGCGCGCGCCCCCGGCGAGGCTGCGGCGCCGCCGCGCGGACGCCGACGCCGCGACGCGCCTGAACCGCCAAAAAAGATCATATTAATCAAAATTTTAAGCCTTGGGCGCATAGCCAGGAAGCAGGGACGCGCCGCTGCGGAACGCCGCCGCCTGCAGGGAACGAACGCCAGCGCCACGCGGCTGAAACGAGGGTGCGGATCCGCCGCGCCAGTTTCGGCGCGCACAGGGTCGAGGGCCGATGAAGTGCTTGACGACGTCGTCTCGGAAGCGTTAACGCGACCTTAATGAGAGGTCATGCGGCGGCGCAGCATTTCGCTGAGTTCGCCGTGTTGCAGAGGCGCTTGAAAACCACCAGGGCGAGCAATCTGCGCCTGCGCCGCGCGGAGACCGTTGCAAGCTTGACGAAAAGTGGCGCAAGATCAAAGGGTTCGGCGTTAGGGGATCAGACGCCGAGGGAATGGGGAAGTCGCAAACGTTTCCGAGCTTGGGCAAGGTTCTTGCGTCTGGCATCCGCATACGAATGAAATGAAGCGTGTGCAAGAGCGTCGATCGCGCTGAGCGCCGCCGACGGCGATCCAAAGCGCGGGTTTCGGCGAGCGGAATGAATTGGCTGGTGGATGATCGCGGCGCGTCGAGCGCGTCGAGTTAACCGAACCGATCATCGACCCGGCCGCGTCGAACGGGTGCGCGGCGCTGCGAGAGTGCGAGACTGCCGGCGGACGCGATGTCGCCGCAGGATCGAGCCGCCGCGGCGTCCGCTCATCTCGATGGAACGGAAGGCGCCGGAGCGGGCGGAACACGTAATGAAGATCGACCTTCAACCCTTCAGCGACGCGGTGGTGCCGGCAGGCGACGGCGGACAGCTCGGCTTTCGCGACATCTGGCGCTTTCTAAAGCAGGCCCTGCCGTTCGTGGTGGTCGGGCTTATTCTCGGCGCGATCGGCGCGTTTGTGTACCTTCAGACGGCGACGCCGCATTACACAGCGAAATCGGCTGTTCTCTACGATCCCTCGAAGACGCCTCGGTTCTCGGGCGACACGCCCTGGCTTGAGCCTGTGGTCGAAAACTATGTCCGCATCGAAAGCCAAGTCGAGATCTTGACGTCCAGCCGGTTGTTAGACCGCGTCGTCCACAAGCTGAACCTGTTGGATAAGCCTGAATTCCAACTGCCCGCCTCTTACAATGCGGATGTCGGCTGGCAGCGCGTGCATGCGCGGTTCGTGCTGCGCGAAAACCTTTCGGTGCGGCGGGTCAACGAGTCGTCGGTGCTGACGGTCGAATTCGTGTCTGAGCAGCCGGAGACGGCGGCGCAAGTCGCAAACGCGCTGGTCGATGAGTATGTCGTGCAAGAGCAGGAGGATGATGCGGAGGCGCAGCGTCGAGGCAGCGAATGGCTCGAGCAACGGCTCGAGGCGCTGCGCCAGCAAGTGTTCGACGCGCGGCGCGATGTGGAGCAGTTCAAGACGGTCGGCTCCGGCGCGACGATCAGCGAGAGCCAAGTTCAGCTCGCCGACCTGATCAGCCGGTCGGACACGTTTCGCTCGCTCTATGAGAGCTTCTTGACACGGTATGTCGAGACCATTCAGCGGATTTCATATCCCGTCGCGGATGCGAAGGTGATCTCGAGAGCGTCGACGCCGCGCACGCCGAGTTCGCCGCAAGTTTTTCTCGTGATGGCGTTCGCGACGTTGCTTGGCGGCGTGGCCGGGGCCGCGGTCGCGATCATCAGACGCTCGCTTGATCGGCGCGTGCGGAGCGCGCGCGAAGCGGCGGCGGAGACGCGGCTCGACTGCTTCCGCGTCACCCGCCGGGCGGAGAAGGATCCGGACGCGTTCGTCGCAGCGATGCGGCCGGTGCGCGAGGCGCTCGCCGCTCGATTTCCCGAAGCGAGCACCATGGCGATCGGCTTCGCTGCGGCTGACCCTGATGTCGACAATACGCCTCTGACCATGGCGGCGGCCCAGCTATGGCGCCGCGCCGGCGTGCGCGCGCTTGTCGTGTCCGCGGCGGCGACGCCGTCGGAGACCGGCCCAGGCGACGCGCCGCTCGGGCTCGCCGATGTGCTGAACGACATAAAGCTTTTGGATGAAGTGATTGTCATTGAGGAAGATACAGACGTTGCGACGCTTCCCATGGGCGGCCTGGAGGAAGGATCCGAGCTCAGCGACCGCGTGACGGGCGCGGAGATGACGGTGCTGTTCGATGCGCTCCGCGAGCGGTTCGACCTGATCCTTGTGGCGCTGCCGATGGCGGATTCGATCGACACCCGCACGGTCTCGCGCGGGCTGGACGGCGTTTTTGTGACGGCGCGGGCCGACAAAACGCCGGTTGAGGCGCTTCGGAACGCCACAAAGTCCCTGTCTGGTCGGGACGTGGCGGTGATCGGGGCTGTGATGTTCAACGCGCCTCGCGATGAGTGAGGCGGCGATGCGTGGATCGGGGGATCGACACGAAGGGGGAGCGGAGGATGGACACACAGGGGATTGATTCCGAAGAGACAGACGCCAAACCAGTTTCGGAGAGCGCTGCGCGCAAGGCTCCGCGGAAAGCGCCGATTTCGGCTCCGGCGCAAGGGCCGGCGCAGCTGCGCGTCGCGGTCGGGATCGCGACCGTCGGTCGCCCGGAGATCGTGGTCGAGACCATCGCTCGGCTCTCAAACCAAACCTTGCCGCCGGCGCGCATTGTCGTCTGCTCGCCGACAGAAAAGGACGTCGCCGGCGTCGCCGAGGCGCATCCCTATGTGGAGATCCTGATCGGTCCGCGCGGCGCCAGCGTTCAACGCAACGCCATCATCGACGCTCTGACGGATTGCGACGCGGTCGTGTTTTTCGACGACGACTTTGTGGCCGCGCCCGGATACCTCGCCGCTGTCGAGGTCGTCATGCGCACCGACGAAACGGTGGTGATGACGACAGGGCGCGTGCTCGCTGATGGCATCAACGGGCCCGGCATCACGTTGGCGGAAGCCGACGAGATTGTCGCAGAACGGGCGGAGACGACTGAGCGGTTCAAAGGATACGCCGAGATCTTCGGCGGTTACGGCTGCAACATGGCGGTTCGATTGGCTCCGCTGCGCGAACATCAGCTGCGTTTCGACGATAAACTACCGCTCTACTCATGGCTTGAAGATCCTCCGGGATAAGTCGATATCTTC
>JBCBCG010000128.1:0-12743 GCA_038530925.1 Pseudomonadota bacterium
CCCCGATCCGCGCTCCCCCGATAGCGCCGATTCGCCGACGCCGGATCAACCGAAGGAAGAGGCCTCGCCCGGTAAAGACCAAATCACCAGTTTTGAGGCGGAGCGGATTTATCTGGACGCCGATGGATTTCGCACGCTCTTCGAAGGCAAGACCGTGCATTTGCGTCGGAATGGCGAGCATTACGGTTCTGAATACTATAAGACAGGCGACCGCTCTCTCTGGATCGCCCGCGACCAACCCTGCCAGCCCGGCTATTGGTATTATGTGAGCGAGCGCTTTTGCTTCCAATATGAAGTGGGCGGGCCGTATTGTTGGAGCGTGTTTCGCCAGGGCGAGCAGTTCTACGCTGAGTCGTTCGATGGCTTCGAACTCGAAATCTACGCCGTGGACGAGCAGCCGCTCAGCTGTTCGCCTGAGCTCCTGTCCTGATCCGCGCGCCGGCGCTTCGGAAGAGGGGCGGCGTCAGCGGAAGGACAGACCATGTTGCGCTTGCATTTCGCGCCGAATTCGCGCGCTCAGCGGATCCTGTGGCTGCTCGAAGAGCTGGAGCTGCCTTACAAACTCAACAAAATGCCGTTCACGCCCGAGGCGCTGAAATCCGAGGCGCATCGCGAGCGCCATCCGCTCGGCCGCGTGCCGGTGCTCGAAGACGGCTCCGTCATCTTGTTCGAGAGCGGCGCGATCACCGAGTACATTCTGGAGCGGCATAAGAACGGCGGGCTGAAGCCGGCGGTGGAAGCGTCGGAGTTTCCTGAGTATCTACAGTGGTTTCATTATTGCGAAGGCATGGTGATGCCGCCGATGAACACGATCGTGACGCACCGGATCCTGCTGCCGGAGGATCGACGCGACGCCGCGGTGCTCGGCCAGGCGGAGCGTCTTCTGGCCAAGGCGCTGACGCCGGTGAACGAAGCGCTGAAAGGCCGCGCGTATTTGATCGGCCCGTTCTCCGCCGCGGACATCATGCTCGGCCATGCGATCTATATGAGCGACCGGCTGGGCTGCGTCTCCGACGAGATGGTCCATCTCAAAGCCTATATCGAGCGCCTCAACGCCCGCCCCGCCTTCCGCCGCGCCATGTCGGTTCAGTGATCGCGCGCTCGCGGTTGCAGGTCGCGTCCCATCAAGTGGTGTCGCGAACCGGCTGTTCGACGATCGGAAGCGGGCGCGCGCATCTGCGCCATACCGATTCCGTTCCTGTTCGCGTCACGGCTCGACGATCACCGAACACCATCGACCGATTGGGCGTTCGTTCAGGTGTTCTTCACAAATTGATCCGCATCGTCGCTGCGAAAAGATGTTTGAGCCGAGTGAGAGGAAGGTCGTGGATATGGCCTCTGAATGGATGTGGGCGCGGGATGGCGAGGCGCTTTGCGGCGGGTGCGGCGCGCGATATGAAGTTCAGGCGACGCGCATCGGCCGGCGGCGCTACGGATATCTGCGCTGCGATGTGTGCGACACGGTGGTCGCCGAATGGATCGACCGCGTCGCCAAGCGCGCGCGCCGGATCGACATGCCGCCAGCGGCCGTCGCAGCCGCGCCACTACCGACGAACGCCGCACCGCGGTGAGGCGGCCGCGCGACTGACCTGATCGCTGTGAGGCGTCCTCAGGCGTCCTCAGGCGTCCTCAGGCGTCCTGGGCTCTCAGCCGAGACCGAAGCGCATCGCCGCTTGGCGCAAGGGCGCTGTTCCGTGGATGAGCGCGAGCCCAGCGCGGCGCAGATCGCGGATCGGTCGCGCGGCGCCGATCGCCGCGCCGTTTAGCGCGGCCGTCGCCGCGATCCGCATCGCGACGTCGGCGTAACGCGCGCGGGTGAGCCCCGCCAGCACGGCGTCAGAGCCGATGTCGCGCTGCTCGCGCCGCGCCTCGACAAGCAACTGCGCCAGCGTCTCCGCGTCCTTGAGGCTCATATTCAAACCCTGCGCGCCGATCGGCGGTGCGACATGCGCCGCTTCGGCGATGAGAGCGGCGCGGCGGCTATGGAACCGGTCGGCGAGGAGAGAGATCACCGGCCAGGCGGCGCGCTTTGAGGCCATCGCCAGCGGGCCGAGCAGTCCGAGCGAGCGCTCCTGCGCCGCGGTGAGAAAGGCGCTTTCCTCCATCGCCATCAAGCGCGCGGCTTTGGCGCGCCGCTCCATCCACACCACGCTGGAGCGCGGGCGTCCGTCCTCGTCCGGCGTGAAGGGCACCAGCGTGAACGGCCCGCCTTCGCGCAGGATTTCGGTCGAAACGCTCCCATGCGGCTCGGGATGCGAGACGGTGAAAACAAGCGCCGTCTGGCCGTAATCGAGCCGGCGCGCCCGCAGGCCCGCGGCGGCGCGCACGGCGCTCTCACGCCCATCGGCGCCGATGACGAGCCGCGCGGAGATCAGCGCGCCATCGCCGAGACGCGCCAGCGCCGCATCCGCTCGAAGCGTCACCCGCTCGAGATGCGCCGGCGCGATGATCGTGATCCCGGGCGTCTCTTCGGCCGTCGCCGCCAAGGCCGCGTGTAAATCGCCATTCGCCACATTGGCGCCGAAGGCGGCGCGGTCGAGATCGGCCGCGTCGAACGCGCCCTTGAATCGCGCCCGGTTCTCCCGCCCGCCGGCGTCGATCATCCGCATCGCGCTCAGCGGCGCGGCGCGGCTTTCGAGCCGCTCCCACACGCGCGCCTGGCGCAGCACGGCCAACGCCGGCTCGAGCAACGCGGTGGTGCGCAGATCGTCGCGCCGTCCCGCCGCGGCGCTGAGCGGCGCGCGGTCGACCACGACGACGCTGAAGCCCGCTTGCGCCGTCAGGATCGCCGCCGCCAGCCCCGCGAGGCCGCCGCCGACCACCAGAATATCGGTTTCGCGCACCGCGCCGACGGCGCCGGCCGCGCCCGCCGCCTCCACTCGAACAGTCTCAAATGACGACGCCATGGCTCAACCTTTTTGGAGAAATCCCAGATCGGGGCGCGCGTCGGCGCATTCCGCTGTTCGCGCTCAGACGCGAGTTGTATGCTAGCGAAACGGCGTCAGGAAACAATTCACATGGCTATAATTTTGATTATGGACGACGACGTGGTGCTCGCTGAAGGCTGGGCCGAGATTCTGCGCGACGCGGGGCATCAGGTCGACACTGCGGCCAATGCGAGCGACGCGCTCGATTATGCGCTTGGTCGGGACGTCGATTTGGTGATCACCGATATTTTCGTGCGCGACGAACATGGCCAACCCTTGCCTGATGGCGGCTTGCGCTTGATCGGCACGTTGATGGCGAAAAAGCACTCGCCCGAGCATCCCTGGCTGAAGCATCTTGGCGTGATGGCGGTGTCGGGATCGGCGCGGTTGTCGGGCGGCGGCGACCCTTTGGCGATGGCGGAGGCTGTCGGCGCGCATGTCGTGCTGGAAAAGCCGCTGTCTTGGGAGGTTCTGGTGGCGAATGTCGCGATGCTGCTGGCGCGCATGGCGCGCAAACGCAGCGGCGCGGCGGGCGCCGCAGCGGTGTGAGGGCGCGGCGCGCGCTGTGAGGCGGCGTCAGCGCCGGTTCGCGCTCGCTCCGCCACCGCCGAGCGGTCTCAGGAACGCGGCCAGATCCTCGGCGATGAAATGCACATGCGCGCCATCGGCGCCGTCGCGCGCCAGCCCGCACTCCGTCGGCGTCCAGACCGTCACCATGCCCATCTCATGCGGCGCCTCGAGGTTGCGCGCCGTGTCCTCGACCATCGCCGCGCGCCGCGGCTCGACGGCGGCGAGGCTGAACACGCGGTCATAGGCGGCGCGGCGCGGCTTCGGCTCATAGGCGCTGTCCTCGATCCCGAACACCGCGTCGAACGCCGCTTCGATGCCGAGATGCGCCAGGATCCGCGCCGCATGACCGCGCGAGCCGTTGGTGTAGACGATCTTTCGCCCCGGCAGCCGCTCGATCGCGGCGCCGAGCGCGGGATCCTCCGGCACGGCCGAGAGATCGATGTCGTGCACGTAATCGAGAAAGCGCGCCGGCTTCATCCCATGCTCGCGCATCAATCCATTAAGCGTGGTGCCATGCTCGCGCCAATAGACCGCGCGGAGCGTGTTGGCCGCCTCGACTTCGAGCGACAGCGTCTCGGCGATGAAGGCGGTCATCCGCTGGTCGATTTGGTCGAAGAGCCGATGCCGCGCCGAATAGAGCGTGTTGTCGAGGTCGAACACCCAGTCGCGCACATGGGCGAACGCGTCGCGCGCGCCGCTCGCTTCGTGACTCCTCGCTTCGTCACTCTTCCCGCTCAACCGCGTCCTCCTTCGGCACGAACTGCAACACCGCGCCGTTGATGCAGTAGCGCAGGCCGCCGCGGTCGGTTGGGCCATCGGGAAACACATGGCCGAGATGCGCGTCGCAGCGGCTGCACGTCACTTCGGTGCGCACCATGCCATGGCTGACATCGCGATGCTCCTCAAGCGCGCCGCCCTCTTGCGGCTCGGTGAAGCTCGGCCAGCCGCAATAGCTCTCGAACTTGGCGTCGCTCTCGAACAGAGCCTGGCCGCAGGCGACGCAATGAAAGACACCTGGTTTCTTGGGAAAACCTGCATGGCTAAAGGGCCGCTCGGTGCCTTTTTCGCGGGCGATCCGGTACTGTTCGGGCGTCAATTCGCGGCGCCATTGCGCGTCGGATTTAACAATCTTGTCGCTCATCCTAAATCTCTCTTTCACGGGGTCGCCGTGGTCGGGTACATGGCCGAGTAATATGGGTGCGCGGCGTCCGAACGCCATCGTCCGAACGTCATCGTCCGAACGTTATGGCGCGCCTGAAGGGTTGCTGCGCGGCCGGCGATCGCCGGCGCCTTAGGATGGCGGAGGGGCGCGATGCGGTTTGGTCTGGCCCGTGGACGGTATGGCGTTCGCCTGGCGGAGACGCCTGAGGATGTGCGCGCGGCCCAGCGGCTGCGCCATCGGCTGTTCCGCGCCGATCGCGGCGCGCCGGCGCCCGGCGCGGCCGGGGAGGACGCGTCGGATCTCGACGTGGATCAGTTCGACGCTGACTGCGATCACGTGATGATCGAGGAGCGGCGGACGGGGCGTCTCGTGTGCTGCTTCCGCCTGTTGCCGCTCTCCAGCGGGCGCGAGATCGGGCGCAGCTATTCGGCGCAGTTCTACGAGCTTTCCAGTCTCAACGATTTTCCCGGCAAGATCGTCGAGATGGGCCGCTTCTGCATCGAGCCGGATCACCGGAACGGCGACGTGCTGCGCCTCGCTTGGGTGGCGATGACGCGCTATGTGGATGACCGCGGGTTCGAGCTGCTTTGCGGTTGCTCGAGCTTTGAGGGCAATGACGCCGAAGCCTACGCCGATACGTTCGCTCTCTTGCGCGAAAAACACCTCGCGCCGAAGCGCTGGTTGCCGCGAGTGAAGGCGCCCTATGTGTTCCGCTTCGGCAAGTTGTTGAAGCTGCGCCGGCCGGACCCGGCGAAAGCGATGCGCCTGATGCCGCCGCTTCTGCGGGGCTATCTCTCGCTGGGCGGCTGGGTGAGCGATCACGCGGTGATCGACCGCGATCTCAACACGCTGCATGTCTTCACCGGGCTGGAGGTGAAGCGCGTGCCGCAGCGCAAGGTCGAGATCCTGCGCCAGACCTGAAGGCGCGTCGGCGCTCGCTATGACCCAACCAACTCTCTCTCCGACGCGTATGGCGCTCGCGGCGATGGCGCCGCCGTCTTCCGAGACGGCGCGCTTCACCGAGGCGCTGGGCGTCTTGCTGCGCGGCGCGCCGGCGCCGTGGACAGTGTCGATCGAGGATATGCGCGCGCTCCGCGCTGCGGGAAAGGGCGTGCTTCCGATCCATGGTCCGCTTCAGCAAGCGTCTTGGATCGGTTTCGAGCCTGAGGCGCTCGGTCCTGAGGCGGCTCCGGCGCGAGACGGGCCGCGGCGCTTGCGCGTGATCGAGCCGGCGGGCGCGGCGCGGGCGGTGATCCTGCATTATCACGGAGGCGGCTGGACGTTCGGCGCCGCGGAGCAATGCGACGGCCGCAATCTACGCTTGGCGCGCGCGGCCGATGCGCTGGTGGTGTCCGCGCCGTATCGGCTCGGGCCGGAGCATCGCTGGCCCGCCTGCGCCGATGACGCGTTGGCCGCGGCGCTCTGGGCGGCGCGGGAGGCGGAGCGGCGCGCGACGCCGCTCTTCGTCATGGGCGAAAGCGCCGGCGCGCATTTGGCGGCGGCGACGCTGTTGCGGCTGCGCGATCTCGGCGCGGCGGATGCGGTGCGCGGCGCGGTCTTCATCTACGGCGCCTTCGATCTCCGGCTCACGCCCTCGGCGCGGCGCTGGGGCGAGCGCCCGCTGGTGCTCTCCACGCCGATCATCGAATGGTTCCGCGAGAATCTGCTGGGGCCCGAGGCGCCGGCGCTGGCGGAGACGCCGGAGGTCTCGCCGCTCTTGGCGGATCTGGCCGGCATGCCGCCGGCGCTGTTCCAAGTGGGCGCTGAGGACCCGCTGCTCGACGATACGCTCTTCATGGCGGAGCGTTGGCGCGCGGCGGGCGCGGCGGCGGAGCTGGCGCTGTGGCCGGGCGCGCCGCACGCTTTCGATATGTTCGACGCGCCGGAGCATCAGCTGCCGATCGCGCGCGAAAGCCAAGCGTTGAGCGCCGCTTTCATAACCGGGCTCGCGCACGCCTGACCGGGGCGTCGCCGCCGCGGTCAGGCCGGTGCTGCGTTCAATGCGCGTCGAGCGTCAGCAGTTTGGTCTTGACGCGCGCGGCCTTCAGCGCGGCCCGGGCCGCCGCCGCGTCCGCTTTGTCCATCGCCACGACCAGCGCCGGAGCGAGCTCAGCCAGCGCCGACGGCGCAAGGATCGGCGTTTCGAAACCGGCGAGATAAGCGGCCTGGCGCGACGCATCGGCGTCGACCACATGCGGCCGCACCCGCTTCAAGTTCGCCGCGCTGGCGAAAGCCACGCTGCGCGCATCCGCGCCCCAGAGGGCCACAGGACCCGCCGAAGCCGCCAGAAGCTCCGCGCGCCACGCCGCCGCCCGCGCCGCCGCGCGCTGCGCGAAGGCGGAAACCAAGGTTTTCGTCTCCTCCACCGGCTCCTCGATCGGGAAAGTCGCCGCGGCGCGCGCGCTCCGTTTTGGCGTCGCAGTGGCATGGAGCAGCCCCTCCGCCGTCGCCTCAAGCGCGGTCACCTCAAGGCCGGCGGCGCGTAGCGTCCGCGCCAGCGCGCCCGGCGTGAAATAGGTGCAGCGATCCGCCTGGATCTGCTCGAAGGCGCCGGCCTCGAACACATCGGAGGCGTCTTGCGCCTCAAAGCGCAGCGCCGCGCGTTTGCCGCTGGTCTCGACCTGCCGCTTTAGCGCCGCCAAAAAGCGCGGCGCGTTTTTGAGCCGATCGAGGCGGATGCGCCCATTCGGCGCCACTTCGATCGTGTTCGCCGCCTCCTGCGACGGCTCGAAATGGAGGTTATGCGTCGCGCCGCAGCCTTGGCAGAAGGCCAGATCAATCTCCGACCACGGCGCTTTCACCGCAGCGCGGGCATCGCTGAACAACGCGGCGCCGAGGCTCGGCTGCGCCGCCTGACCATAGACGATGGTCAGCCGATCGTCGCCGCATCCTGGGCAAGAAGCTCCCGCCAAGCTGGTTGCGAAAGCCGCCGCTTCGGTGATGTCGCAGTGAAACGCGTCGTGCATTGAACTCTCCACTTCTTGTCGGCGCGTCTCCCTGCGCGCTTTGGGGAGAGTGTTGATTCAGACGCATGAGCGAAGATTTACGAAATGGCGTTAACGCGCGTGATACGCCATGAATAAAGCGTTGAGACTGCGCGCCGTCTTTAAAGAAAAAGAGGCTGAAGCGGCGATAGGGCATTTCGCCGCTTCAGCTTTATATGGTCGCCCCAAGGCTTAGCCGAGAGCCTCAGCCGTGGCGCGGCCCGCCATGACTTTGATGAGATTAGCGCGGTACGCCGGCGTTCCGTGCAGATCTTCGATCAATCCATCCGCCGAAACCGCGACGCCCTCGACCGCTTGCGGCGCGAAGCTCGCGGTCAGCGCCTGCTCAAGCGCCGCATGGCGGAAGACGCCGCTCTCGCCCGCGCCGGTCACGGCGACGCGCACGCCGGCGGCGAATTTCGCGACGAACACCGCAGTGAGCGCGAAGCGGGAGGCGGGCTGGACGAACTTGGCGTAGCCGGCCGCCTCGGGGATCGGGAAGGAGACTGAGACGATCAGCTCATCCTCCTCGAGCGCGGTCTCGTAGAGGCCTTGGAAAAAGGCGTCCGCGCCGATCTCGCGCCGGTCGGTCTTGATTGTCGCGCCCAGCGCCAGCGCGGCGCTCGGATAGCAGGCGGAGGGATCGTTATTCGCCAAGCTGCCGCCGAGGCTGCCGCGATTGCGTACTTGCGGATCGCCGATTTTGCCGGCGAGCGCGGCGAGCGCCGGGATCGCTTTGACGACCTCGGCGTGCTCCGCAACCGCGGCGTGGCGGGCCGCGGCGCCGATGGTGACCGAGGCGGCGTCGACGCTGACGCCTTGCAGCTCCGGCAGCCCTTTGAGATCGACGAGGGTCGAGGGCTGCGCCAAGCGTTGCTTGAGCGTCGGGATCAGGCTTTGCCCGCCGGCGAGCGCTTTGGCGTCTTCGGCCTTCAAGGCGGCGAGGGCGCCGGCGAGATCTGCAGGTTTGTCGTAATCGAACGCGTACATCCGAATGTCCTTCTATCGCTGTGTCGCCGAGCGCGGATCAAAGGCCGCGCCGCACGCGGGGCGCGGCGGGCCGGACTTTGAGCGCTGCGGGCTGCACGCGCGGTTCGGAGGGCCGAACGCGCAAATGCGTGGCGCGGATCGTGGTCGCCTCTGGGCTAACGGAGACCGGGGCGGGCGCAGCCGCGGCCGCCGAGGCCGGCGCCGCAACCGGCTCGGCCGCCGGTTCCGCTGGCGTCCCGACGCCCGTCGCCAGATTGGCGGGCGTGCTCGCCGCCATGCTCGCCGCCGCGCCGGCGCTGGCCGCCGCGGCCCCGCCTGCGGCGCTGATCGCGGCCCAGACGCGGTTCGGCGTCAGCGGCATGTCGATCGTCTTCACGCCGAGCGGGCCCAGCGCATCGAGCACGGCGTTGACGACCGCTGGCGGCGAGCCGATGGCGCCCGCCTCGCCGCAGCCCTTAGCGCCAAGCGGGTTGTGCGTGCACGGCGTCTGGCAGGAATGATCCACCAAAAAGTCCGGCAGATCCGCCGCCCGCGGCATGGCGTAATCCATGTAGGAGCCGGTCAAAAGCTGACCGCTCTCGTCATAAATCGCATGCTCCAGCACCGCTTGGCCGACGCCTTGGGCGAGCCCGCCATGCACCTGGCCCTCGACGATCATCGGATTGACGACTTTGCCGAAATCATCCGCAGCTGCGAGGCTCATCAGCGTCACCTCGCCGGTGCCGGGATCGACCTCCACCTCGGCGATGTAAGTGCCGGCGGGATAGGTGAAGTTCTTCGGGTCGTAGAACGCCGTCTCCTCAAGCCCTGGCTCAAGCTCCTCGATCGGGTATTGATGCGGCACGTATGCCGCGAGCGAAACCTCGGCGAAGGCTTTCGCTTTGTCCGTGCCGGCGACTTTGAACATCCCGTCTTCGAACACGATGTCCGTCTCCGCCGCTTCAAGAAGATGGGCGGCGATTTTCTTGGATTTGTCGACGATCTTATCGACCGCCTTCACAATCGCCGAGCCGCCGACCGCTAGGGAGCGCGAGCCGTAGGTGCCCATGCCGAACGGCACGTTCGCCGTGTCGCCATGGACGATCTCGATGCTGTCCGCGGGCAGGCCGAGTTGGTCGGCCACGACTTGCGCGAAGGTCGTCTCATGGCCTTGGCCATGGCTGTGCGAGCCCGTGAACACCGTCACCGAGCCGGTTGGGTTCACGCGGATCGTCGCCGCCTCGTACAGCCCGGCCCGCGCGCCGAGCGCGCCGACGAGTGAGGAGGGCGCGATGCCGCACGCTTCAATATAGGAGCTGAAGCCGACGCCGCGGAGTTTGCCGCGAGCCTTCGCCTCGGCCTGGCGCGCGGGGAAGCCGGCGAAATCGGCGATCTCCAGCGCTTTGTCCATGGTCGCGTCGAAATCGCCCGTGTCGTAGGTCACGGCGACAGGCGTGTCATAGGGGAACTGATCCTTGCCGATGAAGTTCCGCCGCCGGATCTCAACCGGTCCAAGGCCGGTCTCGCGCCCAGCCTGCTCCACCAGTCGTTCAAGCAGATAGGTCGCTTCCGGCCGACCGGCGCCGCGATAGGCGTCGACCGGCACGGTGTTGGTGAACATCGCCCGCATGCGGATGAAGATCGCCGGCGTCCTATATTGCCCAGCGAGCAACGTGCCATGCAGCCAGGTCGGGATCGACGGCGCGAAGGTGGAGAGATAAGCGCCCATATTCGCCTGGCTGTCGACGCGCAGGCCGAGGAAATGGCCCTCTGCGTCCAGCGCCAGCTCGGCCTTCGTCACATGATCGCGGCCATGCGCGTCGGAGATGAAGGCCTCTGAGCGATCCGCGGTCCATTTCACCGGGCGTCCCACGACCTTCGCCGCATGGGTGACGAAGGCCTCTTCGGCGTAATGGTAGATCTTCGAGCCGAAGCCGCCGCCCACATCCGGCGCCACCACGCGCAGTTTGTGCTCGGGCAGGCCGAGCACGAAGGCGCCCATCAACAGCCGGATCACATGCGGATTTTGGCTGGTGGTGTAGAGCGTGTGCTGATCGCCGCTGTCGTCATACTCGCCAATGGCGCAGCGCGGCTCCATGGGATTTGGCGCGAGACGATTGTTGGTCAGCTCCAGCGAGACGATGCGCGCAGCGCCGGAAAACGCGGTCTCGGCCGCGGCTTTGTCGCCGAACTCCCAATCATAGCAAACATTGTCCGGCGCCTCGTCATGCACCGCGACGCCGCTGGTCGTCGCCGAAGGCATGTCGATCACCGCCGGCAATTCGCCGAACTCGACCTCGATCATCTCCGCGGCGTCGCGCGCCTCGGCGAGGCTGGTCGCGATCACCCCGCAAATCGGATCGCCGACATGGCGCACTTTGCCTTCGGCCAGAATCGGGTGCTTCGGCTCCTTCATCGGCTGACCGTCTTTATCGGTCACCTGCCAGCCGCAGGGCACGCCGCCGAAGGCCTCGAAATCCGCGGCCGTGAGAATGCGCACCACGCCGGGCGCGGCGGCGGCGGCGGCGATGTCGAGCTTGGCGATCGTCGCATGGGCCACAGGGCTGCGCAGGAAATAGACGTAAGCCTGGCCGGGCCGGTTCATGTCGTCGACATAGCGGCCTTTGCCTTTCAGAAACCGCAGGTCTTCTCGGCGCTTCATCGCGCCGCCGATGACGTCGTCCTTCGGCATGGGATCGTTTCCTCTGAGTTCTTTGTCATGAAGCGGCGCCGCGCTGTCCCAGCGGCGCTCGGCGGATCACTCCGCGGCGGTCGCCTCGCCGCGCATCTCCGCGGCGGCGGCCAGGATCGCTTTGACGATGTTGTGATAGCCGGTGCACCGGCAGATGTTGCCCTCGAGCCAGTCGCGCACCTCCGCGCCCGTGGGCGCGGCGTTGCGGGCGAGAAGATCCGCCGCGGACATGACCATCCCCGGCGTGCAAAACCCGCATTGCAGCGCGTGATGCTCGCGAAAGGCGCGCTGGATCACGCCGAGAGAGCCGTCCGCCTCCGCCATGCCTTCGATGGTGCGGATCTCCGCCCCGTCCGCCTCATGCGCCAGAACGGAGCAGGCCTTCACGCTGACGCCGTCCATATGCACGACGCATGCGCCGCATTGGCTGGTGTCGCAGCCGATATGCGCGCCGGTCAGCCGCAGCGTCTCCCTCAAGAACTCGACCAAAGTGGTGCGTCCTTCCGCCGCGCCTTCGCGCGCTTCGCCGTTCACCACCATGCGCACCGTCGTTGTCGCGCCCGCCATGGCTTGGTTTTCCTCCCAGTTGCAGCGCCTGCGCCGCGGCCGCGGCGCAAGATGACGGCCGAGCCGATCGCGCCGCCGCAGCGCCGCAGGCTCGACCTTGATTTTCAAAGCGTTCGATGGGGATCCGCCGGCCTGAAGCGGCCGAACTCTCATCCTTCCTCGCCCGTTCAAACGGACGATGCCATGGGCTCGCCGCCATGACCAGACGCCAAACGCGGGCGCGCGGCCCCCTCGGCCCGCCGGCGCAGCGCGCTGAAGCTGCGCATGAAACTTGCGTGATCGGCGCGGCGAAAGACCAATGAGAACAGAAGGAGAGGGCGATGAGCCGCGGCACGCCTGAGCGTGATCATCCTGAGCGCGATCCCACCCCCTCTGGCTCAAAGAGCGAGGCGGCGCAGGGCGCGCTCGGCCTCACCGGGTTCTGGACCGGCGTCCTGGACAGCGAACAGGCTCGGTTCGAGGCGACGCCGTTCCACGCCTTTCTCTGCGAAGAGGGCGGGCTGCTGAGCGGCGAGATGATCGAGCCGAACCTGTTTTCGCCAGAGCGCGTCTTGGAGCTCTTCGCCAGCGTCGAAGGCTGGCGCGACGGCGGCGAGATCGCCTTCGTCAAAACTTACGAGGACGCCATCGGCGCCGGGTTCGCGACGCGCTTTGAGGGCGCGCTCATTCGCGAGAGATCGACGATCATCGGGGTCTGGCGCCGGCTCGGCGGGCCTGAGGAAAGCGGTCCGTTCATCATGAACCGCGCGGCGGACGCGCTGGTGACGATCGCCTCAAGCCGGCGCCGCTGACGCGCTCGCGCCGCTCCCGCGCGTCAGAAGAGCGGAGAACGCCGCTCCGGGGCGTCGAGCCCCATCGCGGCGTTCGCGAGC
>JBCBCG010000129.1:0-12639 GCA_038530925.1 Pseudomonadota bacterium
CCTCAGCACCCGGATGGATACCCCGAAATCATCCGCAGACTCTCGTCATGAACGAGGGACCGATGGGGAGCAGGTCACGGTGCTTAATTGGAGACGGACAGGAGACGCACTGAGAGACCGAAATTCGTCGACGCCGGCGCGTCCTCAACTGAGTTGAAGCGCCGGCTCACCGCGAAATCGACCTCAATGCATTCATCGGCGTAACGAAGACCGCCGAGCGCGGTTACGAACCGATTCTCCTCAAGATCGCGCCGCGCGCCGCCAAGAACGGTCCAGTAATTCGTCACGTCGAGTTCGGCGCGAGCGTTCACTTCGGCGCGATCATCCTCGGATCCCGCCTCAGGATCGGCGTCCAAGAACACGTAGCCGCCGCTGAAGCGCGCCCGATCGAAGAGCTCGGCCGAGGCGTAGACCTCGTTCCGGTGGAAGCTCAGCTCGTCATTCACACGGAAGCGATGGCCGACGGTGATGTCGTCGCCGAACGAGCCCAATTTGTCGAACGCCACTTGCCAGGATCCGACGATGTCCGAAACCTCGTCGCTGAGGCCGGATCCCGACGAGAACTGTCCGTCGCGCAGACGGTATGTTTGACCGATCGTCGCCTCGATATCAGGGCCCGCATCGCGCGCGATCCGCTGATAGCGCAGACCAGCCGTGGCGCGCGGTCCTTCTTCCCAACGGTCGAGGCCCGGAAACCGGTTATTCGAGAAGATGCTCAGCTCATCGAGTTCGGCGTCGATGCTGTCTTCATTCGGGATCTCGTCCGGATTGCCGCCATAGGGCGCATACACCGCCGAGGCGATGGGCGAGATCACATGATCGGCGCGTTCGGTGGCTTTGCCAAACGGATAGCTCAGCTCCAGCGAGGCGAGCGGCAGCACCCTACCGACGAACTGTTCATCGAATTCGGCATCATCCGCCACATAATAAGCATCGCCGCGCACCGAAGCCGAGGTGTCGAGCAGGAGGCCGAAGCTGGTCGTCGTCAGCCGGCTCCACTCCGCCTCGCCGCTGATCCGCGTCACATCGCGCCCCTCATTGCGGCTGAGCGCCAAGGCGTTGGCGCGAAACGCGACATCGCCGCCAAGCACCGGCGAGTCGTAATTCTGCTCGAAATCGAAATTCGGCAACACCAAGGGAATGTCGCCCGCCGGCTCATCCTCGCGAAAGCTCTGATAATAGACGGTTTCAAGGGAGCCAAAGCCTCTATCGCCAAAGCGCTGGACATAGGCTCGCGATGTTGTCCGGTCCGTCTGCGTGTAATCGTAACGGCGTAGATACGTGTCGTCCGAGGCGACCAAAGCGTCGAAGCCGGCGACGAAATCGGAGCCGAGATCAAACGAGCCGTCACCGTAGATATGGCCGCGGAACCCTTCTTCTACAGAGTCGTCGCTAAAGGTGGCGCTGCCGCCGATCTGGTACTTTCCGTAACCTTCCCAAGCGCGGTATTCGAGTTCGAGCACCGGGTTCACTTCGGTGGCGAGGAACGGCGTGATGGTCAGATCACGGCTTGGTCCGAAGGCGATGAAATACGGGATCTTCACCGCTTCGCCGATCGTGTCGGTGCTCAGGTAAGACGGCGTTAGAAATCCGGTGCGGCGCGAAACCGAAGGATCAGCGTGAGAGAAGAACGGCAAATAGCCGATCGGAACGCCCAACACCTCGAAGGTCGCGTCCTCATAGGTGATATCGCGGGTCTGTTCATCCTGAACGATGCGCCGGGCCCGAATGCGCCACAGAGGCGTTGGATTGTCTTCGCACACCTCACAGGGGCTGAAGACCGCTTTGGATAGAGACGTGAAGCGGCCATCGATCCGCCGCGCTTCGACCGCGGCGAGGCGGGCGCGCCCATCGCTCAAAACCGCTCGGGCGCCTTGGACCAAGCCATTCGCAAGCTCGCTGTCGAAGGCGGCGTCGTCGGCCGCAACCACCGATCCGTCCGGATTGACCAGCGTCACATCGCCAGACGCCGTGATCTCGTCGTTCACAGCGTCGTAGGTGATCATATCGGCGCGCAAAACCCGGTCGCCATGGAACACGCGCACATCTCCGCGCGCGCGCACGACCTGCGTGTTGGCGTCGTAATCGATCTCGTCCGCCTCAAGCGTCGGCGGCTCGGAGACGTCGCTGCGATCGCCCACACGTTGGCGCACTTGCTCGGTCAGCGTGGGAATGTTGCTCGCAGGCTGATCGCCGAAGGTTTGAGCCGCGCCGGGCGCTGGGCTCACGAACGCGAAAAGAGCCGCCGCCGCCGTCATCGATCCAGCGCGGCGCCAGCGCAGGGTCGGCGCATTCAGGCGCCACGGCCCGTGCTTGGTCAAAGGAAGCGTCGCAACGGAAGATGCCATGCGTTCGGTCAACCCCGCGCCCTCTCGCCGCCGCGCGATCGCGCCGCGCCCTTCACCAAAACGGCCGCCGCATCGTCGCGAAACCGCCACCCTTCATCGCACCGCTCTTCTGCACGAAGGGCGCCAGCCTTCGCAACGGGTCTTGAGACCGTTAACGGCGAAGCTCACGGATTTGTAAACGAAGCATGTTCCGAGGCGCATCCATCGACGCTGAGCACGGCGCCGCTTTCCGTGCGCTGTGCTTCCGCCGCCACCCATCTCTGCGCTGCGGCGCCCCGCCCACCGCTCGACAGGCCGGCTAACCTTCTTCGAAATGAAGCAAAAGACCGGCGGCGAACATCATCGCCGCCGCCGGCGGCCCCCAAGCCGCCGGCACGGCGAGAATATGCCCGGAGGCCGCAAGAGCCTGCGCGATATCGAACAAAAAGAAAACAACGAAGCCGGACAGCGTGCCGTAGAGCGCCATGACGCCAAGCCCGCCGAAGCGCGCATGGCGCATAGAGAACGCCGCGCCCAGTAGCGCCATCGCCGCGAAAATCAGCGGCGCCGCCAGCGACACATGGAAATGCAGCACATGGCGGCGCGAGGAAAAGCCCTGATCCTCGAGCGTGGCGATGAACTCCGGCAGCCTCCAGAACGGTATCGTCTCCGGCGATGCGAAGCTTTCGATGATCTGATCCGGCGTCAGATCGGTTTCAAGATCGTGGAACGCGCGCGACCGCCGATCAAGCGGCGCATCCGGATCGTCTGGATCGAACCGCCGGATCACCGCATCCTCAAGACGCCAATAGCCGGGCGAGAGCCGCGCCGTCGCCGCGTCGATCCGGCCGATATTGGTGTCGCCCGGCCCATATTGGTAAATCGTCACTTGGCCGAGATCGGTGCCGTCGGCGTTGCTGCGCAGCGCGTGGATCACCGTTTGCGCCGAAGCGTTGCCTTGGCGGAGCCAGAGCCCGGTTTTCTCCACCGCGACCAGGCGATCATCGTCGCGGAACACCTTGGCCGAGGCTCGCTCGAAATTATCAAGCAGCGTCGCCGAGATCGGATTGTAGACCATGGTCGCGAAAGCGCCGAAAAAAGCGGCGGTGGCGACGCCTGGCAACGCCAGTCCGAAGCCCGACAGGCCGGCGGCGCGCGCCACCACCAGCTCGCTTGAGCGCGCAAGGCGCGCATAAGTCCACATCGCCGCCAACAGCATGGCGTAGGGTGCCGCTTTGATGGAGATCGAGGGCGCGCGCAACATCGCCAGCCCGACAAGCGTGCCGAAACCAACATCGACATCATCGCCGGCCCGGCGCGCGAGTTCCAACACGTCGAAGATGATCGCCAAAAACAGCACCGCGGTGAACACGTAGATCACCGCGAAGAAGAAGCGCCTGGCGAAGTAAAAGCTAAGCGTCATAGCGATCTCGACAATCGAACGTCGCGCAGCGGCGTCTGGCGGACTGAAATGCGGATCGCGCGCGTCATTCGGCCGGCGCCGGGCTCGGATCGCCGAGCGGCGCGTTGGGGCGCCCGCCAAGTGGCGATCGCATCAGGAAATAAAGCGCGGCCAAAACGCCGCCGAGCGGAATGGCGTAGAGCAGAGGCCAAAGATAGGGCGCGCCGGTCAAGACACTCTTCACCGCGAGACCTGTCACGCGAAGCCCGGCTCCGAGCGCGATGGCGGTCACCACCGCGCCCGCCGCGCCGCGGCGCGAGAAGCCGGCGCTCAGCATCGCCGCAGCCGCCACCAAGGGCAGCGCCAACCCGTAAAGCGGCGCGCTCAGCTGCTCATGCCCCTCAGCGATCATTTTACCGTAAGCGCGCGGCGACAGCTCGTCGGCGTTGGGCGGCGCGACCAACTCCCAGAAATAGCGCTCGGAAGGTTTGCGGCTGCGCGCGCCGCCGGAATCCATGAAGCTCGTCAAATCATAGGCGAGGCGGTCGAACCGCAACACCGACAAGCGGCCCGTATCGTCGACCTGCTGGGCCTGCCCTTCGAACATCACCAGCGCCGGCCGATCGGACGCTTCCGACAGAAAGCCGCGCTTCGCCGTGTACGTCACCGCGCCGCGCACGGGATCGCTCATATCCTTCACGAGAATGCCGAGCATCTCGCGCTCAGGCGTGATCTCGCGAATGTAGACGGTGAGCCCGTCCGCCGGCGTCAAAAACCGCCCGTCGCGGATCAAGCCGGCGGCGATGTCGCCGCGGATCTCGGAGATCCGGTCGCGCATCGTCTGCGCGGAAGTCGGCATCAGATACGTCGTCACCACCGCGAGGCAGACCGTCAATCCGAGCCCCATCACGATGATCGGCTTGGCCAAGGCGAGCTTGCTGAAGCCGCCGGCGAAGGCGGCGGCCAGTTCGCTGTCTGAGATCAGCCGGTGCAGCATGTAAATCGTGGCCGCGAGCGCGCCGAGTTGCAGCACCACTGATAGTACGAGAGGCAGGAGCAGAATGGTGAACTCAACGAAGGCGGCCGCGCCTTGGTTGTTGTTCACCACGATGTCGATGATCCGCAGCGACTGCGTCAACCACACGACGCCGGTGAGAACCAGCACGAAAAAGGCGAGCGGGCCCAGCGTCTGCCTGATTAAATACCATTGCAGCGTGCCCACCTGCGCGGCGCTCCTTCTCATCGGCGCCCTGCTGAACGCCCTTCCCCACACCCCTCTCTACTCTGAGCTGCGCCGCGCGCCAATCCTCAGCGCGCCCACGGCGCGTCGCGGGCGCGCTGTCATTGCGACACGAAATGCCGCACCTCCGGCGCGCCGGGCGCCGAAAGAAGATCGCGGATCCGCGCCTGCAGCGCAGCATCCTCGCGCGAGACCCGCGCATGCTGGCGCTGATGGTCGAGCCAAGAGGCCTCCCACCAGGTCTCGACAAAGCGCGTCGGCGCGGCGGCGTCGCGCATCAACGACCAGCGATAGCCGCCGCCGCGCCGCCGGCTGGCGGCGAGTTCGCTCATCAAGGCGCTGAACGCGGGCCGGTTCTCCTCCGTCACCTCATAGGCGATTTGGACCATCACCGGCCCGTCCGGCGCAGCCGATCCGGCGAGGATCGGCTCCGGCCAATGCATCGACGGCGCGAGATCGAGGCTCGCGCCCAGCTGCAGCCGCGCGCGCCAGGTGAGCGGGATCGCGATCAGCGCGCCCGCCGCAGCCATAAGCAGAGCCGTCTGAAGGCTCGAAAACGCTGCGACCTGGCCCCAGGCGAGGCTGCCGAGCGACATCGCGCCGAAGAAGACCGTCAGAAACACCGAAAGCCCGCGCGCGCGCACCCAATCGGGCAAGGCGGTTTGCGCGGAGACGTTGAGGCTCGAGAGAACCGCGATCCAGGAGAAGCCGGCGAGCGCGCAAGCGACCACCGCCACCGTCTGGCTGGTCGAGAGCGCCATTACGCCCATCACCAGCGCCGTGCCGACCGTGCCGGCCGCAACTGTGCGGTTCGGGCCGAGCGCGCGCTTGAGCTTCGGAAGCAGCATCGCCCCGCCCACCGCGCCGGCGCCGACCGCCGCCATCAGCACGCCGAAGAGCGTCGGCCCGCCCTGCAGCGTCTCCCGCGCAATCAGCGGCAGCATCGCCCAGAAGGCGCTGGCGAAGAGAAAGAAGGCCGCGGCGCGCGCCAAGGTCTGCTTCAGCGCCGGGCTGTTCCACGCATAGCGCAGCCCCGCTTGGATCGCGCCGCCCACGCGCTCCGGCGGCAAGCCTGAGGCGGCTTGCGCCGACGGGCGCCACCAGAGCAGCGCCAGGATGATGCCGATCACGCTGACGGCGTTGACCAGGAACGGCGCCGCGAGCCCAACCGAGACGATCAGCACGCCCGCCAGCGCCGGGCCGATGGCGCGGCTGATGTTGATGCCCATCGAATTCAGCGCGATCGCCGATTGCAGCTCGGCCTTCGGCACCAGCTTCGGCACGATCGCCTGCCAAGCCGGCGCCATGAAGGCCGCGCCCGTTCCGAAGAGGAAGGTGAAGAGCAGCAGCAGCGTCGGCGTCATCATGCCGAGATGCACCAGCGCCGCCATCGCCAGCGCCGCGACGCCCATGCCGAGATTGACCCAAATCAGCAGCTTGCGGCGATCGACGATATCCGCCACCGCGCCGGCCAGCAGCGCGAACAGAAAGATCGGCAACGTCGTCGCGGCCTGCACGGCCGAGACCATCACCGGCGAGGGCGCAAGCTCCGTCATCAGCCAGGCGGCGCCGACGTCATGCATCCACGTGCCGATGTTCGAGGCGACCGTCGCCACCCAGAGAAGCGTGAAGGCTTGATGCTTGAACGGCGCCAGCGGGCCCGCCTCCGCTGCGTCCGATGGTTTTGCGGCGGCGGCGCTTGGTTCGGCCGCGTTAGGATGGGCGGTTTGGCTCATGCGGCGGCGTCCCTTCTCTCTTCACATACGCGATCGGCCTCAGCTGAGGCCCTGCACCACATCGGCCCACTCGGGATGACGCGTCGCCTGGGCTTTGAAAAAGGGGCAGAGCGGCACGATCGTGAGCCCTTGGGCGCGCGCATCCTCGACCACGCGCGCGGCGAGCGCGGCGCCGACCCCCTGGCCGCGGAGGCTTTCAGGCACGCCGGTGTGATCCACGATGATCCGGGTCTCGCCCGCGCGAGAGAAAGTGAGATCCGCCGGCTCGTGAAATCCTTCGACGGCGGCGATGTAGCGGCCCTTGGCGCCCGTCTCCTCAAAGCTAATGTCGATCTTGCTCATGATGTCTCTCCTCTCGCGCCGGCTTTTACCGTGTTCTCCCAGCGCCTTAGGCGGCTGCGCCCGGCGCGCCGAAATGACGGACCGGCGACCACTCGGGCAATGTCGCAAGCGGGGCCGGCCCATGCGCCGCGAAGCCCGCCTTCGCGTGCGCGACAGCGCCGCCGACCAGCGTCAGATCCGACTCGAGTTCGGCGATTTCATCCTCTGGCGCGGCGAAATAATCCGCCGAAAGCACCGCGATATCTGCGAGCTGACCCGGTTTGATCCGGCCTTTCAAATGCTGTTCGCGGCTGAACCAGGCGCCGCCCGCCGTCCAATGCCGCAGCGCCTCCTCGCGGCTGAGGCGGCTTTCCGGCGCCCACATCACATCGCCGCCGCGCCCCTCGCCCGAAACCAGCCAATGAATGCAAAGCCACGGATTGTAGCTGGAGACCCGCGTGGCGTCCGTGCCCGCCGCAATCGGAACGCCAGAAGCCATCATTTGGCGCACGGGCATCGCCTCAGCCAACGCCGCATCGCCATAGCGCTGGCGGTACGCCGTCGTCTGAAAGGCGATCCGGTTCTGATAGCTGATCCCGCCGCCCAGCTTTGCCACGCGCTCCATGGTCGCCGGCGTGATGGTCTCGCCATGGTCGAAGATCCATTGCAGCTCTTCGAGGCCTTTATCGGCGCCGACGCGCTCGACCACATCGAGGATCCGGTGCGCGCTCTCCTCGTAAGTGCAGTGAAAGCGGATCGGCCAGCGGTTGGCGAACAGGAACTCCAGCACCGGCTCGAGATCGCGTTCCATCCGCGTCGGCAGCTCCGGCCGCGGATAGGAGAAATCCTCGAAATCATAGGCAGAGGCGACGAGCATCTCGCCGGCGCCGACGCATTTCAGGAAATCATCGCCCTCATCGGGCTTCACGATGTCGTTCCAGCGGCGGAAATCCTCAAGCTCGAACAGCGGCCGCTGCGCGAAGAGCTGATAGCCGATGCGCACGGTTTGCTCGCCGCGGCGGTTGAGCTCTTTGATCACGCCGTAATCATCGGGATAGTTCAGAAAGCCGCCGGCGCAATCCAGCGCGGAGGTGAGGCCAAGCCCGTTCAACGCCTTGAAATAGTGCTTGGTGGAGAGCAGCTGCGCCTCGAAATCGAGCTTCGGCGCCATGTCGAGCAGCGCATAGAGCGGCTGCGCGTTCGGCCGCGCCAGCGCGAGGCCGGTGGGGCGCCCGTTATCGTCGCGCTCGAGCCGGCCGGAGACGAACGGCTCGTAGAAATGCTCGTCGATGCCGAGCGCGCGAAGCGCCGCCTGGTTCAGCCAGCAGCGATCATAAAGATGCAGCACGTAAACCGGCACATCCTGGGAGACCGCGTTGATCTCATCGAGCGTCGGCAGCCGCTTTTCCGCGAACTGATCCACCGACCAGCCGCCGACGACGCGGATCCACTGGCCCGGCGGCGTGCGCTCGGCCTGCCGCTTCAGCATCGCCAGCCCATCCGCGAGGGAGGGAACATGGTCCCAGCGCAGCTCCATAGCGAAGTTGTTGCCCTGGCGGATGATGTGCGTGTGGCTGTCGATCAAACCCGGAATGGCGCGCGCGCCGCCGAGGTCGATCACTTCGGTCTCAGCGCTCTTGTGGCGCAGCATGTCCGGATCGCTTCCCACATCCAGGATCCGCGCGCCTTTGACCGCGACGGCGCTCGCTTCGGCGCGGTCCGGATCCATGGTCGTGATCTTGCCGTTGATCAGAATGCGATCAGCCATGCTCGAAATCCTTTGATCAAAAGAGTATCGCGTCAGGAGCGTTCGGCGTCCGCCGCCGGCCGCGGGTCCGCCTCCGCGACCTTGAAGCTCTTGGTGTGAAGGCATTTGGCGACGGCTGCTTTGGCGGCGCCCAGTTCGCCATGCGCGCGCCAATAGGCGACGAGGCTTTCGCCGGCCAGCATGCCGAGGAGCCCCAAAAGCGCGATGATCGGCGGCGCGGGCGAGCGCACGGCGATCAAGCCGTAGAGCACGCCGACGCCCAGACCGACGCCGAGGGAGACGGCGTAAGGGATCCAGCTCATCTCAACTCTCCTCGTCTCGCGCTCATAGGCGCGCCGGCGCAGGCGCCCGGCGGCCGGATCGCCGCCCGCTCATGTTCTTTGAGATCGGTCCTGGAACAGGATCTCGCGCCGCGCGGATTGGGAGCCGCGTGGCGCGAGAGAGTGTGGATCACTCAGCGGCGACCGAATGCGGCGCGGCGACCGGGTCGAGGCGCGGGCCATGGCCCACGCGCTCGGCCGCCTTGTGCACCATCGTGTAGGCGTAATCGACGCCCATGCCGTAAGCGCCCGAATGCTCCTTCACGAGGCTCATCACGGCGTCATAGGTGTCGCGGCGCGCCCAGTCGCGCTGCCATTCCAGAAGCACCTGTTGCCAGGTCATCGGCACGACGCCGGCCTGCACCATGCGTTGCATCGAGTAATCATGGGCGTCCTTCGAGGTGCCGCCGGATGCGTCCGCGACCATATAGATCTCATAACCGCCCTCCAGCATCGCCGAGAGCGCGAAGGTGTTGTTGCAGACCTCGGTCCAAAGACCGGACACGATCACCTTCTTGCGGCCGTTCTGCGCCAGCGCGTCCCGCACCTTTTGGTCGTCCCACGAGTTCATAGACGTCCGCTCAAGCAGCGGATGCTCCGGGAACACCGCGAGCAGCTCAGGATAGGTGTGGCCGGAGAACGCCTCGGTCTCAACCGTGGTGATGGTCGTGGGAATGTCGAAGATTTTCGCCGCTTTGGCCAGACCCACCGTGTTGTTCTTCAGAGCTTGGCGATCGATCGACTGAACGCCGAACGCCATTTGCGGCTGATGATCAATGAAGATGAGCTGGCTGTTTTCCGGCGTCAGAACCTGAAGCTTTTCAGACATGTCGGCCTCCTCTCGCGCGCGGCGCGCGGGCTTCGGGAAGGGGCGCGCGCGTCCCAATGCGCGCCCATGCTGCTAGGGCCGGCGCTGTGGTCGACCGGCCTGGCGAACATGGCGAAAGGCGGGCCCGCGTTATTCCGAATTTAGCAGCGAGGTTTTCCAAAAAAGGCGCCTGGACATGCGACGCGCCGCGCCCATCTTGCAGCGCCCGTAAAGTCTTCTTTGAAGAGTTTCAAATGAATACTTATGCAGGCGACGCAAATCACATCCTCGCCAGTTCCAAGACGGATCTGTCCAAAAACTATAGAATTTGCGATTACGTCGTCGATCGGGAGCGTGATTTCAGCGGCCTGCCGACCGCTTCTCTTTGGACCTACAACGCACCGGTCGTCAGCGAAGTCTGCGTTGCCGGCGCACGGCGCGCGCGGCGGGTCTATAATCGCGGCGACTACCGCCTCACCGCGCCCGGCGTCGATCTCTTCAGAAAAACGGATGAACGCGCGACGATCAGGGCGCTTCATTTCGGCGAGACGACGTTTGAAGACCGGCTCGGCGCGCCTGTCGAAGCGTTCAGCGCCCAATTTGAGCGGCTTCAGGCCTACGCCTTTCGCTCCGCCCTGCTGGGCAGCGTCATCGACAGCCTGCGCGCGGCGATGAGCGACCCGCGCCCTGGCGACGCGCTCTACACGGACAGCCTGATCAACACCGCGGTGCTGGAGCTTTGGCGGCTCGCGGGCGGCGGCGCGCTCACGCCATCAGGCGCGGACAAGGGGCTGCCCTCAGCGACGCTGCGCAAGATCGACCGCTATATCGACGATCAAGGCGCCGCAAAGCTGAACGCGGCGGCGCTGGCGGAGATCGCTGGCATGCCGACGGCGCTGTTTCAAAACGCGTTTCGCGCCGCGACCGGTCAGACGCCCTATCAGCATATCCTCAGCCGCCGCGTAGCCAATGCGCGCTGCATGGTGGAGACTTCGTCGCTCTCGCTGGCCGAGATCGCGTTCCGCGCGGGTTTCTCCTCGCAGAGCCATATGACGGACGTCTTCAAAGCCAAACTCGGAGTCACGCCGGGCGGGCTGCGCCGCGCGGCGTCCTGAGCCGCGCGGACTCAGCTTAGCCGCGCGCCATGTCGAATAGAAAAAACTCCGCATCCGCGTCGGCGACGATCTGGGCCACCTCGACATCCTGGAGGCCGACGCCGTCGCCGGTCGCAAGCGCAGCGCCGTTCACTAAGACGGCGCCGCTGAGCACCTGTATCCAGGCTTCGCGGTCTTCGCCCAAAGGATGCGCGATCACGTCGCCAGCGCGCAGCGCCGCCGCGTGGAAATCGACATCTCTTTGAATTTTCACCGACCCACGCGCGCCGCTTGACGAGGCGAGCAGGCGCAGCCCGCCGCTCGCGTCCGATTTTGCGAAGGCCGCGGCCTCGAAGCTCGGCGCGCCGCCCGACGTTTCAGGCAGGATCCAGATCTGCACGAAGCGGGCTGGCTTATCGCGCGATGCGTTCTCCTTGCTGGATCGCGCGCCGGCGCCCGCGCTGAGGCGCTGCACGCCGCCTGGACCGGTCACGACGTCATTGCCCAGATCGTCGCGATGGCGCAGCGCGCCTTCGCAGACATAAGTCAGGATCTCAAGATCCGACCGCTCCGCCATGGCGAAGCCGCGCCCGGCGCTCAGACGCGTCTCGTTAAGCGCCCGAAGCGCCCCAAACCCGAGAAACCTTGGATCGTAGTAATCGCCGAACGAGAACGTGAACCAGCTCTCATACCAATCAAGCGATCGCATCCCGCGCTCGGCGGCGCGTCTGATCAGCATCGTCATCCTCGCCTCCTGTCTTGACGCCGGACGAGAGGAGAGATGCGATAGGTTGCTACTTGAGACAATCTGACGAATTGAAGACAGACTGTCCCAAAAACGAGGCAGGCGCCCATGGATAAGTTCGCGGAGCTCAAAGCCTTCGCCGCCGTCGTTGAAACCGGCGGCTTCTCTGCGGCGGCGCGCGCGCTGGCGCAGTCGCGCTCCACCACCAACCGGCTCGTCATCGCGTTGGAGGAGCGTCTGCGCGTGCAGCTCCTGAACCGCTCGACGCGTCAGCTCTCGATCACCAGCGAAGGAGAAGGCTTTTACGAACGCGCGCGGCGGATCCTCGACGATCTCGAGGAAGCCGAGACCTGCGTGACCGAGGCGAGCGACCAGGCGATGGGCCGCATGCGCGTCAGCGCGCCGTTGACCTTCGGCGGGCTCAACATCTCCGCAGACGTCACCGCCTTCATGCGCCGCCATCCCCATCTTGAGGTGGAACTCAATCTCGAAACGCGCATGGTCGACCCGGTGGCCGAGGGCTACGACATCGTCGTGCGCGTGGCCGAGCCCGATGAAGAAACGACGCTGGTCGATCACCGCATCGCCTCATTCCGCTACATCGCTTGCGCGGCGCCCGCCTATCTCGCGCGCGCCGGCGAGCCGACGCGCCCTGAAGAGCTGCGCGATCACGCTCTTCTGCAGCATCGCCGCACCGGCGAGAAAGGCGGCTGGAGCTTTCAGGGGCCGGACGGCCCTGTGACCGCGCCGCTGCGGCCGGTCCTCTGCTCGAACAATCTCGATCCGCTGCGCGATGCGGCGCTCGCCGGCCTCGGCGTCAGCGCGCCGTCTTCGATGTCGTGGCGAATGGCGAATTCCGGCAGCACGGCGACGCCGAG
>JBCBCG010000130.1:0-12391 GCA_038530925.1 Pseudomonadota bacterium
CGACGGCGCCGAGCGCGAAGGGTCGGAAAACGGCGCGGGTCGGGACGGCGCGCGCAGCGAGGAGGGCGCGGATGCGCCCGAGGAGCGGCCCGAGGCGTCATTGTCGGCCGACGAGGCGTCGTCGTCTTCAGATGAAGCGTCCTCTTCAGATGAAGCGTCCTCTTCAGATGAAGCGTCCTCTTCAGATGAAGCGTCCTCTTCAGATGAAGCGTCGTCTTCAGATGAAGCGTCGTCGGCGGATGAGCCGTCAGCCTCGGATGCGCCGGATGACGCGGATGCGGCTCCAGAGGCCGTCGCGGCCAAAGACGCGGCGCGGACGCGGGCGCTCTTCACCCGATCGGAAGCCTCTCTCTCCGGCGGCGACGCGGAGCGGTTTCGCTTCGCGCGCTGGATGAAACCGCTCAGCGTCGCCTGCTTCGGCTTCTCGGAAGACAGCGAGGCGTTGATGCGCGCCGGCTTCGCGGAGGCGGCCGCCCTCGCTGGTCTCGAGATCGCCGAAGAGGATCCGGAATTCGGCGCCAATGTGCTGGTCTTCATTTGCGATGAGTGGGCGGCGCTGAAAGCGGCGCCCAGCTTGCCGCGCCTTATTCCGGATCTCGAAAATTTGACGACGATGCTGTCCGCGGCGGGCGCGAACCAATATCGCAGCTTCGTTTTCGGTCCTGAGGCGGGCGTGCGGCTTTGCGTCGTGCTCTTGCGCAATGACGACGCGCTGGCGCAGTCGCCCGCCCAGGCGCTCGCCCTCAGCCAAGCGGTGCAGAGCCTTCTGCTCTGGTCGGACGACGCGTTTTTGAGCGAATCGCCGGTCACGGTGCGGCGCGGCGGCAAAGCGATCGTGCGCTCGCGCTTCATGCGCCTGCTGAAGGCGGCCTATGACGAGGCGACGCCGGCTTATTCAGAGGACCCGGCGCTCGCCGAAGCGCTGACGGCGCGGATGGACGCGCTGCGCGCGGCGGAGCGCAAAGAGCGCGGCGGCGGACGCCGCGATCGCGGCCCGGCCGCGGCGTCGACCGCATCCGAGCCGGAGGCGCAGGCCCGCGAGGAAAGCGCGGCGGAGGCGCCGGCGCTGGACGCTGCGGGCGGCGCGGCGGATCCTTTGGGCGCCGATCCGCGTCCCGAGCCGCCCGATGACGGGACGGATCGCGGCGCGTGAGCGGCCACGGCGCCCGCGGCGGCGCGCCGCCGCAGCGGCTTCGCATTCGCGTGTATTATGAGGACACCGATTTCGGCGGTGTCGTCTATCACGCGAATTATTTGAAGTTCATGGAGCGCGCGCGCACCGAATGGCTGCGCGGGCTCGGCGTCGATCAGGCGCGCTTGCGCGCGGAGACGGGGCTGGGCTTCGTGGTGCGCCGCATGCGGATCGAGTTTCTGCGGCCCGCGATGATGGATGATATGCTGGAGGTCGAAACGCGTTTGGAGCGCGAGGGCGGCGCGAGTCTCGCGCTGGCGCAGGACATCCGTCTGGCGGAGCGCGCCGCGGCGAGCGCGGAGCCTGGCGCGCTTCTGGCCTCGGCGGAGGTTCAAGTGGCCTGCGTGGGCGCGCAGGGCCGGGCCGCGCGGCTTCCCGAGGCGTTGAAACGGCGTCTCAGCGGCGCGTGAGCGCGCAAATGCGCTCGGCGCGGCGCGGCGACGGGCGGGCTTGATGCGCGGTCAAGCGGGTTGGCGGGCAACGCCTCGCGCCGGGCGATGCGCCGCCGCGCGGCGCGGTGACGGGTCCGCTTAACAGAGCCGAAGTTTGGCCCTAAACGGGCGCGAGAAGCGGCGACCGCCGTGAGAGAAGGGCGAGGCGCCGGATCCCGAACAGGCGGCGCGCCGTCCGGCCTCGAAACGGTCCAGGCGTCAGGCCTTGATGCGATCCGCTCAGCGCGGCGATGGGATGCGATCCGCGCGGCTCGGCGCGGCGATGGAATGGAGGCGGAGCGGGAGACGGCATGGAGACTGCGGCGATCGATGCGGTGACGGCGGCTGATTTTACTCTGACCGCATTGTTTCTGCGGGCCCCATTTCTGGTGCAGGCGGTGATGGTGTCGCTGGTCGTCGCATCCATATGGTCTTGGGGCGTGATGTTGGAGAAGGGCTTCCAATTCGGAGCGCTTCGGAGCGGCGTCGAGCGGTTCGAGGAGACGTTTTGGTCCGGCAAAGCGCTGGATCATCTCTATGACGAGCTTGGACCGCAGCCGAACGGCGCGATCGAGCGGGTGTTCGCCGCGGGCATGCGCGAATGGATGCGCTCGGTGGAGACGGGCTCGGGTCTTTTTCTCGGCCTGCGCGATCGTTTGGATCGGGCGATGAACGTGGCGCTGGTGCGCGAAACCGAAGCTGTGGAGCGCCGTCTCAGCCATTTGGCGACGATCGGTTCGGTCACGCCTTTCGTCGGCCTGTTCGGCACGGTGTGGGGCATCAAACATAGTTTTGAAGCGATCGCTTTGACGCAGAACACCAATATCGCGGTGGTCGCGCCTGGCATCGCCGAGGCGTTGGTGGCGACGGCGCTGGGTCTGTTCGCGGCGATCCCAGCGGTGATCGCCTACAATCAGCTGCTGGGATCGGCGCAGCGGCTGAATGCGCGGCTTGAAAACTTCGCCGATGAATTCGCGACGATTCTGTCGCGTCAGCTCGATAAGCGAGGCGTCTGACATGGCTGCGAACGTCATGAAACCGGGCTCCGGCGGCGGCGGGCGCGGGCGGCGGCGACGCTCCGGCGGGGCGCCGCTTTCGGAGATCAACGTCACGCCTTTCGTTGATGTGATGCTGGTGCTCTTGATCATCTTCATGGTCGCCGCGCCTTTGATGACCGCGGGCGTGCCGGTCGACCTGCCTGAGACGCAGGCGGCGGCGTTGCCCGCGCCGACCGCGCCGCCGACGGTGGTCACGATCGATGATCGCGGCGAAGTGTTCGTCGGCGACGATCTCGTCGGCCTCGGCGCGCTGCGCGACGCGCTGCTCGAGACGGCGCCGTCGGGCGAGGAGGAGCGGATCTATCTGCGGGCCGACGGCGCGGTCGCCTATGGCCGTGTGGCGGAAGTGATGGCTGAGCTTTATGGCGGCGGTTTCCGCAACATCGCGTTCGTGTCGCGCGGCGGCGAGAGCCAGCCGCCGCAGTGAGGGCGGCGCGCGGCGGAGGGCGCCGCGCCAAGTGATGATGCGGAACGCGGGAAAGGCGGAAGCGCGACTCGATGGCGTCAGGGTGGAGCAGCAGCGGATTGATCATCTCCTCGGGGGCGCACGCGCTCGCGATCGGAGCCATGATCTTCGGCCCTGAGCTCTTCACGCCGCCCGACCGCGAGCCGATGCGGGTCGTCGAAACATCGATCATCAGCGAAGCCGAATTGATGAACCTGGCCGCGCGCGCCGAAGCGCCGCCTCCGCCGCCCCCTGCGGCTGAAGCGCCGCCCCCGCCGCCGCCCGCGGCCCCAGCGCCGCCCCCGCCGCCGCCCGAAGCTGAAGCGCCTCCGCCGCCGCCGCCCGCGGCTGAAGCGCCGCCCCCGCCGCCGCCGGAGCCTGAGCCCGCCGCGCCGGAGCCCGCCGCGCCTGAGCCCGAAGCGGAGCTGGCCGACGGCCCGCCGCCCTATCAATCGGCGCCGGAAGCGCCCTCTGAGCTGGCGCTCGACCCGCGGGCGGTTTCGGATCAGGCGGCGGATCGGGAGATCCGCGAGGCGCTGCCGCCGGTGCGCGTCTCGGCCGAATCGCCTGAGCCCTTGGAGACGGATGTTTCGGAGGCCGACCCAACGGTCGAGCGCGACGCGGATGACGCCGCGGAGGAGCCGGCGCGCGATGAGGAGCCGAACCGCCCGCGGATCGCCGCAGCGCCGGCGCAGCCTCAAGCGGTGAACCGCGATCAGCCGCCGGCCCGCGATTTCCCCGATGTTCCCGAGCAGGAAGTCGCCGAAGCCGAGCCGGAGCGCCGGCCGGACGTCGCGCCGAAAAGCGCGCCGGTGCCGCGCCTGCGCCCAACCCGCCAAGCGGCGGCGGCGCCGCCGCAAACGCAGCCCGATGCGGCGGACAGCTTCCTCGACGATCTCGACAGCACGTTCAATCAACTCGCCTCGAATGAGCCGCAACCGACGACGCGGGCGCAAACGCAGCGCGGCGCGAACGGGCGCGTCACCTCAAAGCCGTTGTCGGCGCGCGAGAAATCCTTGTTCGAGCTCAACTTCAAGCGCTATTGGTCGCCGCCAAGCCCAGGGCCGGATCTGGCCGATCTGGTGGTGACGTTGGAGATCACAGTCGGCCCTGATGGAGAACTCTTGTCCCAGCCGTCCCAAATTTCGCCACGAGGTGATCTGACCCCGCGGCAGGCGACGGCGATTTTCAACGCAATGCGGGCGGTGCGGGAGGGCGCGCCCTATCGCGGTCCGCTCGAGAAATATGATCAGTGGCGCAAGATCCGCGTGACGTATGACCCGAAGTTGCAAGAGGCGACGTTCAATTGATGCTGTTCGAATTCGGCCAGACAGCGCCCTCCTTCGGGCTTTGGGCGCGCGCGGCGGCGGTCGCGACCGCAGCGGCGTGTTTTGCGGCGCCATCGCCGCCCGCGGCGGCTCAAGACGCTGCGGAGGAGCGCTCGGCCGAGGCGGGCGAAGAGGATGAGAGCTTCGGCAAAGCGGTTAGCCGCGCGTTCTCCAAAGCGTGGTCGCGCTCGACCGACTGGCTCGATCCGGATCAAGACGTGGCCGACATGTGCGTCACCATGGCCTCGCCCGAGCCGCTGGAAGAGAACGCGCTGAAGACCTTCAGCGCCAAGGTCCGCGAGGCCTGGGATCCGCCCGCGCCGACGCCGCGCGCCATCGATCAGGCGATCGCGCTTGAAGTGTGCCTCGGCCCTGAGAGCCGCTCTCTGCGCCGGCCGCGGCTGCTGCGTCCGGTCGGAGCGCTCGAACCTGAGCAATCGGTCGCGCTCTTGGCGGCGCTCTCCGCGGTGGAGGCGGCGGCGCCCTTCGAAGATCCGCAAGGCGAATACGCGCCCTGGCGCCGCGTGGTGATTCTATTCGACACGCATCGCGGCGTCGGCGCGGCCACAATCGGCGCTCAAACTCTTGAATCCATAGACGAGCCCGGCGACATCCGAGCCGGCGGCGAGGCCGACGCCGAGGCTGCGGAAACGGACGCTCTCACTGAGAGCGACGGGGAGACAACGGAATGATCATGACCATCGCCGGCGAGCGCCGCGGGGGGCGCGGGGCGGTTCGCGCCGCGGCGGCCCGGTTCACCATCGCGAGCCTGGGGCTTGCGGCGGCGCTTCTCATCACCCTCGCGGCGCCGACGCCGGCGCGCGCGCAGACCGGGCCGGGCGCCGAGCCGATCGCGACCGACCAATTGCTCGACGCCGGCGGCGGACCGCTTGAGATCATCGTCTCAGGCGAAGAGTTCGAACCGATCCCGATCGCGGCGCCGCTTTTCGTGTCCGCCTCGCCAGGGCTCGAGGATACGGCGGCGCGCATCACCGAAGTGATCGCCGGCGATTTGGCGCGCTCGGGCCTCTTCACTTTGATCCAGACGCCGCAGCTCTCCAGCATCGACGTGCCGCCTGATTTCGCCGGGCTTCGCCAAGCGGGCGCGGCGGCGCTGCTGGCTGGCGAGGTCGGGCAAGAGCCTGACGGCAGGCTCGGCGTGCGGTTCCGGCTCTGGGATGTGGCTCTTTCGCAACAGCTCGAACAATTGCAGCTTCTCGCCGATCCCACCGGATGGCGGCGCATCGGCCATAAGGTCGCCGACACCGCCTATTCGCAGCTGACTGGCGAGGATCCGTATTTCGACAGCCGGATCGTCTTCGTCGATGAAAGCGGGCCGAAGGACGCCCGGCGCAAGCGCCTCGCGATCATGGATCAGGACGGCGCTAAGCTCGTCTATCTCACCTCTGATGAGGAGTTGGTGCTGACGCCGCGCTTCTCGCCGGTCGAGCAGGCGGTGACGTTCATCTCCTACGCAGGCGGCGAGCCGCAGGTCTATCTCCTTAATCTGACGACGGAACGTCAGGAGGCGCTCGGCAATTTTCCGGGCATGACCTTCGCGCCGCGCTTCTCGCCGGATGGCGACCGCGTGGTGATGAGCCTGACGCGGAGCGGCGACACCGACATCTTCGCGATGGACCTCGCCACCCGGCGGCTGCGCCGTCTGACGGACTCGCCCGGGATCGAGACCGCGCCAAGCTTCGCGCCGGACGGTTCGGCGATCGTGTTCGAAAGCGACCGCGGCGGCAGCCAGCAGCTCTATGTGATGGCGCCTGACGGCTCGAACCAGCGGCGCATCAGCTTCGGCCAAGGGCGCTACGCCACGCCGGTTTGGTCGCCTAAAGGCGATTTGATCGCGTTCACCAAGATGTTAGGCGGCCGCTTCCACATCGGCGTGATGCGCCCCGACGGCTCGGATGAGCGCTTGTTGACCGGCAGTTTCCTGGATGAAGGGCCAACCTGGGCGCCAAATGGGCGCGTGCTGATGTTTTTCCGCGAAGGTCGCGGCGAGCAAGGGCGGCCGGAGCTTTACACCATTGATATTTTTGGCCGAAATCTGCAGCGCGTGCCAACGCCGAATGGCGCTTCGGATCCGGCCTGGTCGCCCTTGCTCTCGCCGTGAGCGACTTGAACCGAACCGCGCGCCTACGTAGAAACAGGGCGTCTGTTGACATGGTGGAAACCGGGCGCGCGCAGGCGCGGCGCCGTCAGAAGATCGAGGGTGAGATGAGCGGCCAAACCATGTCGGTGAACGGTGCGACCAGACAGCCGGGCCGGCGCGCGCGTCGGTGGCTGCAGGCGGCGGCCTTTGCGGCGCTGGCCTCGCTCGCCGCGTGCGCGAGCACAACGGATGAGGCGATCAAGGGCGGCGAAGCCGGCGGCGTGGCGGCGAATGTCGATGAGGGCTCGCGCGAGTATTTCCAAGTCGCCGTGGGCGATCGCGTGTATTTCGCGACCGACCGGAGCGATTTGACGCCGGAGGCGCAGGCCGTGCTGCGGCGCCAGGCGGAGTGGCTTCGGCGCAACCCTAACGTGCAAGTGCGGATCGAGGGCCACGCCGATGAGCGCGGCACGCGGGAGTACAACCTCGCGCTCGGGGCGCGACGCGCTGAGTCGGTCACCAATTATCTCAGCAGCTTAGGCGTCGATCGCCGGCGCTTGCAGCCAGTGTCTTTCGGCAAAGAACGCCCGGTGGAGACCTGTTCGCGCGACGTCTGCTGGGCGAAAAATCGCAGATCGGTCACAGCCCCTCTCTGATTGCGTCTTTTCCGAGGCCGCGTCTGCTGTATGTCCTAGTTTAGCCTGAAATTCAGCGTCCAGAAGGCGTGCTGGCGGGGCGTCGGCTGTGCGCTGTCGGCGTAAGAACCCAGCGCCGCGCGCTCCTGCGCCATCGGCGGAAAAGGCGAGACAAATGAGCAGACCAACACCAAACGCCGGGGCGGACGCGCGCAAGACGCGGCGCCGGGGGATGAGGCTCAGCATCGCGGCGGCGCTGCTCGCCGTCAGCGTGGGCGCAGGGCCGGCGCTGGCGCAAGGGGGCTGGGTGAACCCGGACGCCTTCGCGCAGATGCAGCGAGAGCTTGAGCGCCTTTCAGCGGAGATCGAGATCATGCGCGGCGCGGGCGCGTCGGCGAGCGGCGGCCCGGCGCCGAGCGGCGATCTGTTCCTTCGGCTGCAGCGTCTCGAGCAAACCGTGCGCGATCTGACCGGCCAGGTGGAGGTTTTGCAGCAAGCGGCGCGGCAAGCCGATCAGCGCGAGCGCGCGAAAATCGAGGAGTTCGAATTCCGGCTCTCGCGGCTCGAGGGAGACGATCCCCCGCCGCCGGCGCCGTCGCAATCCTTCGGCGAGACGCCGGGCGACGGCGCGCCGGCGCCTGCGACCGGGCCCCTGGCCAGCGTCGCCGGCGCGAGCGGCGCCACGGCCGGCGGCTTCCAAGGCGGGCGGCTGCCGCCGCTCGATCCTGTCAACCGCGCGCCGGCGGGCGCCGCGCTGGGCACGATCCCAGGCAGTCAGGCGAGCGCGCCGATCTCCACGCCCATCTACGATAATCCCCGCGGTCAAAGCGTCGCCGCCGCGCCGTCGCCGCAAGGCGCGCCCGCGCCAAGCGTCGCCGAAACGGTGCGCTATGAGGACGCCGTCACGAGCTTGCAGGATGGCGACCATGATCGGGCGGAGCAGCAACTTCAGGCCTTCATCGGGCAAAACCCGAACGATCCGCGGGTGAGCGAAGCGACATATTGGCTCGGCGAGACTTATCGGGTGCGCGGCCGCTTCCGCGAAGCCGCGCAAACCTATGCGGCGGGCCTGCGAAAAGAGCCGAACTCTAAGCGCGCGCCCGATAGCTGGATGCGCCTTGGCATGTCCTTGGCGCAGCTCAACCAGAGCCAGAAGGCTTGCGAGGCCTTCGCGCAAGTCGAAGCGCGCTTCCCGGACGCGCCCTCCAGCGTGCTGCGGCAGACCAAAACCCAAGCGCTGCGCGCCGGCTGCTCCTAAACCGGCGCTCGAAGACGGTTCTTTGAAAGCCTCGGCGCGGCGCGCGTTGAGGCTTTTTTTGACCCGTTCAGTCTGAGGCCGTCGCCGCCGCGCGGCCGCTCCGCGCCAGCAGAAGCGAGCAGACGACCAGGCTGAAGGCGCCGGCCACATTGGCGATCGGCGCTTCGGGCCAGAGGCAGAGGAGCCCGATCGCGCCCAAGAGAACGCGGAGCGGCCAGGCGAGCGGCGTCGCCAGCCACCCTTGGAGCCCCGCCGCGAGCGCGTAGAGCCCGGCCAGCGCGAAGGCGAACACCCAAAGCGCCGCGAGCCAATCGCCCGACAGGAACGGCGTATAGGCGAAAAGAACCGGGATGATGTAGAGGCCTTTGGCGAGCTTCCAGCTCTCCAGCCCGGTGCGCATCGGCGGCGCGTTGGCGATGGTGGCCGCGGTGAAGGCGGCGAGGCAGACCGGCGGCGTCACATTCGAATCTTGGCTAAGCCAGAATACGATCATGTGCGCCGATAGCAGCGCGGCGGTGAGAGCCGCCGGCGACAAGACGGCGTCGCGTAAGCTCGCGCGAAGCTCGAAGGGCAAGCTCGCCACCAGCGCGGAGGCGTCAGCGGCGGGCATGGGCCCAGAAAGCGCCGCCGCGGCTTCGGGCGCGCCGAGCATCAGGATCGCGCTTCCTGCCGGTCCAAGCTGGCCCGCCGTGAGCGCCTCGGCCACCGCGGCGTCGCCGATCATGCCGGCCAGCGCCGGCGCTGAGAGCGTGGCGAGCACGATATAGGCGGCGGTCACCGGCAGGCCCATGCCCAAGACCAAAGAGGCGATCGCCACCAAGATGATGGCGATCAAAAGATTGCCGCCCGCCCAGGTTTCGATCATCAGCGAGAACGTATTGCCGACCCCAGCCTTGACGATCGCGTTCACGATCAGTCCGACGGCGCAAAGCAGCACCGCCATCATCGCCATGTTGCGCCCGCCCATCACCAGCGCTTGCCAGATCGCGACGAGCCCCATGGGCCGCTGCGTCAAATAGCTGGAGAGGATGATTGCGGCGATGCCAAGCACGGCGGCGTAAGGCGGCGTGAAGCCCACGACCAGCAGCGTGATCATCAGCGCGATGGGAATGATGAAGCTCGCGCCGCTCTCCCTCACCGCGGCGCCGAGCGTCGGGCCTTCCTCCGCCGACCCGCCGAGGCCGAGGCGCCGCGCTTCGATGCGAACGAAAAAGGCGACGGAGGCGAAATAGAGAAGCGCGGGCAGCGCCGCGACGGCGATGATCGTCTCGTAAGGAATGTTGGTGTAGCTCGCCATCACGAAGGCGCCGGCGCCCATGATCGGCGGCATCAATTGTCCGCCGGTCGAGGCGCCCGCCTCCACCGCGCCGGCGAAGGGCGCGGGAAAGCCTGAACGCTTCATCAGCGGGATGGTGATGACGCCGGTGGAGGCGGTGTTGGCCACGGCGCTGCCTGAGATCGTGCCGGTGAGGCCCGAGGCGATGACGGCGATCAGCCCCGGACCTCCGGCGAGACGCCCGGCCACGGCTTTGGCGAGCGCGATCACGAAATCACCGGCGCCCGAGCGCACCAGAAAGGCGCCGAAGATGATGAAGGGAAAGATCGTCGTCGCCGAGATGCCCGCGAGCAGCCCGAACATCCCCTCATCTTCATAAATCGCCGCGACCAGCGTCGCCTCGGCCGACAGCCCGCGAAAGGTGAAGGGCGACGGCGCGTAAGGGCCGAGCACAGTGAGATAGCCCAGTCCGATCACCGCGATCGCCGGCACGATGATCCCGACGCTCCGCCGCGTCAGCTCGAGCGCGGCGATCACGCAGATCACGCCTGCGGCCCAATCAAGCGGCGTGAAGGCGCCAGTGGCGTAATACGTCGCCACGACGCCCGGCGCGCTCAGATAAAGCGCGGCGCTCGCGGCGAGCAATCCGAAGGCGAGATCGACCCAGCGGAGCGCGCTGCTCTTCTGCGCCCAGGCGGCGGCGACGATCGGCGTCGTCATGGCGAGCAGCAGCGCGAAGCCGGCGAAATGGAAGGTGTTGCGCTGGAGCGAGGAGGGCAGCGCCGACACGCCGAACAGCGTCTCGGTCACAGGCGACAGATAGGCCGAGAGGGTCGGCGCGAACGGAAAATAGAGATGGATGATCGCCAGCGACGCGGCGAGCGCGGCGGCGGCGTGAGCCCAGAGGCCGGTGAGGCGCTGCGGTCCGCTATCGATCGCGCCGCTCGGCGCCGGGGCCTCGGTGTCGGCGCGATGTGCGGCCATGGCGGCTCTCTTGTTCCGTCAGCGTTCAGACGCGGCGAACGCGCTTTCAGCTCGCACGCAGAGCGTTCGAAGCGCGCCCGTGGAAGACCATTGAAACGCGCGCCGCGCGGCGACGATTTCGCGGCGGGGCGCCGTCGCCGATGAGTGCGAGAGACGAGGAGCCTCTCGCCGCCGAAGAGGCGACGGCGCTCGACCGGCTATTGAGCGACCAGGCGCTCCGGCAACTCGACGCCGACCTCGGCGTAGTAGCGCGCGGCGCCCGGATGGAGCGGCAGCGGCAGCCCGACGATCGCTTTCTCGATCGCCATCGCTTTGGTCGCCGGATGGATCGCCTGCAGAAACGGCAGGTTCTCATACATCGTTTTCGTGATCTGATAGACATGCTCTTCCGGCACATCCGCGTTCGCCGCCAGGAAGTTCGGCTGGGCGATCGTGTTCCAATCCTCATCCTGGTTCGGATAGGTCTTCGCCGGGATCACATACCGCGTCCAAAGGCCCGAGCCTTGATCCGCCGCGGCCAGTTGCTCATCGGTGAAGTCGAGGAGCGCGACGCTGCCGCCCGCCGCCGCCATCAGCTTGGTGATCGCGCCAGTCGGCACGCCCGCCGGCGTGGAGATGCCCGTGACTTGCCCGTTCTGCAGCGCTTCGGCGGACGGACCGTAACCGGCGTAGAACAGCTCATACGCGCTTTCAATATCGACGCCGAGGCCGCTCATCAGATGTTTGTTCGAGCCGATCGTGCCGGAGTTCTGCCGCCCGAGCGCGAGGGTTTGGCCCTCCATCGCCAGGAGATCCGAGACATCGCCCGTGCTCGCCGCGCCTTCGGCGACGATGAACTGTTCGACATTCTGCCACAGCATGCTGACCGAACGCAGATTGTCCTGCGGCTCGGCGACAGGGCCCGTGCCGGTGGCGGCGTAGAAGCCGTAGAGCCCCTGCAGAATGGCGAACTGCGCTTCGTTCTGGCGCAGCAATTGGACGTTCTGGCCAGAGCCGGCGGAGTTGATCGCCGACATGCCGATTTTCTGCTTCGGCTGCAGCTTCACCTTGGTCAGCGTGGCGATGGCGACGCCCACGGGATAATAGGTGCCGCCGGTCGACGCCGTCGCGAGCAGGTAGTTGGCCTCTTCCGCCGCGCTCGCCGGCGCGCTGATGCCGATCGTCGCCGCCGTGATCGCGGCCAGGGCGCCGCGCAAACCGGCGCGCCGTGTCAGGGTCATGGGAGCCTCCCGTCAAACTCTTGTCTGCGCGCGCTTTTGCTGACGCGCGTTGGCGCAGATTGCGCCAGAATGTCGCGAAGGGGAAGGGCGCATGCGCCCGCTTCGGGGGCCGGCGCGCGTCACGGGCCGGCGGCGGCGCCATTTCATGGTCTCTGCGGCGAATTGTTGCGTGTTGCGCGAAAACGGCGCGAATTCGGCGCGCCTTGTCGCCGCATTGCGCCGCTTGGTCGCGGGTCTAGACGCTATTTGCTTCAGGTTTTAGCTGTTCGCCTGCTCGACGCGAGGCTCCGCGTTGATACATTTTCATTCAAAACCGCGAATGAATGGGGCGCGCGCGATTGCGCATGACGGAGACATGGATGGGGCCGGCCGCAGGAAAGAGGCTGCGCCGCCATCGCCGGGATCGCGCTCAGACACGCGCAGGGAGATGACCCATGGATTATGACGCTTTGTTCTCGGCTCA
>JBCBCG010000131.1:0-12359 GCA_038530925.1 Pseudomonadota bacterium
GCCGACGCGATGGGGGGATCGGCCGATCGAGGGGCGAGATCAGGCGCTGCGGCCGCTCACTCCGCGCTGAAGGCGGCACAGCGCGCCGCCAGCGCCTTCTTGGCGCCATCAGCCCTTGGTTCGAGCGCGCCATTCGCGTTAACCCGAATGTCGGGGTGATGGCCGCGCGGCGAGACGCGGCGGAGATTGGGGGAGGGGCGCCGTGATCTCTCGGCTGGTGGAATGGTGGCATCGTACGCGCTGGGGCTGGCTGGTGATCCTCGGCCCTGTGATCGTGTATCTCTCGCTGCTGGTCTCGCTGGACCTGGTGGGCCTCGCCGCCGATGGCGATCCGTATTTCCGCGAAGTGGATCCGCGCACCGCCTTCCGCTCCGGCATCGAGCGTGATCTGGCGTCCATGTCCGGCCGCATGGAGTTCGCGCTCGCCTCCGTGCTCTATTTTCTCGTGGCGATTTTCTCGATCATCTGGGCGTTGCCGCGGATCTTGGGGCGCTATCGCAACCCGTTCGGCGGCTTGCTCGGCGTGCTGATCGCCGGCGCGATGGTCGGCTTTCTCTACTTCCTCTACCTTATCTCTGATTACAATATTCGGATCGCGTTCGCTGATGATGTGCTGCGGCTTGGCGAAGACGCAGGCGCGGTTGATCTCGTCACGGTGCGCTTTTGGCCCTTTGGGATGGCGCTTTACGAAGAGGTGATGCCGCAGAGCCAGATGCTCGCCTCGATCCACGCGATTGTTTACTTGATTGGCGGCGCAGCGCCGTGGGTGCTGGTTGTATTCATGGCGAACATCGCCAGCTTTGAGCCGCGCAGCCTAGGCAAAGAAAGCCATAAGGCTTTGCGAATGCGCATGGTCAACCTACAGATCGCTCTGGCGCTCGCCGCTCTGAATATCGTGCTCAGCGTTTATTATCTCCACACTATGATGGGGTGGCCGCTTCGACTGTTCGAAGATGAATTGGCCGCGAGCTTCCTCGCCGCCGCGACGCGTTATTCGGCGCTGTTCGGCGTGCTCGGCACGCTGATGCTGCTTTCGACGCTGGCGCCGGCCTATCTCGCGCTGAACCGGCAGTATGATCTCGTCGCTGAGCATGAGCTGATGAAAGCGGGCGATGATTACGTCTCCTATGAGGAGCGAATCGCGTGGCGGCGCAAACATGGTCTGCTTCTCTCGGCGCAGCAGGCGGTGACTGCGGGCGTCGCGGTGGTCGCGCCGCTGATCACCTCGCCGGCGCTGCCGACAGCGGATACGGACGGCCCGCCGCCGAGCCGGTTCGAACAGCAACTGCGCCAGGCGCGATGAGGCGTCGCCGCGCTCATTTTTAATCGGTGTATGGCGCAAAGCCGCCATCCCGGCGCACGAACACGTTGGGAGAGATCGGATGCTCTCCATTTGCGTGATTCGATTCCGCGACGAGCCGAAGCTCTTTCACACGCTCTGGCTTCGCTGAGCTTCCAATGATCAAGACACCGCGGCGCGGAACAGCGACGAGCGTTTCGCCTTCGATTTCGAAAGGCGGCTTTTCCCAGAATGCATCGAACAATAACAGGCTGGTTTCATACATGCCGCCAGCAGATACTGTATAAAACGCATCGATTTGATTAATTGAAAACCCATTATTGATTATTCTCGCCAAGTTTTCCGTTGCCAATTGACGAAGATCTTCTTGCTTAAGGTTGAGTTCGCCGAGCTGATCTAAGTTCAGGAAGTGGATTGCGGCGCCAGTGTCGAGTCCATAGACAATCCAGAGCTCTGAGGTCAGAGGCTCCATAACAATACTTGGTTGTCCCTTGCTCTTGGTCGAGTCTAAGGCGGCATACACCCAGTTCACCGGCTTTATGATCGCGACAATCGCGGAGCTGTCGTCTGGTCCCAGTCTTTTGGGGGCTGCCTGCTGCGCGGTCGCCGGAAGCGCGGCGGCGAAGAGGCCTATCGCAAAAAAGAGGGCGACGACGCGCCGGGCGCAGGCGCGGCGCAGCGCCATGGACTCGGTTCTCGGGATCCTCATCGGAATTCTCCCTGGTATAAGACGCGCAACAGCGGTTTTTGACACGATAGTGGACTGACAATGTAGTGAGCATATCGGTGCGAGCGATTGGCGCGCAGCGGCGCCGACTGGTCACGCCTCGGCGCTCATCGCCTCGGCGATGATGGCGTCAACTTCGTCTTCGAGAAGGCGCTCCTCGGCGAAACCGCCTTTGATCGGCTCGCGTCCCATCTCCAGCATCACCGGCGCGGCGAGCGGCGAGACGCGGCGCAGGCGGCGGTGGCGGATGCGACCGGCCGCGCCGCCGATGCGGTGGATCAGATCCTCGATGCGGCCGAAATCCACCAGCCCGCGCATCGCCTCGGCGCGCGTGATCTCGAGCATCAGATGCTCTGGATCGTATTTCACCAGCGTGTCGTAGAGGATATCGGCGCTGAAAGTGGTTTGCTTGCCGGATTTCTTCAGCCCGGGAAACCGCCGCTCGATCAGGCCCGCCACCACCGCCGCTTGGCGGAAGGTGCGCTTCATCACGGAGCTGCCCGTGAGCCATTGATCGAGCCCGTCGCGCAGCCCTTCCGGCGCGAAGAGCCAGGAAGGATCCGCCACGGGCTCCAGCCCCCAGATCATCAGAGCGTAATCGTTGGCGACGAACCCAAGCGGCGCGAGCCGGGCCTCCTCCAGCCGCTTGGTGAGGATTAGCCCCAGCGTCTGATGCGCGTTCCGGCCGGCGAACCCATAGGCGGTGAGGAACGCCTTGCCGCCGCGCGGGAAGGTCTCCACCAGCAGGCTGTCCGCCGCCGGCATCTCCGAGATCAGGGCTTGAAGCCGCAGCCACTCGGCCACTGGCGCAGGCAGGCTCGCCCAGCTGTCCGGCGCATTCAGCTGCGCCAGCACGCGTTCCGCGAGATAGGTCGAGATCGGCAGCTTGCCGCCGGCGAAGACCGGGATGCGCGGCTCGCGCCCGCCTTGGGGCGAGACCTCCAGCACCATCTCCCGCATCCGGTCGAAGCGCACCACGCGACCGCCGATCAGGAAACTATCGCCCGGTCTGAGCGTCGCGGCGAAGGCTTCCTCCACCTCGCCGAGCGGGGAGCCGCCGCCGCGTTTGCCCATGCGCACCTTCAGCGTCTCCGCCTCGACGATGGTGCCGACATTCATGCGCAGGAGCCTGGCTTGGCGCGGATCGCGCAAGCGCCAGAGCCCGTCCGCGCCCTGCATCAGCCGGCGCCATTGGTCGTAGGCTTTCAGCGCGTAGCCGCCAGTGGCGCAAAACTCGAGACAACGGTCGAAGGCGGCGCGGCTGAGCGCGCGATAAGGCCCGGCGCGGCGCGTCTCCTCGAATTGCGCGGTCGCCTCGAACGGGCCGGCGCAGGCCATCAGCAGGAGATGCTGGCAGAGCGTGTCGAGCGTTCCCGGCGGCGCCGGCTCGCCATCGAGCGCGCCTTCGCGCACCGCCTCGAGCGCGGCGCGGCATTCGAGCACTTCAAGCCGGTTCGCCGGGACGAGGATCGCCTCGCTCGCTTGATCGAAACGGTGATTGGCGCGTCCGATCCGCTGCACCAGCCGTTTGACGCCCTTGGGCGCGCCCACTTGGATCACCAGATCCACCGCCGCCCAATCGACGCCGAGATCGAGCGACGAGGTCGCCACCACGGCCCGCAGCGCGCCCGCCGCCATCGCCGCCTCGACCCGCTTTCGCGTCTCGATCCCAAGGCTGCCATGATGCAGCGCGATGGGCAGCGCCTTGTCGTTGACGCGCCAAAGCGCCTGGAAGAAGAGCTCGGCCTGGGCGCGGGTGTTGATGAACACGAGCGCGGTGCGCGCCCGTTCGATCTCCGCCATCACCGCCGCGGCGGCGTAACGCCCGCCCATGCCCGACCAGGGCGGATCGCCGGCTTCCTCGAGAATGCGGATCTTCGGCTCGAGCCCGGCCGCGGCGGTGAGGAGGCGACAGGCGCCGGGCTCGAGCCATTCGCAGAGCGCCTGCGGATCCTCCACCGTCGCCGAGAGCCCGACGCGGCGATGGCTGGGGGCGAGGCTGCGCAGCCGCGCGAGGCAGAGCGCCAGTTGATCGCCGCGTTTGAGGCCGGCGAGCGCATGCGCCTCGTCCACCACCACCGCGCTGAGATCGCCGAACATGCGCGGCGCATGCTCTTGGCTGAGCAGCAGCGCTAGGCTTTCAGGCGTCGTGAGCAGGATCTGAGGCGGATCGACCCGCTGGCGCGCTCGTGCGCTTTGCTTTGTGTCGCCGGTGCGGTCCTCGACCCGAATGGCGATGCCCATCTCCTCGACCGGACCAGAGAGGTTGCGCCGGATATCCGCGGCGAGCGCCTTCAAAGGCGAGACATAGAGCGTGTGCAGCCCTGCGCGCGGCCGTGCGCTGAGATCGATCAGGCTTGGCAGGAAGCCCGCCAGCGTCTTGCCGCCGCCCGTCGGCGCGACCAGCAGATCCGCGCCGCCGAGCGCCGCCCGCTCGATCAGCGCAAGCTGATGCGCATGCGGCGCCCAGCCGCGCTCCGCGAACCATGCGGCGAAGGGATCTGGGAGCGACCGGTCCGATTTCGCCATCTCAGCTCCTGTCGCTCTGCGCGCCGCGCTCTTCGACGACTTCGCGGCTCATCGCTGCGCCCAGCGAGGAGCGGCGCAGCCAGCGACGAGCGCGCGTGGGCTCCGCATCTCGCCTCGCAGCGCGCGGCGCCTTACGGAATATGAGCCGACAATGCTGAAGAGGTCCCATGAGCGCTGAGCTGTATCTCGCCTATCTCGCAACGGTCGCGGTGTTTTTTCTCTCGCCGCCGGGGCCGAGCCAAACGCTGATGATCGCCAATAGTCTGCGCTATGGCGTGCGGCGCTGCCGGGCGACGGTGGCGGGCGATCTGTCGGCGAACGCGCTGCAGATGAGTGCGGCGGCTTTCGGGCTTGCGGCGGTGATCGCCGCCAGCGCCGAGGCGCTGACGATCGTGAAGTGGCTCGGCGTCGCTTATCTCGTCTATGTCGGGCTTAAGACCTTCTTCGCGCCGCCCTTGGATCTTTCGCAGGCCGAGGCGTCGGCCCCGGGCGGCGCGGCGCTGTTCCGCCAAGCCTTCCTGACCTCGGCGGCGAACCCCAAAGCCGTGGTGTTCTTCGCCGCGCTCTTCCCGCAATTCATCGATCCGAGCCTCGCGATTTGGCCGCAGCTCTTGATCCTCGGCCTCACCTATCTCTTCGTCGACGGCGTTTTGCTGTTCGTTTGGGGCGGCGCGGCGGAGCGCCTGCTCGGCGGGCTGCGAAAGCGGGGACGGCTGCTCAACCGGCTCTCCGGCGGACTGATGATCGCCGCGGCCGCGCTCCTGGGGCTGAAGGAGGTTGAAGCGCGACCAGGCTGAGTCGAGCGGCTGGCGCTTTCGCGCTATGGTGCGCCCCATGACGCGCGCCGCTGATCTTCTCCGCCTCGAGCCCGCCGGGCTCTATTGTCCGCTCGGTGATTTCTACATCGATCCGGTGCGGGCGGTTCCGCGCGCGGTGGTGACCCATGGGCATGGCGATCATTGCCGGCCGGGCCATGGAGCGATCCTGGCGACGCCCGAGACGCTCGCCATCGCCGCCGTGCGTTATGGCGAAGACGCCTTCGCCTCCCGCCAGGCGCTCGGCTATGGCGAGGCGCTCAGTCTGGGCGAGACGACTGTGACGCTGCGCCCAGCGGGCCATGTGCTCGGCTCGGCGCAAGTGGTGATCGAGGCCGGCGGCGCCCGGGCGGTGGTTTCGGGCGATTACAAGCGCCGCGCCGATCCCACTTGCGCGCCCTTCGAGCCGGTCGCCTGCGATCTCTTCGTCACCGAGGCGACCTTCGGCCTGCCGGTGTTTCGCCATCCGCCGACGGAGCGGGAGATCGGCAAGCTTCTCGCCTCGCTCGCCGCCTTTCCCGAGCGGGCGCATGGCGTCTCGGTCTATCCGCTCGGCAAATGCCAACGGTTGATCGCGGAGCTTCGCCGCGCCGGCTGGGACGCGCCGATCTATCTTCATGGCTCGCTCAAAAAGCTTTCGGTGCTTTACGAAACGCTTGGCGTTCCGCTCGGCGCGCTCGCCGACGCGACGGTGGCGGCGAAGGCGGAGATGGCCGGCCACGTGGTGCTCGCGCCCGCCTCGGCGCTGTCGGACAAATGGGCGCGGCGCTTGCCCGATCCTCTGATCGCCGGCGCCAGCGGCTGGATGACCGTGCGCCAGCGCGCCAAGCAGCGCGGCGTGGAGTTGCCGCTGGTGATCTCGGATCACGCCGATTGGGACGAGCTGACCGCGACGATCCTCGAGACCGGCGCCGAGACGGTGTGGGTCACCCATGGGGCGGAGGAGGCGCTCTGCCATTGGTGCGGTCTCAACGGCATCGACGCGCAGCCCTTGTCGCTCGCAGGGCGCGGCGATGAGGGCGAGAGCGCCGAGCTGCTCGAGCCCGCCGCGCCTTAGCGTGGTCGCCGCCGCAGCGCGCGAAGCGCGCGCCCGTCGATGGCGAGCAGCGCGATGGCGATGCAAGCCATGCCCGCGACATGCCGCGCCGCCAGCGTCTCGCCCAGAAACAGGACGCCGAGCCAAATCGCGCTGACCGGGACCAGGAAGGTGACCAGCAGCAGGTTCGTCGCGCCGGCGGCGGCGAGGATGCGGAAATAGAGCGCGTAGGCGAAGGCGGTGGAGAGCGAGGCGACGCCGATCAGCGCCAACACCGCCTCGAGCCCGGGCGTCGGCAGCGTCCAGGGGCGATCGATCAGAAGCGCCGCCGGCGCCAGCAACAGCGTGGACGCCGTCACTTGTCCCGTCGCCGCCGCAAGGGGCGCGACGCCGCCTGCGGCGAAGCGGCGCCCGAAGACGCCCGCCGCGGCGTAAGAGATCGCCGCGCCCAGCACCGCGAGTTGCGCCCACACCGCGCTCGGCGGCCCGTCGTCCGCCGCGCCGGGCGCTGAGCCGCCGGCTTGAACCTCGAACCCGATCATCACCGCGACGCCGGCGAAGCCGAGCAGCACCGCGCCGAAGCGCACCGGCGTGATCTTCTCATCCGCCGTCGCCAGATGCGCGACGAGCACGGTGAAGAGCGGCGTCGTCGCATTCAGGATCGCGGCGAGGCCGGCGCCGATCGCCGTCTGTCCCCAAACGATCAGTCCGAAGGGGATCGCGTTGTTCAACAGGCCCATCACGAAGAACGTGGTCCAATGCCGCAGCGTGAAGGGCAGGCGCGCGCCCAGGGCGGCGACCGTCAGGTGGAGCAGGATCGCGGCGAGCCCGACGCGCGCGACCACGACGGTCAGCGTCGGAAGATCCGCGAGCGCGATCTCGTTGAAAAAGAATGAGCCGCCCCACACCAGAGACAGCGTGATCAGCATCGCCCATTCCGCGCCGCCCATGGTGCGGTTCATCCTCGGCCTCGCCCTTATGATCCTGCGCGCCCGAAGCGGCGCCAGGCGGCGGTGTCGCCGATGCGCGGCGCCGGCGCAGCCCGTTTCCTGCGCTCGGTCGCCTGCCGTGCTAAGAGGTGGTGTTTAGGGGCTGTTGGCGGTTGAGGCGCTGAGGCCCATGCGCGAAGCGAGGAGGCTCCAAAGGCTTGGGCCCTCCTCCGGCGTGGAGAATTGCCTCGCCAGCGCCGCGCGCTCCTCCTCGCTGGCGCCTTCGGCGAGGTCGAGCCAATCCTTCGCTGAAAACCCTTTGATGATCTGGAACATCCAGCGCCGGCTCTCGGGCGCCGCGTTGAGGCAGGCAAGGAACAGCGCCGAGAGATTGTAGCAGCGCTTGGCGCTGTAGGAGACGACCGGAACCACCGCCTCCTCGCGCTCGAGCACGCGAGCGTAGCGCGCGCGCCGGTCGGCGACGATCTCCGCCATGTGCCGCTCTTGCGCTTCAGAGGGCAGGTTGAAGCGCGGGCGCCAGTCCATCGGCTCCACGAGATCGGCTTGGTTCAGCCCGACCACCAGGTTCGGCAGATGGGTCTTCAGCTCGATCATGTAGGATTGGTCGAGCGCGACGGCTCGGTTGCGGGCGGAGGCGACCCAGAGCGCGCAATCGCATTTGCCGAGATGCTCGCGGTAGCGCGCCAGATAGCGCGGATCTTCAGCGACATCTTCGCCAAGCCCGACGCTGTCATACACCTTCAGCGCCGCCGAGACGCTCTTCTTCAGCACCTTGCGGCCGTCGAGCGCGATTTTCGTCGGCGTGAAGCGGTTCGTGCCGCGCACCGTCGCCGATGTCGGCAGGCTCGTTTTGAAGAGCGCGTTGATGGTCGAGGATTTGCCGACTCCAGAGACGCCGATCACCGCGATGGTCGGCGGTTTGCGCTCGAACTCCTCGGCGATGCCGTCGACGATCTTGCCCGCGAGATCGAGCGAGAGCCGCCCGCCGGTCAGACGGTCGGCGAGCGTGCGTTTGGTCACGGCGTCACCGGATCAGCGTCGCGATATGCTGCATCAAAGCCGGCGCGATCGGCATGATCTCGTGGATGATGCCTTGAGCCCAGGGAAAGCGCGCGCCGAGCCAGCTGAGGAAGCTCTCCTCGGACCGGAGCGCGGCTTCCAGCTCGTCCGCTTCGCCTTTGCGCGCCTGCTCAAGCGCGCGCTGGAACTCCGGATCCTGCTCCAGGCGTTGGGTCAGCGCGTCCGGCGCCATCGAGCCCTCATCGCCGCTCTTCGGATCATCCGCCATCGCCGGTCCCTCTCGCACCTGGTTCGCATGCTTCGGTGGTCGCAGGTCAGTTGTGGGCTGCGCGGCCGGCTCGTGCAATAGCTGCCGCTGAAAGCCGCGGGGGCGGATCGCTGGGAGGGGGGTGCGTTCGCATGGGCCGCAGACCGAAATCGCGCGGTTCGAGCGCCGGGGCGGCCGCCGCGCCGGCGCCGCCTCCACCGGCGGAGCGCCTGCTCGACGAAGCGCTTTTGCCGGAGGCGCTGGCGCATCTCGCCGCCGTCTGCCCGCGCTTCGCGGCCGCGCTCGAGACGATCGGGCCGCCTGAGATCCGCCGCCGCGAGGGAGGCTTCGCGGGGCTCTTGCGCGTGCTGGTCGACCAACAAGTCTCGGTGGCCGCGGGGCGGGCGATTTGGGCGCGTATCGAAGAGGCCGGCGCCGCCACGCCGGAGGCGGTGCTCGCCCGCGATGAGGAGGCGCTGCGCGCGCTCGGCCTCTCAAGGCCAAAGGCGCGCTACGCCCGCGCCGCGGCGGAGGCGGTGACGAGCGGCGCGCTTTGTTTCGAGCGCCAGCGCGCGCTGCCCTACGCCGAGGCTGAAGCGGAGCTGACCGCGATCAAAGGCGTCGGGCCGTGGACCGCTTCGATCTACCACATGTTCTGCGTGGGCCGCGGCGATCTTCTTCCCGCGGCGGATCTCGCGCTGCAGGAGGCGGCGCGGCGGCTCTACGATCTGCCCGAGCGGCCGACCGCGGAGGCGCTGGCGGCGCTCGGCGCGCCGTGGCGGCCCTGGCGCAGCGCCGCTTCGCTCATGCTGTGGCGGTACTATGCGGTTGAAAAGAAAAGAGAGGGCGTTTCATGACCCGAACACTCAGCGGTCCGAGCCGCGGCGCGGCGCAGGGCGAGGCGAGCGCTCTGGTGGTGCTGCTGCACGGCTATGGCGCGAATGGCGACGATCTCTTCGGCCTCGCCGAGCCGCTCTCCGGCATCCTGCCGCACGCCGCCTTCTCCGCGCCGAACGCGCCCGAGCGCACGCCGATGAGCCCGTTCGGCTTTCAGTGGTTTCCCATCCCTTGGATCGACGGCTCGTCCGAAGAGGCGATGCGAGAAGGCTTCGTGCAGGCCGAAGCGGATCTCGACGCGTTTCTTGACGCGGAGCTGACCCGTCACGCGCTGACGGCGGATCGGCTCGCGCTCATCGGCTTCAGCCAAGGGGCGATGATGGCGCTGCAAGCGGCGCCGCGGCGCGAGCCGAGCGTCGCCGGCGTGGTGGGATTTTCAGGCCGGCTGGCCGACGCCTCGCGCCTGGCGCAGGAGGCGCGGAGCAAGCCGCCGGTCCTGCTGGTGCATGGCGACCAAGATGATGTGATTCCCGTCGCGGCCCTCGAGGAGGCGCGCAGCGGGCTCGCCGCGGCGGATTTCCCGGTGCGCTGGCATGTCAGCGCCGGCGTTGGGCACGGGATCGCGCCGGACGGCTTGCAATTGGCGGCTGAATTTTTGCGCGAAGTGTTGCCGAAATCGGCGTGACCCTCGGTCTCGGCGCCGAGATCATATTGAATAGAACCGCCGACCCCCCACATTTCGCGCCGTGAACAAGCGATGTCGTAAATCCGTCGCATCGCGATGATAACTAAATGTAGTGTCTGCTGCGGTAGCGTCGTCTTGGTGTTGGCGCAGTCGGCGCGCCGAGATATAAATGCTCGGGAGCGGCGCGATCGGCCTCGGCCGGTGCCGCGGCGAAGCGGCCGGACAGCGCGGCGACGCGAGACGGACGCGACCGCCAGCGGCGCGGAAGAGCGGGATCGGGCCTAACCGAAGGGGCGAGGCCATGGCGAGCACGTCGATCGCGACCATGACGACAGCGACCATGATCGGGGCGGCGCTGACGGCGGCGCCGCGGAGCGTTTTATGGGCGCCGCCGGAACTCGGGGCGGGCGCAACCGGCGCGCCCAGCGGCCCGCCGCCTTTCGTCCGCAACCCATCGAGCCTGCGCGATCATCCGGCCTTGGTGCTGAACGCGGATTTCCGTCCGCTCTCCTATTTTCCGCTCTCGCTTTGGGCGTGGCAGGATGCGGTGAAGGCGGTGTTCCTCGAGCGCGTCGACATTATCGCCGAGTATGAGCAGCAGGTGCGCAGCCCCAGCATGGCGATGCGGCTGCCCTCGGTGATCGCGCTCCGCGACTATGTGAAGCCGGCGCTCTATCCGGCCTTCACCCGGTTCAACTTGTTCCTGCGGGACGAGTTCACCTGCCAATATTGCGGGGCGAAGGGCGAGATGACCTTCGATCATGTGGTGCCGCGCTCGCGTGGTGGGCGCACCACTTGGGCGAATGTGGTCGCCGCCTGCCCGCGCTGCAATTTGCGCAAGGGCAATATGACGCTCGCACGGTCGGGCTTGCGCCTCTCCCGCGAACCGTTCCGCCCAACCGCCATGCAACTGCAAAATATCGGCCGGAAATTCCCGCCGAATTATCTGCATGAAAGCTGGATGGACTATCTCTATTGGGACGCCGAGCTTGAGGAATGACCTGTTCGGCGTCTCAGTCTTAGCGCGCGCCGCGAGATCTCTTTAAGCGCGGTGGCGCGTTCGCGCTTCTTCGATCACCTGCCTGCGGACGCTTTCCTCGCTGTGCCTATGCGGCGTCGGCGTCGTTGGTTTCGCTGGCGTGTGTGGCCGAGGTCTTAAACGATGAGGCGAGCGCGGTCAGTTCTGTCGACTGAGCGGACAGGCGGCGCGCTTCGCTCGCCGCTTGATCGGCGGCGGCGGCGTTGCGCTGCGTCAGCCCGTCGAGAGAGGCGAGCGCCGCGTTGATCTCCTCGACGCCGGTCGCTTGTTCGCGCCCGGAATCCGAGATGCGCGCGATCATCGCCGAAAGCTCTTCGATCTCGCCATTGATCTCGTCCAGCGCTTCGCCGGTTTCGCGCACAAGACGCACGCTCTGATCCACTTGCCCCGAACTCTCCGCGATCAGGGCGGTGATGTCCCGCGCGGAGTCCGCTGTGCGCTGCGCCAGCGCGCGCACCTCCGCGGCGACCACGGCGAAGCCTTTGCCCGCATCGCCGGCGCGCGCCGCCTCAACAGCGGCGTTGAGCGCTAAGAGATTGGTCTGAAACGAGATCGCGTCGATCACAGTGGTGATCTCGGCGATGCGCTTCGAGCCGCGCTCAAGCTCCGTCATCGCTTCGACCGCGCGCATCACCACGGCGCGGCCGCCATCCGCGCGCTCTTGCGTGTGATTGGCCAGCCGCGCCGCCTCCACCGCGCTGTCGGCGCTGCTTTTGATCGTGGCCGCCATCTCCTCCATGGTCGCGGCGGTCTCCTCCAGAGAGCTCGCTTGCGATTCTGCGCCGGTCGCGCCGTCGCGCGCGGTGACGGAGATCTCGCTGCTGGCGCGGTCGACGGTGCGCACGGCGAGGGCGATCTGCTCCATCGCTTGGCTGAGGCGTTCGAGATTGGCGTTCACATTCTTTTGCGTGCGGTCGAACCCGCCATAGAACTCGCCCTCCATGCGCTTCGTCAGATCGCCCTCCGCCATGGCTGAAAGCGAAGCTTCGAGCGCGGCCATGAAGCGGCTGACGATCTCCAAGAGCCGATTGACTCCATGCGCGACGAAGGAGGTGAAGCCGAGATCGTCGATGGAGCCGACGCGGTGCTCGAAGACACCCGCCTCTCCGGCGCTGGCCGAAGCGCGCCGGCTCGTGATGGCGGCGCAGTTTGAAACCGAGCGCTTCGCGCGCTT
>JBCBCG010000132.1:0-12277 GCA_038530925.1 Pseudomonadota bacterium
CGCCGTCGACCACCACTTCGTGACCAGGCTCCGGCCCGTATTTGTTCGGGCCGGATTGCGAGCGCGACACCAAGAAAACCAGCAGCACGATCGACAGGATCAGTGAAATGGCTGACGCGGCGAGACTGATGTAAAGACCCGCCTCAATCGCGCCGGAGTTTTGTACGGCGATGCCGATCAGCGAGACGATCAATGAAGCGATCGAGGGAATTAACAACCACCACCCCGTGCGCCCAACATCGTGGAGCCGTCGCCAGCCGACGGACAAACCTGGCAGGAATAGAACGATCGCCGCCAGAATTGTTAAAACAAACGGCAAGCCGAGCGGCGCCAGAAGAAACACGTCGATCCCAATTGTTACTAAATAAGTTAACAGCGTAAATAGCACAAACCACCAATATTCAGGCCGCCTGGCTCGACCAGAGAACTGCACATATTTTTTAAAGCACGTCGCGATCGCTTCGCCAAAGCTCATCATCACGCCCACCCTCCATATCCGACAGCGCGATAGGGTCTTCTGACCGAACGCGGCGATGCGCCTCGCGCTCGCGGCGGCCGGTATCACTCTTTGAGCGAGGTGAGGCTGCGATGACGCGCCGCAGCAAGGACTTCCGACCCCGGCGTGTCGGCGGCGACGCGTCTCGCGCGCCAAGCGCCTTAGAGCTGCGCCTCAATCGCAGACGCCGTCGCTGGGCGCAGATGGACTCCGTCGCAGAACGCGGCCGCCTCAGCCTCGCCATCCGGCCCGATGGTCACGCGCCAGAGGTCGATCATGCGGAAGCCCGCCGCCTCAGCGGCTTGGGACAGCGCCTGATTGAACCGGCGGATCACATCGAGGCGCGCCGCATGGTCGGCGCCGCTGCTTTCCGCCGCGCGGATCGGCGCGGGCGCGCCAAAGAGATAGACCGGCGGCCACGGCGCCGGCGAGGCGCCCGGCGGCTGATCGAGGGCCTCTTCGAGCGCTTGGGCGAGCCAGCCGACATAGCCTTCCACCGTGTCCCGAACGATCCGATCGAGCGGCGCGCCGCTTTTGCGGTGATGCGCGAGGATCCCTTCGCTCTGACGGCAGTCGATCTCGCCAAAGCTGAACCACAGCGCGGCGGCGTCCAGACTTCCCGCCGCATCCCTCGGCGCGGTCTCCAACAGACGCTGGAGAACCGCTTTGGCCTGCGTCGGTCCTTTCAGCGCGAGATGATGCGCTTTCGCCCCAAGGCAGAGCCGCGGCCGCACCATGACCGCGGTGTCGCGGAGCCGCACCACGCGATGCGCGTAGGTCAAGCAATGGCTATCGCCGAAATGGAGGATCGGCGCGGCGCCGAGAGCCTCTTCTTCGACGCTCTCGCCCGGCTGATCGGCGAGCAACGCGGTGATGAAACCGTGATATCCAAGCAGAAACGCCGCCGCCTTGGGATCGGCGCGCCGAAGCGCGGCCGCCTGCTCAGGGATCGCGGCCGCCAGCGCGGTCGCCATGACGCGGCGCGCCTGCGACCACCGATCTTGAAGCACCCAGGCGATCGCGGCGCGCAGCATTTGCCCTGCGTCGTCGGTTCGCGCCGCGCTCGCCTCGAGGTCGCGCCAGACCGCGTCCTCCCGCTCAGCCGCTTGAAACGAGGCGGCGGCCGAAGCGCGCAGTTGGAGGCGTAGAGCCGCATATTGGCGGTTGATCAGCGTATCATCCGGCGCGGCGCGGCGGCGGCGCTCCAAAAGCGTCAGCGCCTCCTCCACCGCGCCTGTCTCGGCCAGAAGATGGGCTTGCGCTCCGACAACCGCTCCGCTGTCGCCGCCGAGGGCGGCGGCGCGCCGTCCTGCGGCCTGGCACGCGGCGATCCGGCCCGCCCGCTGCAAGGCGAGCGCAAGCAGCATCTGCATCTCCGCGCTCGTCGGCGCCAGCGCAGCCGCTCTCTCAAAGCATTGAAGCGCAATATCGTCGTCGCCAAGCCGCTGTTGCAGCGAGCCCATCGCGCTAAGCGCCGGCGCGCTGCGCGGATCCAAGCGCAGCGCCTCTTTGAGCTCCGCGAAGGCGCCCTGCAAGACGCCGAGCCGTGTGAGCGCGGCGCCCACCAGCGCGTGACATGAGGCCAGAGCCGGCGCCAGCGTCCGCGCGCGCATGAAGGCCTCGCGCGCCTCGGCGCCGCGCCCAGCCGCCGCGGACGCCAAGGCGCGGCGCAGGACGACGCGTCGATCTTGCGGGTGTCGCCGCATGAGCGCGTCAGCCGCCCGACCAAGCGCCTCGAAACGGTTGGTTTGCGCGAGCGCATCCAGCGTCGCGACCGCGTCCGGCTCGGCGAATGGGTTCACACACTCGCCCGCGTCCTTCGCTGTGGACATGGGACGCTCCCTTCTCATCAGGGGCCGACCCGCCGGCCCACCTGTCACGACGCCAGTTCGCGGTGAAGATCCCGTTTATGGTGAATGGAGCGCCGCCGGACGCCTGCGGCGGCGCGCTCGAGAGGCGCAAAGAGCGGGACCGGCAGCGCTTGGTTAACGTTGCGGCGGTTATCGGAGAGGCGAAACTCCTTGCGCGCGCAGGCCTGGAGCGCTTTGTCGGCCATGGGAGAGGGTGAGCCGCTATGACCGACGACATCCAACCGGTTCGTTCCGAGGGCGCTGCGCCGCAGGATGACGGGCCTGCGCCGCACGCCGCTTCAGCGCCCCGTCGCGCGCCGCGGCGTCTGAACCAGGGCAAGCGGCCGCAATCTTTCTTCGCAGAGACAGCCGAGTGGGGCGCGGTCCTGTTCGGACGTCTGCTGCTCGCGCCGCTGGGTCCGCTCACCCGCAGCCGCTTGGTCGCATGGCTCGCCGGCCGCATCGGACCGCGGCTCTGGTTCGCGCGGCGCATCGATGAGAATATCGATCTGGTGCGCCCGCATTACGACGCTGAGACGCGTGCGCGGATCCGGCGCGGCGTGATGGCGACCTTCGCGCGGACGGCGGTCGAATACATGCATCTGCCGGCGTTGAACGCGCGCGCCGCGGGCTTCGCCGTGGAGGGCGCGGAGCATCTTGAGGCGGCGAAAGCCGCTGCGGGCGGGCGAATGGTCGTGGTCTCGGCGCATTACGGGAATTGGGAGGCGGTGCGCGCCATCGCCGCCCGTCATGACGCGCCGCTCGCCATCATCTACCGCGCGTTCAACAATCGGCGCATCGACGACTACGCCTTTGGCATGATCACCTCTTGCGGCTGGCCCGCCTTCCGAAAAGGGGCGGACGGCTCGCGCGCGCTTTTGAAGCATCTGCGCCAAGACGGCGCGGCGCTGATCCTGGTGGACCAACGGCTCGGCGGCGCGCCCTATCTCGACTTCATGGGCGCGCCGGCGGAGACCTCGCTCGCGGCGGCGCAATTGGCGCGCAAGCTGAAAGCGCCGCTGCTGCCCGCCTGCGCGCGGCGCGAGGGCGATGGTTTCACCGTTCGTTTCGAGCCGGCCATCGAACCGAGCGATCCGGTGGCCATGTCGGAAGCGGTCAATAAGGTGATCGAAAGCTGGGTCGACGCGGCGCCGGAGCAATGGTTCTGGCTGCACCGCCGTTGGCGGCGGCGCAAAAAGGGCGCGACCTTGCGCCGGACCTATGGGCGCGAGGTGTTGGAGCGCGAGGGCTTGGAGGGCGAAGGCTTGGAGGGCGAAGGCTTGGAGGATGACGGTTTTGGCGCCGAGGAGACGCCTCTGACGGGCGGCGCGACGCGCCGAACCGAACCGCTGCCCCAGGAGTGACCCGCCGTCCGCGCCCGATCGCCGCCGCTGCGACGCGCGTCGGCGGCGCTATGCTCCGCCAATTGGGCCTGGCCCGTCATCATCATCGATCTCGTCGCCTTTGGCGCGGAGCAGGATGCTGAAGGCGGTCTGCGCCGAGGCGAAGGTCAGCCCCGAGAAGACGAAGAGCAGGCCGAGCGCCATCACGCCGGCCTGGGAGGCCATGCCGAGGCTGCGCAAATGCGCGAGATCCATCGCCAGGATCACGGCCAGAAACACCGCCGCGGCGCCAAAGCCGATCACCAAGCTTTTCGCGATCTCGCGAATAAAGGGATTCTCCAAACCGAACGGACGCTCCGCTTGGCGCGCTTCGGCTTCGGCGGATCGAAGCGGTCCGGAGATTTGGCGTCGCTTGACGATGGGTGGGCTCATTCGCTCTCTCCTCGATCACACTGACAGTGTGGCGCGTTGATCTCGCGCGCTTCTTTTCGGCCCCCATACCCAACGCGTCAGCGCCATCGCGCCTTCGCCGCATCGTCCTCATCGCGGGCGTCCACCCAGGCGCCCGAGCCATCCGGCGCGATCTCACGCTTCCAGAACGGCGCGTCGGTCTTCAAATAATCCATGAGAAAAGCGCAGGCCTCGAGCGCCGCGCCGCGATGGGCGCTCGAGGCTGCGGCGAGCACGATCTGATCGCCGACGCGCAGCGGCCCGTAGCGATGGATGATCACGACGCCCGAGAGCGGCCAGCGCGCCGCCGCCTCCTCCGCGATGCGTCGAAGCGAGCGCTCGGTCATGCCCGGATAATGCTCAAGCTCCATCGCCGCGATCTCACGCGAAGCGTCAGCGCTGTCGCGCCCGCGGACCAGCCCGACAAAATTCGCCACCGCGCCCACCTGCGCGCGCCCGGCGCTGAGCGGTCTCAGCTCCGCGGCGAGATCGAAATCCTGCTCCTGGACCTTCACCACCAGCAGCGCCTCCGCGGCCGCGCTCATCCTCCTGTCACCGGCGGAAAGAACGCGACTTCCGACGCCTCGGCGATCGGCGCGTCAAGCTCAGCTTGCTCTTGATCGATCGCGACGCGGACGGCACTCAAATCGCGGAACGCCTCGGCCGAACGCTCATCCCGCGCCGCCAGCCACGCGGCAAGCTCTCGCGCCGTGCGCACGTCTTCAGGCGGCGACACGCGCTCGGAGCCGTGGCCGATCCGCTCCCGCAACCACGCGAAATAGAGCACCTGCATCAAATCATCCTCGCCGACCGGGCGGACATCAGGCGCGCCGCAGAAGAGCGCTTGCGCCCTCACCGTCCGCGGCCGAACTCGCTTTCCCGCCGCTCCTCCCGCGGCGAAGCCGCCTGTGGATCGCGGCTCGACCCGCTTTCGGACCCGAATCGTCCCGGCGCGTCCCGTCGCCGCAGAAAGGATAGCGCGGCGGCGCCGTCGCGCCAGCCTTCCCAGAGCGTGGCGACCATGCTCGTCCAAAGCAGAGCCAGACCAAGCGGTTGCAGCGCGCTATCGGCCGGCCCATCCAGCACAGGCGCCGCGAGCAGCGCGGCGAGGGCGACGAAGTCGAGGCGCGAGCGCCACAGCGACAGCGCGGCGGAGCGCAACCGCGCGCCGCGGATGCCGATGGCTTCGCGGAGGGACGCGCGCGCCGCGTCGTGCAACAGCGCCGCGATCAAAGGCGGCGCGAGCGCCGGCGCGAGATCCGGTTCGGCGAGCAGCAGCGCGACGAGCGCGCACAGCGTGAGCGCCCGATGCGCCGCCTGGCGGAGCGCCGCCTCGCCGGGCCCGTCCGCACCGGCGCGGCGCGCGAGCACATCCTCGATCACGCCGGCGCCTGAGGCGAGCAAGAAGAGGAGCAAGCCGATCGCGTACGCGGAGTCCCGTGGCCAGAGCGCGAAGGCGAGGCCGATCACCAACGCCGCGCCGAAGCGGAACAGCGTCAAACGGCTCAGCATCTCGCCTGCGGCGGTCTCACGGCTCGCCCTCCTCAGCGCGCGCCGGCGCGTCCCGCGTTTCGTGGAAGAAGTCATAGATCTTGCGCGCCAAGGCCTTGCTGACGCCGGGCGTGGCTTCAAGATCCGCGAGCCCAGCGCGCGAGACCGCCTTGGCCGAACCGAAATGCGCTAGCAGCGCCCGCTTGCGCGCCGGCCCGACGCCCGGCGCCTCATCGAGCGGGGTGGACGAGGTGGCGCGGGCGCGCTTTTGGCGGTGCGCGCCGATGGCGAACCGATGCGCCTCGTCGCGCAAGCGCTGCAGGAAGTAGAGCGCCGGATCACGGAAGGGCAGCGCGAAAGGCGGCCGGCCCGGCATGTGGAACAGCTCGCGCCCCGCATCCCGCTCTTCGCCTTTAGCCACCGAGACCAGCGCCACATCCCGCAGCCCGAGATCGGCGAACACCTCCTTCGCCGCGGAGAGCTGCCCGGCGCCGCCGTCGATCAAAACGAGATCCGGCCATTCCGGAGCCGACCCGGCGGGCGCGGTGCTCTTCGCCGCCTCCGCCTTGACGGCGTCGGGCTCATCGCTTTGGGCGTCCGCGCCGTCTTGTTCGCTCTCGCGCAAAAGCCGCGAGAAACGGCGCGTCAGCACTTCGCGCATCATTCCGAAATCATCGCCCGGCGTCAGCGCGGCGTTCTTGATGTTGAATTTCCTGTATTCCGATTTGCGAAAGCCGTCCGGCCCGGCGACGATCATCCCGCCGACCGCGTTCGCGCCTTGAATGTGGCTGTTGTCATAGACCTCGATGCGCCGCGGCGCCGCCGCGAGCCCAAACGCCTCGCCCAGCGCCTCGAGCAGCTTGGCCTGCGCCGCGCTCTCCGCCGTGCGCCGCGCGAGCGATTCCCGCGCATTCGTCGCCGCTTGCTCCACAAGAGACCGCTTCTCGCCGCGCTGAGGCGTCGAGAGCGTCACTTTTCGGCCCGCGAGCGCGCTCAACGCCGCCGCCAGCGTCTCGGCGTTGGAGGGCTCATGGCTGAGCAACAGAAGCGGCGGCGGCGTCTTATCGCCGTAGAACTGGCCGATGAACGCCTCCAGGATCTCGTCATCCTCCACATCGCGCACCATCCGCGGGAAATAGGCCTGGTTGCCCCAATTCTGCCCAGCGCGAAAGAAGAAGACCTGGATGCAAGTCTGCCCATCTTGGTTATGCAGCGCGATCACATCGGCGTCCGCGACGCCTTGCGGGTTGATCCCTTGATGCGCCTGAACTTGGGTGAGCGCGCGGATCCGGTCTCGATAGGCCGCGGCGCGTTCGAAATTCAGCGCCGCCGAGGCCGCTTTCATCTCTTCGGCGAGCGTCGCTTGCACACGGGTGGACTTGCCGCTGAGAAAGGCGGACGCGTCCTCGACCAGCTTGGCGTAGTCCGCTTCCGAGACCAGCCCGACGCAAGGTCCGGCGCAGCGCTTGATTTGATAGAGCAGGCAAGGCCGCGTTCGATTGTCGAACACGCTGTCCGAGCAATTCCGCAGCAAGAACGCCTTCTGGAGCTGGTTGATCGTCCGGTTGACCGCGCCGGCGGAGGCGAAAGGGCCGAAGTAAGCGCCTTTCTCGCGCTTGGCGCCGCGATGCTTGGCGATCTGCGGGAACGGGCCGTCCTTGATCACGATCTGCGGGAAGCTCTTATCGTCGCGCAGCAGCACGTTGAAGCGCGGCTTTAGCCGCTTGATCAGATTGGCTTCCAGCAGCAGCGCCTCGGTGTCCGTCTCGGTGGTGACGAACACCATGGACGCCGTGGCGAGGATCATCCGCAGGATGCGATTGGTGTGGCCGCTGAGATTGGCGTAGTTGGCCACGCGCTTCTTCAGGCTGCGCGCTTTGCCGACATAAAGCACCTCGCCATCATCCGCGAGCATGCGGTAGACGCCGGGCGCGTCCGGTAGCGTCTTCACATAAGACTGAACCACCGACAGCCCGCGCGGGCGATCGCCCTCCTTCGGGCCGTCATAGCGCGCGCCTTCCTCCTCCAACGTCGCGTAAGGAGCCGGGGCGGCGCCGCGGGAGGCGGAAGGATCGGCGGCGTCGCCATCGGAGCCGGATGCGGTGCTCATGCCGCTTGGTTTAAGCGCCGCGCCGGCTCAGGTCGAGCGCCGACGCGCGGCGGAGCGTTCGTCAGCGGATCGGCGCAAGCGCCGGCGCCGGCGCTGCGGCGAGATCGTTCGGGGCTGCTTGGGCGGCGCCGCCCGTGGCCAGCGCTAGCGCGATGTAGATCGCGTAGGCGGTGACGAAGGCTCCGCCCACCAGGCGATCCATATGCAGCCGCATCCAGACGAAGGGCGCGAGGGCGATGGCCGAGGCGATCATGACGCCGAGATTGATCAGCAGGCTGTCGAGCGGGATCACCACGTCGTCGAGGCTCGCCGCGACGCCCAAGATGCAGAGCAGGTTGAAAATGTTCGAGCCGATGACGTTGCCGATCGCCACATCGGCGCGGCCGCGCATCGCCGCGATCACCGTGGTGGCGAGCTCCGGCAGAGACGTGCCCAGCGCCACCAGCGTCAGACCAATCGCCTCATCGGAGACGCCGAAGGTCGTGGCGACGCCGCGAGCGCCCTCGACGATGAAATCCGCGCCGATGGGCAAGCCGATCAAGCCGCCCAGGATCATCGCGCCGACTTTCCAATTCGGCATCGACGGATCGCCGTCCTCCAGCTCGTCGAACTGCGCCGCGGCGCCGGCCCGAGCGCCCATGGCGCGGCGATAATTATAAAGAAGAAAGCCCGCCAGCATCGCGAGCAGAAGAGCGCCTTGCCACCAGGTGAGCGGCGAGAACAGGCAAAGCCCCACCGTCACCAGCGTGACGCCGAGCATGATCTCGTAATTGCGTTTGGTTTCCGTGGAGTGATCGCCGATCGGCGCCAGCATCGCCGGAACGCCCAGCACAAGAAGCACATTGGCGACGTTGCTGCCGATCACATTGCCGACCGCGATCCCCGGGGCGCCTTCCAGCGAGGCCTGCACGGTCACGAACAGCTCCGGCGCTGAAGTGCCGAAAGCGATGATGGTGAGGCCGATGATGATGGCAGGCACGCGCAGCTTCAGCCCGGCGGAAATCGCGCCGCGCACCAGCATATCGCCGGCGAAAAGCAGCAGCACCAGCCCGGCGACCACCTGCGCAAGATCAACGGCCATTACGATCTCCTTATGCGCGACCACCTTTGGGGGGCGCGCTCACCGCCGAGGCGCGATGCGCGACGACGCTCTGAACTGAGCGGCGCCGGAGCTTCGCCATGCGCTGAGCGCGGCGTTCTCTGATCCGGGATCGCGCAGCTCACCTGCATTCGTGGGGCGGTTTAGTTAAGTAATGATGGATAATGACGAGTATCTCTGATCGATTCGACATCATGACGTGTAATAAGAGAGCTTTTATACGCATTTGAATGTGTTGAGCGCGCCGCTGACTGTCCGCGGCGCCGCCTCTGGCGCGCCAAGGCCGCCTCTCCTGCGCGAGACGCTTGCGCCGCGTCGTCACGGCGTCGGCGTGCGGCGGCACCGGCAGAGCGCGCCCGCCGGGTGATAGGCGCCGCAGCGCTTGCACACCACCAAGTCGACCGCCGCCGCGTTGCGCCGCGCCGGCAGCGCCGCCTCGCCGGAGGCGCTCCGCATCGCCCTCAGGATGAAAAAGCCCAACGCTCCGAAGGCGAGGATCAGGCTGATGATTTTGAAGGCCATAGGGTTCGTTTCCTTTCTCGCGCCGCGGAGCGCCGGATCGCTTTACGGAGATCACAATGCTCACAATCCGTAACGCGACCATAGCGCGCGACGCTCGAGCGCCGCGATCCACGCCTCAGCCGACGCCAGCCCGTCAAGCGCCGCCGCCTGCGGCTCCGGCGCGGCGGGCGCCGCTCCGGAGAACGGCGACAGCCGCGAAAGCAGGCCGCGCGGCCGCGTCACCGGCTCGATGCGCACCTCCTCGCCGAAGCGCTCCCGCAGCACCGGCCTCAGGCGCCCGACGCCATCGGCGAGGCCCAGGCGCACCGCGTCCTCGCCGAGGAACACCTCGCCTGAGAAGATCGCGTCAGGCGGCTCGGCGCCGAGGCGATCGCCGCGCGCGCTTTTCACCATCTCAATAAAATTCTTGTGAATTTCATTTTGCAGCGCCGAAAGCCAAGCCTCATCCTCGGCCTTCAGCGGCGAGAACGGATCGAGCCGCGCCTTCGCCGCACCGGCGGTCTGCAGCCGCCGCTCAACGCCGAGGCGTTGGATCGCTTCGGAAAAGCCGAAAGAAGCGGAAATCACGCCGATAGAGCCCAGGATCGAGTTCCGTTCCGCCCAGATCTCATCCGCGGCGCAGGCGAGCATATAGCCGCCGGACGCCGCCACATCTTCGCAAAAGGCCAGCACCGGCACGCCGCGCTCCGCGGCGTGATCGCGAATGCGCTGCGCGATCAAGGAGGATTGCGCGGGAGAGCCGCCCGGCGAGTTGATGGCGAGCGCGACCGCGTCGAGCCGCTTCGGCTTGAAGGCCCGTTCGATCAGCCCGGCGAGGCTCGCATCCTCAAGCCCGCGGCTGAACCGTCCGCCGCCGCCGATCACGCCGGACAGGCGCAGAACCGTCACCAGCGGCTGACGCCGGAAGCGGCGCGAAAGGGAACTCCAAAAGCCTGTCATCCAGCGCAGTTAGGAACGCTGCGGCGCAGCGTCCAGCGCCCGGCCCAAAGCGGGATCGATCTGTTGCGCGATTGTGAGCAAAGCGGACCAATCCTCTTCCTCCTTAGCCGCCTCTTGCGCCGCCTCTTGCTCCGCGCCGACAGCCGCGCGGTCTCGCGAGAGACGCAGCGCCTCAAACAGGCGCCGCGCCGTCGCCGGCCCGACGGGCGGCTCGGCCTCCGCGGCGAAGGCCGCGATGGCGCGCTGCTGACGCTCTTCCGCCTGCAGCTCCAGCACTTTGACCGACTCGCGAAAGAGCCCGGCGTCAAGGCGCTCCGCATCCGCCGATGCGCGGCCCTCCGCCTTGGCGAGGCGGATTTTCAGCGTTCGGCGGATCCTCCGCAGCGGCGCGACGACGTCCTCGCGCCACTGCGCCGAGAGGGAGGCCGCGGACCTCACCGCCTCCGGCGACGGCGCGCCGCGGCGCAGCCCGGCCCAGAGCGCCCAGAGCACGAGGTTCACGTCCCATCCCGCGCGATCCTGCAGCGAGAGACATCGCTCCGCCGCGCCCGGCTGGGCGTAAAGCGCAAGCGAAAAGCGCCAGAACGCCTCGCCAAGGCGCGCATCTTCGGCACGCTCCGGTTCGCGCGGCGGCGCGGCGCTCGGATCGTCCGACATGTGCTCCTCCCCGCCGGCGCCGCGACCATCGCCGCCAGCGGCGTAACGCGGCAATTCCAAAAAATCGTTCCGGATCGGCGCGATTTGCGTATACGGTCTATCTTTCGCGGATCATAGGCGCAGCGGTTTCGCAAAGCGGTTGAAGCGAGAGATTTGAGACCTTGGCGGGCGCCGCCAGTCGTTTTTTGTAGACGCGATCAAACAATGCCGGAGCCGTTTCATGAAGGTCATGAGCCGTGAAGAGACGCTGCGCGTGAAGCTTGAGGCGCTGCTTGCGGAGCACCGGCGGCTCGATGAAGAAGTCGATGAACTCAGCGCCGCCGGCATCGCCTGCTCCTTGGAATTACAGCGGCTTAAGAAGCGGCGCTTGCGGCTGAAGGACGAGATCGCCCAGCTGCGCGACCGCGTCACGCCCGACATCATCGCCTGAGCGCGCATGCGCGGCGAGGCGCGTCACGCCGCGCCCAGCGCCGCTGCGACATCAAAAAAGTGAGGCCGAAATGACCGACAGCTCCGCCGGCGCGGCGCGCATCGGATTGGTGATGGGTTCGCAATCGGATTGGCCCACCATGCGAGACGGCGCGGCGATCCTGGCGCAGCTCGGCGTCGCCTATGAAGCGCGGATCGTCTCGGCGCATCGCACGCCCGATCGCTTGTTCGACTACGCCGCGACCGCGCGGGAACGCGGGCTGCGCGCGATCATCGCCGGCGCCGGCGGCGCGGCGCATCTGCCCGGCATGTTGGCGGCGAAGACGCCGGTGCCCGTGCTTGGCGTGCCTGTGCGCAGCCAAGCGCTCAGCGGCCTCGATAGTCTGCTCTCTATCGTGCAGATGCCCAAAGGCGTGCCGGTCGCGACCTTCGCCATCGGTTCGGCCGGCGCGCAGAACGCCGCTCTTTTCGCAGCGGCGCTGTTGGCCGCGGAGGATCGCAAGGTCGCAGCGGCGTTGGACGCCTTTCGCGCCGCGCAAACCGCCGCGGTCGGCGAAACACCCGTGATCGAGGAGCCCGCCGCTGGCGGCGCGCCGGCTCAGCCAGCGCCGCCAGCCCCTTCGAGAGAGGGTCCGGCGACGGAGCAGCCCGCCGGCGGACGGCGCGATCCCGCGTTGCCGCCCGAGGCCTCCGCGTGACCGTCAAGGCGGCGCGCGACGCGGCCGTCATGGTTCCGCCCGGCGGCGTGGTCGGCGTCCTCGGCGGCGGGCAGCTCGGACGCATGCTGGCCCTCGCCGCGGCGCGGCTCGGGCTGAGCGCGCATGTCTTCGTCGAAGCGCGCGATCGTCGCTCGCGCCGCGACGGCGAGCGCAGGCTCGCTCTCCTCTTCGG
>JBCBCG010000133.1:0-12257 GCA_038530925.1 Pseudomonadota bacterium
CGACAGGGCGCGTGCTCGCTGATGGCATCAACGGGCCCGGCATCACGTTGGCGGAAGCCGACGAGATTGTCGCAGCGCCCGCGTGGCCGCGGCGGAGCCTCGCCGGCGCCGTCGTGTCTTGATCAAGAGCGCCTTATTTCGGCCGCTTGATCACAGCGAAAGAATGCGCTCCGGATCCACGCGCCCTCTTGCAAAGTCATAGATCGCCAGGCAGTTCCCCTTTAATCGGCCGCGCCTGTCGATATAGGGCTCGGGCATGAGTGATTTCAGAACATTCGCGACGACGTTCCGGCTCATAAAGTGGAGCCCCCATTTCATCGGCATGGAGCCTTTGCGCATCAGGTAAATCGGGTTCGCCACTTGCGAATAGCCAAGCCGCAGCCCCGGAGAGCGGCCCGACTTCGCTCCCATATGCACGCCGCACGCGGCCTCTAGGATCACGATGCGGCCGCCGCAGAGACGATCCTGCGCCAGAAATTCTACGCGGTTCAAGAGATTGAAGTGCTTGGTAAGCAACGTGTTTTGCTTGAGCGCGAATTGGAGCTTCTTACCAGCGAACGCGAGAAGACAGATCAGCTGGTGCAGCGGCAGCTGATGCGGAGCGGCCAAGCCGTTCTGGCCGAGACGCGCTTGACCAACACCCAAAGGGAGTTGCTTGAGCTGACGCGGTCGGTTTTTCGCGCACAGCAAGAAGCGGCGCGACTCGATCAGCTTACGGGCGAGCTTGAAAGTGAGAGACGCGCCGCGATCCGGCTTGATCTGCAAGAAACCGACGCGCGGATCGAGCAGGTCAAAACGCGGATCGTGACGGCGAGCGCCGTCTTCGCCTCGACGATCGGTTTGGAGGTCAACGCCGGCGCTGAGCCGGCCGACACGAACAGCATCGCATCGGCGTTCCGGAGCATGATCGAGGAACCAGCGCCGGTGAAGCCGGTCTTCTCGATCAAACGCCAACGGATCGACTCCGAACCGGAGCTGCTGCAGGCCTCCGAAGACACCTATGTGCGCCCGGGCGATGTCGTGAAAGTTACGCTTGTGCCGATCGAAGCGGAGGATGCGGCGACGCAGTGAGCACGCTGCTGGTTGGATGCATCTGAGGCTGCGGATCCGCGCTCGCGCCCGCGCTCGGCTTGGGGGCGCGCGAAGCGCCGGGTGATGACCAAAAAAGCTTCGATCGCGGAGTTGGAGGCGGTCAGCGCATTTGATCGCCCACCCGCCATCGGAGCGGGTCGCGGCGGACAACGACGCAGGCCGCAGCTCCGCGTCAATCCACCTACATGCGATCGCTATGCGGATCGACGGCGGTCAAGCGAAACCGGTAATTCGCCACGTCGCCCAAATCGGTCGGGCCCGCGCCGATCTCAAGCTCGACCGTGTCGCCAGCCCTCAGATCGAGCCGCTTCGCGAAGCGGAAGGGCTCGGTGACCGTTTCACTCGCTAGGATCACATTGTTGCGCCAAATCGTGGCGACCATTCCATCCGTCGAGCGCGCGGAGGGCGACAACTCGACCACCAGATTGGCGGGCCCGGATCGTTTTGCGCGATAGCGTTGCACGATCCGCGGCGTCTCCGGCCCAGCGCGTGCGACCACGCTCGTCGCAGTCAACCGCAGCGGAAAGAGCGTGTCGCGGCTCAGATAAGGCGTCCAAATCGTGCCCGCCCGCTCTTGCCCGGGCATCGTCTGGAACGCCTCCTCATCCGCCCGGTTGATCCGAATGAACCGTTCGATCGCGCCCTCGGGCGGATCGGCGACCCCGTTGGGATAGGCGAAATCGAAAGCGCTGTCGGCGAGCACGTTATGGGGCGCAAGCTCCACCGATTGTCCCAGCACGATCGGCTGCCGCCCCACCAAAATGATGGGCGCATCGTCCGCCAATCTCAGCCCCTCATCCGAGAGCTCGTCGCCGCGCGCGTCATAGACCCTGACGCCGTCCGCCACCGAAACATCGCGCGGCTCGCCCCAAAGAACGAGCGCCGTCTCCCCAAACCGCACCGCATGCGTGTAAGGGTCCGGCGAGACATCCTCGGCCTGACGCCCCGCAAGCACTTGCTCGGCGAAAGCGAAAGCCCGCCCCGCCGCGGTCGGCTCGCCGCTATCGTTCATCAGCGGGATGTGACGGTCGCCGCGCTTGTTCAAGGCGTACCAGGCGGCGCGCTCCACACCGCTGATCGCCATCACGGCCACCATTTTAATGAGATACGCATCCGCGGAATGCGGATCGGTCCATCCAAACTCTGTCACCTCAAGCGGCAACGCGCGCGCTTTGGGATGGCGGCGCAGCACCGCGATCTCCTTCGCGAGATCCTCCGGCCGCGTCGTGTAGGGATGGATGACGAGCGCGTCCATCGCCTCCGCCCCGCCTTGATCGAGCACGGACCAAAGATAACCGGCGGGGATCGAATGCGCTGCGCCGCCGAGCACTTTGATCGGCCGGTTGGCGCTTTTCGCCGCGGCGTGCACGCTTTTCAGGATCGCGACATGCGCGGCGGCGCGCCCCTCGATATCCGTGCCGCGCACAGGGCCGCTGACGAAGTTGTCGCCGTTGAACTCATTGCCGACTTCGATCGTATGGATCGCGGGAAAGCGCTCGATCAAAGCGGCAATGTAGCGCCCATGCGCCGCGATCGCCTCGGCGCTGTGCGGCGTGAAGCCTTCGTCGTAAAGCGGGTTGCCCCAGTTCACCGTCACCGAGAGCCCGATGCCCGCCTCGCCAAGCGCCGCCGGATAAGCGGTCGTCGGCAGATCGAACGTATAAGCGCCTTCACTCTGCTCGATGAGCTTCCAATACATGCCGTCACGCAGGTCGTCGACGCCAAGCGCAATCGCGGCCTCCACAAGTCCTGGCGTTTCGGTCTGATTGAAATTCGTGGATGCCGCGAGGGTGAGAGGCGCGAAACCCGGCGCCTCTTCGGCCGAGAGCGGGGCGACGCCCACTGCGCCAATCGCGGCGCAAGCGAACAAACCGATGATCTCAAATCGCGTTCTGCGCATGGCGACGCTGCTCCATTTCACACTCATCGCGTGACCAACTTCTGCTAGGCAATTGATCCAACGTCAATCAAGGACTGGCGCGCCGGTGGATCAGGACCGAGCCGCGACGCATGCCAAGCGCCCGGCGCGCCCAGGCTACGGCCGCGGCAATTGGACGACGCGAAGCGTCAACAGCGCTAAGAAAATCGTGATCCAGAGCGCCGCTCCAGCGCCCGCGGTGATCAACAAGCCGCGAAGGTCGTAATCCGTCGCGCTCTGCAGCGAAGCCACCGCCAGACAACAGGCGAGGGTGACGATGACGCTCGGCGCGAGCGCCCGGGCGAAAGCGCTCAGCGGGATGTTGAGCGCGCGCAGGACAAAGCTCAACGTAATCGGCATCATGATCAAGCGGGCGACGAGCAAGCCATACGCCACAGCGATCGGACCGAATTGCGCTGTGACCAGCAGCGAGCCGACGGCGATCCCCGCCCAAACGAACGTAAGGCGCGTGAAAAGAGCGTCTTTTTGTGTGCATAGGAGCGCCGGGCCGGACAAACCGTCGAGAATGCCCACCGCGATCGCGATCGCAAGAACGCCGATCACAGGCGCCGCCTCGCCCCAGCTTTCGTCGAGAATGAAATCAACGACCGGCGCGCTGAGCAGCGATAAGGCCGCCAAGGCCGGCCAAGCCGCCAACGTCAAGAACTTCGCTTGGTCGAGCCAGGCCGCGCCCATGGCGTCGATCCGCCCCTCGCGCTCCGAGCGCGCCAGGTTCGACCATGAAATCGTGATCACAGGCTTGGCGATGACTTCGCTCAGCGTCGCGGTCACGCGCGAGGCGGCGCGATAAGCGCCAACGGCCGTCGGGCTCTGAAAGAACCCGAGCAGCAGATCGCCTCCATAGGTCGAAGCCATATGCGCCAGCGTCGTGATGTAGAGCGGGCGCGCCGAAGAGAACGCGCGGCGCGCGACGCCGCCCCGCATCGCGAGGCCAGGCCAGATCGCGGCGAACCACGCTTTAGAGATCAAAAGCGCGGCCGAAGCGATCAGCCGGCCGAAGATCAGCGCGTAGACCCCCGCCCCGTAAATGATCGCGACGCACATCGACACGAAGCCGAGCAGCTCGGCCGCGGCGGTCGTCAAAACAGCGGTGCGGATCCGCCCCTCTCGGATCAGGAACGCCTCATAATGCGCTGTCGGCCCTTGCAACACCGAGACGGGCGCGAGCGCTAAGAAAACCGCCTGCGCCAGCGAGCCGGTCGGCTGGAGCAGGCCGACCGCGACCATCAGCATCGTGCCGGCCAACCCCAACAAGCACTGCGCGGTGAAGAGCGTCGCATTCTCTTCAGCGATATGCTTCGTGCGCATAACGTGCTGATGAAGCCCAGTGTAGAGAAGCGATCCGATGATGATCGTGACCGCCTGGCCCAGCGCCAAAAAGCCGAACTCTTCAAGTGTCACGAACCGTGTTGCGACCAAGATGGTCGCCACGCCGAGCACTTGCGTGAAGACCCGACCAACCGTGCTCACGAAAACGGTCGAACCAACGGATTTCGCCACGGTCTCGCCGAGAGCCGTCATTCTTCGCGCTACCGACATGCCACGCTCAATTCAACCGTTCCCACCCCAAGCGCCCCCTGCCGCGCGTCGCCTTTCGCCTTTAACCGCCGGTGCATAAGGCCAATGGCGAGCGCGGCAAAGCGCGAGCGCAACGGCGCCGCCGCATTTCTGTCATTCGTCTCCGGAAGCGCCCGCGCGGCGGCGCTCAGGCCTGCGCGCCGCGCACGCCGCGGCCGACCAACGCGGCCCTGCTCGCGCCGCGACAGACGGCGAATTGTCGCAAATCGACCTGAGCGCCGGTCGCTCCGCCGCCAGCCACGCTCCCATAACGTTGCTGGGCTCGACCGGACCAGAGGGTCGTCTACACTCGCGAACCGCCCCGAATTCGCCGCAGGCCTCGAACATTGAGAGGAGTAGACCATGCAAGAGAAGAAGACAGCGGGGCGGGTTTCGCCTGAGGCCGCGTTCCACAACGCAATTCTATACAAAACGCGCAGGTCGGAGAATACCAGATTGCGAAGAGAATTGCGTCGCCGGACGGTCAGTTTTTCGCAATTGCTCAGTCTGTAGATGACAGAGGCGGCGGGAGGAGCGTTGGGTAGAACACAGCTGATAATCGAATTTGAATCTGGCGCTGCTTCTGTATTTTTCGCCTATTGGCCATCATTTCCATTGCTCTTAGCCTGGGTTAATTCAAATGCATTCGAGGTGGGAGTTCCCGCAGAGGTCGGCTCTCTGGAAGTTCATAATGTGATAATCATTGATTACGTAAAATTATGGGATAGAAGATCGAAATTCGATGCGAAAGTTATTTGGGATATGCTCCTCGAGTGTCAAACCTGAGGGAACTTTACGGCCCTCCATTCAAGTAGAAAGAAGTTACATACTTACCAGATCGTAAACCTACGACTCCCGAGCGCGGCCATTAAAGCATACAAGGTGGAGCTAAGGACGCGCAGACGCTCTAATCAATATGATTCAAAACGATTTTTACGTTAAGGATGGTGCCCAGGGACGGAATCGAACCGCCGACACACGGATTTTCAATCGGCTTTAAAGCGCAATTGAATCAACGCCTTTCTTGTAAACGCATGCTTTTCCGCGGCACCACAAAGCAACGAGTTAAACAGATCGTGTAAACCATTCATTAACACAAGATTAATTGAGCATAGTGTCATTTGCCACTATAATTAATCCCACCAGACGGGGCAATCGGGCCCCACTAGGAGGGTGGAAGAATGTCGCTACTACTGCAAATCTTGTTCATCGCCATCGCAGCCGGGCTTGGCGCGAATGGGGTGATCTCGAACTACGTCTACGGCTCGACGATCGGAGCCGGCCTCATGAGCCATGTGTATGGCGCGGCCGGCGGGGCTGTGGATGCGTTTAAAATGATCCTCCCGCCGGCACTCTATCTGATCGCAAACGCTGATCCTGTTCGGCAGCCAGCATGGGCGAGCGCCCGCCCCTACGTTGCGCCGCTATGGGCGCTCTTCGCGTTTCTCACCGCATGGTCGATCTTTTGCGCCTACAGTCTGCACGCACAGACAGCCGAACGCCGTGCGGCGGTGACCGCAGCGGCCAGTGTCGATAGCGCGCGTCTCGCGAGCGACCAAACCAGCCTAGAGAGAGACCTCGCTAATCTGAGAGCCGAAACTTCGCGCGAGGCGCTTGAAGGCCAGTTGGCGGCCATGCGCCAAGATGCGCTTTGGTCCCCAAGGCGCTCGGACCGCTGCACTAACGCGACCGTCCAGCGCAGCATCACCTTTTGCGCTGAATACAGAAGGCTCGAAGGGCTCGCCAGCGCAGCCCGCCCCGCCAGCGCCATCGCAGCGGACAAGGCGCAAGCGCGCGCTCAGCTTGGCTCGACACGCTCCCAGCGCGCCGCGCTTAACGAAGCGGCTGGAAAAGAGCGGCCCGACGTGGCGCTCTCCGGCCTCGCCGGTGCGCTCGACGTTGATCTCGACAGCGCAACACTGGTGCGCTCGGGCATCTTTTCGGCTCTTCTTGAGCTGGTCGGCTCAGCGGCGGCGCTTCTAGCCGCGGTTTTGTGGCGCGCCTCGAAGGCGACGGAGCTGGAGGCGAAAACAGAAAGCATCGCACCAGCGGACGCCGAGACGGTGACCGATCGCCCCGCCCTTCCGCCTACCTTGGTTGAGCGGGCTAAGGCGACAGCGTACCGCCGGCCCGCCACGGGGCGGCCAGCCCGCAGAACCGTCACGCCTGAAATGGTGACGCAAGCGGTGGCCCTGATCAATGAGCAGGGTTTCTCGAAGCGAAAGGCGGCGAGCCAGTTGCAGATTCCTGAGGCGACATTGCGAAACGCGCTCGAGCGCCAGGGCGTCGCAATCGGCTAACACCTCTGGCCGCCGGTCACTTCCCCGGCGGCCAGCCTTCCGGACGGTATCCCGCGAGATACGCTTTCAACAGCGCTACAACGCGAACCCCTGGCGACCGATGCTGTGACTTGTCTTCTGGCATCGCCCATTTTCGCCAGCCATCCGCCCCGACTTCTAGCATCCGCCCAAGCTCCGACGCGGAGAGGCCGAGCTCGTCCTTCGCCGCGCGCATCCATTCCGGCGTGCCCTCTTTGAGGCCCACCAGCTTCCCATGCGGTTCGTAGGTTATCACCTTGGGCTTCAAGGCCACGGCCCACCCTTCCCGATATCCCAGCGTCAAGCGCTCACCTTAAGTTTACAAAGGGCTTCCGTCCGCTGCAAATGGGAGCGAAATTCAGGGTTGTTTTGTCTGAATTTCGCTCCCGAAACCGCGCAAGAGATCCGCGCGCCATGCGCGACTCGCGCGCCGCGCAAAAGCGAGCCGCGCAGTGCGCGGGGGTGATCTAATCACATTATAGTTCAAAACCTTACGCTACCGCCGCGCAGCTCGCGCGCCACGCGCGGGCGCTTCGCGCGCACCACTTTCGCGCAGGATGCGCAAACGACTTCCACCGCCGCACATCGATTAAAATCGTCGGTGTTTTTCGCATGCTTGCTCATCTTCGGATGAAGCACGCGCGCAGCTACGTCAATCTCGCGGAGGGTGAGGCGGAGAGTGTTGGTTTCAGAATTGAATGTCAGTCCGTCAGAAGTCGCTGTCATTCATGGGAAGTGCAGGTCATTCCGTGAGCATAACTCATGACTTTTGCTCGCGCGGCGAAAAGCCCATAACTCCAGAGAGTTACGGTCGTGCCAAATACGGCGTGCAAAAAAGGCCGGGGACTAACGTCCCCGGCCCGCGCTGCAAAAAACCATGGCTGCCGCGTTTACTCGAACGCGCCTAGTCCTCCCAAACCAACGTCCATTTCATCCGGCCAGACGCATGGCACCACGGCCGCTGCTCAAGGAGACCGTGCCAACCAGACTGGCGATCCCAATGTTCAATGCGAACATTGCGATACGCGGGATTCTTAAGGCGGAACGCTCTTGCATCGGCCACCGACGCTTCAGCGTGAGCCGTCGCGCTTGCCACAGCAGCGGCGTGATCGCAGGCGCGATTGCCAGTAACAGCATAAGGCACATCGTAATCGCGCGAACCCGCAGTCGCGGCATCCACACCGGAGAGGAAACCAGCAACCACCAGACCCATGATCAAGAATTTCATTCGTCTCTCCATCGCTTTGGGGTTTTGCCCTTCGCTCCCCACACACTCTCTCCCATCTTGCGCAGATCTGCGCAAGACGCGCAGATACGCTACGTTAACGATGCCAGGAGCGGTGTTGCGCAGATGGCACGTGTTCGATATCTAGGGTCTGGAACGCAAGGTTGGGCACGAAATGAAGTACGAGATCACGAGTGAGGAGCGTAGTTTTTTCCTGAAAACGCTCGCATTTGAGCGCACGTGGGACAGTATTCTTAAGTCATACTGGGGTGAAAAGTTTGAGCGACCAGACTTTAAAAGTTCGATGTACTACTATGCAATTATGACAAGAATTCTCCTTGATGGAGAGGAGGGGAGAATCTCAAAATCGGCTTTGATAGAAGATATCATTGGAATAGCACCAGATAGTGTGCGGCGTTATCTGACTCGTCTTGAGCGTGGAGAAATGATTATAACGCTCGGAACGAAGCCGAAATTTGTTGAGTTAACTGAGAGCGGCCTCGGCGCATTGCAGGACGCGTGTAAATCTTGGCATAAAAACTAGTTGTTCGATATTTGGTTGGCGGGTTCGGTAACAAGTATCACTCTATTTGGAGCGCCCGGCTAAGCGTCCTTGGGTGAACACCTATATGCGCGGCGGCCGAGGCGATCGTGTCCCTACCCGCATCAATGTCAGCACGAGCTTTCGCAACCTGGCCCTCATCGAGCGCCTTGGGCCGCCCCACATGCTTCCCGCGACGCTGTTGGGCCTTCATGCCTTCCTTGGTTCGCCGTGCGATGAGGCGGCGCTCAAACCGCGCCACAGCCGCCATCATCGTGGCGACCAGCTCACCGGATTCCGTTGCGGTATCCACGCCAAGATTGACGATCTTGAACTTCACGCCCCGCTTATCGAGATCTTCCAGGCATAGCAGCATATCAACGACCGAGCGAAAGGCCCGGTCCAGATCCCAGACCACCAGGCTATCGCCCGCGGTGAGCTTCCCAATGACCGCATCAAAGACAGGCCGTTTTGCTGCCGCTGCGGACACGCGTTCCACATGCAGCTCATCGCAAATCGCCTCCAACCCATTTGTCGGTTTCAGAAGTCCGCGTCAGCTGAACAGTCCGCTGACCAATAGGCTACCATCCACTTTTGAACATCGAGGAGGCAGAAGTCGGCGACAGTGCGTACAAAAGGGCGAGGCTTGAATCTGTAGGCCCGTCGGTCTACATTTCAATCACGGGCCACTGCGGCCCGCCCATGATTGGAGATGAGATATGACGGATGATGAAAAGCGTCGCTTCGATGCGGATCTGGACCAAATGCGAGCCACAACCGCGAAGCTGAATGCTGAGACCGCAAAGCTCATCAGCGAAAACCGCTGGTATCCCTTCGTGGTCGGATCGGGCGTCACTCTCGCCATCGTCGCCGTGGTCAAGATCTTCTTGTGACCGGCGCGGAAATCAAAGAGGCCCGGGAAACCCTAGGCCTCACTCTCGTCGAGTTCGGCCACCTGCTCGGATTCAGCGGCGCCCATCTCCGCCAGCAAATGCATCGCCTTGAGACGGGCGAGCGCCCCATTCGAGAACCGCAGCGCCGGCTTATCGTGGCCTACCTCGAAGGCTACAGGCCCAAGGACTGGCCGCAGAGAGAACCCTAAGAACGTTGCCGTCGGCTGCTTCTGCGTCCAGAACATAAAGGGAACAGTTTCGCAGCGAACGGAGGCGGCATGAGCCAGCGTAGATCCGGCGGCATCGACAAGAAGCGTGCGCTTGAACAACTCAAGGTCGGGCGCGCTGGAGCGGTCCAGATCCGAAGAGAAGCGAAGATTAGCTCGGACACGTACCGCAGGGCCGGCGTCATGCTCGACGCCATCGACGATTTGACCGAGGCGCTCACCGGAGATCGCGCGCATTTTCACACGACGCCGCACAACACGCCGGGGCGGGACGCGTCATAGAGTTGGCGCCGCCGAGGGCTCACGGTTGCTCAGGAGTTGCGCGTCGTCCACGAAACTGAGGCCGGCTTTTTTACCCGATGAGACCACTCGACATCCGGCCCAAGACCCACCGGACGACCGGAACAGCCATTGAGTTTCCAATCGCCTTAAACCGCCGCGCATCGGACGCAGCTCGGCCCCGAAACCGGATCGCCGTATGATCGTCGGGCATCCCTTGCAGGCGCTCGGCCTCGCGAGGCGTGAGGCGCCGAACCCATGCAGGCCCTCCGAGAGCGACTGTCGCAGCGTCCGTATCGAGGGCAGGCGCGACGTCGCCGCTGATGGGATCTTGGCGCGCATGAAAAGCGATGTGCGGCGCGCCAGACGCCAAGATTGGCGACGCCGGCCCGCCCGGCTTCGGCGTCACGCGGTTCTCTCGGCTGGTGATCTGCGCGCCATCGAAGAAGAGAAACGAGTTGGTCGCACCGCCGCTGGCCGCCCTTAGGCTGGCCGCATGGGCGGGCTCGGGCGCCGCGCCACCGTCGCGGCCCCTGAGGTTCATCGCCCCGACACCGCCGATGAAGGTCTCGGTTTCAAAATCGAGCCGCGTTGCACGGGTCGTTAAACACCGCGCGAGCTCGCCCGCGCCTCGAGCGCGGTTCGAAGCGCCTCCGGCAAAGAGCGGCCCCGCCGCTTCGCCCGGCCCAAGATCCCTTGACAGGCAGTCGGGCTCAAAAAGTACCGCGGCGGGATCGACGGCGCCGGCTCCAAAATCTGCGACAAGGAAGACGCGGCGGCGACGTTGGGCGACGCCGAAGTGTTGAGCATCGAGAACCCGCCAAGCGAGCCGTGACCGTGGCCCGGAAGCCATACCTGCGCTTGGCCATCGGCCCTCAGGGGGAAGCGGAAGGGCAGCGTCGCTCCCGACAAGGCGTCCCAGGAAACACCCAAAGGCGTCCCCTCCGCCGTCGGCGAGAGGACGCCGGGCACGTTTTCCCAGAGCAACGCTTTGAGCGCGCCTGTCTCTGCGAGCGCATGGCAAATCTCCACAAATTCGAGCGTAAGCGCTCCACGCTCATCGGCGACGCCGCGCCGCGCTCCGGCGCTGCTGAACGCTTGGCAAGGCGTGCCGGCGACCAGCAACTCGGCTTCAGCGTAGCAACCGGGCCGGCTCAGAACGCCGCGCAGGTCGCCATGCCATTCGGGCGCTGCAAACCGCTGCGCGAAAAGCGCTTCCGCGAACGGATCGACATCACACGCCGCGACCCAATCGAGCCACGGCGCCGCCAATTCGGGCGCGCCGGCTCCGCTGCACATTGTCGCCGCTCGTATCGGCGCGGCTCGGTTGCGTGACATTTATCGCGCCGCCGCGGCGGCGGCCAAGACCGCCCGCAGCATCGCCGGCCTCGCCTCATCGCCCTTGACCAGACGAGGAGTATCGCGCGCGATCCCGTCAATCGGCGGCGGATGGCAGCTAAAGAACACCGGAGCGCCGCCGTAGCCCGCCGCAGCGAGCGCTTCCGCATTCCGCACGAATGACGGCTCGCCGTCGAGCCGATCGTCCAAAAACACGACATCAAAAGGCTGTTGCGCCAAAGCCTTACCGGCTTCTGCCATGTCGCGTGCGCATTCGAGAGACGCAGCGACGCCAGCCGATTTTAGGGCGCGCGATAGCGCTTGCCACTCGAAGGGGTCGTCATCGATGAGCAAGATCTTCAGCTCGCTAAGGCTCTCTTGCGCCGACGGCGACGCGGGGCGCTCGGCAGATCGCGAAAATCCCGGCGGCCATCATCCTCCCGCGCGGTGCGGATCAAGCCGGTCTCCCGCTTCAAAAGAACGATGATCTCGCGAATCTCGGAAATAGCTTCAGAGACGTCGCGCGCCAGCTGGGCTTGGTCGCGCCGCAACCCTTTGACGTTGTGCGCAAGTTCATCGCTTGTGACCTTTAGCTCGGCCTTGGTCGCATAGATCTGCGGCGAATCTCGCTCAATTTGGGATAAGCGATCGCCGAGCCTGCTGGCGTCTTCCTCACGCTTCCGCTCGGCCAGGTCGAGCCGCCGCGTCGTCTCTTGGCTGCTCTGCTCTTGGCGCCGCGCCAGCTCACGCCACACGACGAAGAGCGCAGGAAACACCACGCCCTGCAGCACGATCGAGAGCGGCACGCTGATTTCGTCAGCCATCATTGGCGAGGCACTCCCTCGGCA
>JBCBCG010000134.1:0-12161 GCA_038530925.1 Pseudomonadota bacterium
AAGGCCTCGCCGAGATCCCCTTGCTCGAGAATCTGGTGTTTCTCATCGGTCCGCCGCGCCCAAACGCCCGCGAAACAATCGGCCTGAAGCTCCAGCCGCACGGTGAGACGGTTGCCCATCACCGGATCATTCGAGCGAACCTTCGCCTGATGCACCTGCCGCAGCACTCCGGCGAGGTTCTGCACGTGATGGGCGACCTCATGCGCGATCACATAAGCCTGAGCGAAATCGCCCGGCGATCTCAACTGAGTGGCCATCACGTCATAGAAATCCGGATCGATATAGATGCTCTGATCCGCAGGACAGTAGAACGGGCCGGTCTGCGCCGAAGCCGCGCCGCATTGCGAGCGCGCCGAACCGGTGAACAGCACGACCGTGGCCGGCTGATAGGGCGCGCTCTCTCCTGTCACAGCGCCGGAGGCGAAGGCGTCGCTCCAGAAATCCTCCGTATAGCCAAGCGTGATCGAGACGAACGCGTTGATCTCATCGTCGATCGGAGCCGCCTGCTGCTGCGAGGCCGCGCCGCCGGGCCCATCAACGCCCAGGATCTGCAACACGGGGCGCAGCTCATCAGGGAAGATGAAACTCGCAACAATCAGCCCCGCGACCAACAAACCGCCGCCGCCGGCCGCCGCGCGGCCGCCGCGCAAGCCGCGCCGATCATGCACATTCCGGCTGCGCATCCTCGGATCGAGTTTCATCGCCTCTTCGCCTTCCCTTCGCTGAAGAACGCACCGCCCGCGCCCTTGACCGTCCAGCCACAGTGCTGGCGGTTCTTCGCGCAAGGGTCAATCAAGCTTCAGGCGAAAGAGGCGCTTGGCGCGCGCAGAGGCGCTGATGCCTAGAGCGCGTCGAACTCCGGGCTCCAGCTGTCGCAATCATCGCGCTCGCCGCTGGCGAAGCCGCGCTGGAACCACGCTGCGCGCTGCGCGCCCGAGCCATGGGTGAAGGCCGCCTCGACGATCGCGCCTTGGCCGCCCCGCTCTTGCACCGCATCGTCGCCGAAGATCTGCGCCGTCGCCACCGCCTCCTGGATGTCGCCAGGCTCAAGCAGCTGGAATTTCTCATCCGCGCGTTTGGCCCAGACGCCAGCGTAGCAATCCGCCTGCAGTTCGAGCCGCACCGAGAGCCGGTTCACATCCACCGCCGGATCGTCGAGCCGGCCGATGAACTTCCGGTCGAACTCGCCGGTCAGGTTCTGCACGTGATGCGCGACCTCATGGGCGATGATGAAGGCGGCGGGAAAATCGCCCACCGCGCCAGTTTCGGGCACCCGTTCGGAGAGGTAGGAGAGATCGAGATAGATGGTCTCGTCATGCTTGCAGTAGGCCGGACCTTGCCCAGCCAGGATCGCGCCGCAAAGCGAGGCTTGCTGGCTGTCGAGCAGCACGAGCGTCGCGGGCGTATAGGTCTCGCCGCGCTCGGCGAACTCTTCGGTCCAAACCTCTTCGGTGTCGGCGAGGATGATCGAGGCGAACTCGTCGAGCTGAACGCGCCGCTCCTCCGGCACAGGGCAAGGCCCGAGCGCGATGGCGCAGAGCAGCGCCTCGACGCCGCCGAGCCCCCAGCCGAGCGCGCCCGCGCCCACCGCCGCGGCGCCGCCGCCCGCGGCCATGGTCCAGCCGCCGAGGCCGCTCGACTTGTCGCGCCGATTATCGACGACGTTGTCGCTCTTTCTCCGCCCGAAGACGCTGACCATGAGCCCTTCCCCTTCCATCCGCCCGGCGCCGTTCCCACGCGGCGCGGCGCACGACATAGCCCAGCCGCGCCAATCCTCCTAGAGCGCGCCGATTGTAAGGCGCGCGCTCAGGCGCCCTGCGCCTCGCGGCGCTCCTCCAACGCGAGCCAGCTCTCTTCGGCCTCGGCGAGCTTCGCCTGGCTCTCCACCAGAAGATCCGTCGCTTGTTGGAATTTCTTCGGCTCGCTTTGAAAGAGATCCGGCGTTCCCAAAAACGCCTCCAGCTTGGCGATTTCCGCCTCGAGCCGCGCGATCTCGCCAGGCAGCGCCTTCAGCCGCTTCTCCTCGCCCAGCGTGAGCTTCTTCGGCGCTTCGCGCGCCTCATCAGCCGCGGCGTCCGTCTCGCTGTCGAGACCTTCGCGCCGCGCCGAGGCTGCTTTCGGTCTCGATATCGAGACCTTCGGCGCCGCTCTCGGCGCCGTCTCAGCCTCCGCCGCCGCGAGCCGCTTCTGCGCTTGGTAATCGCTCCAACCGCCAGCGTACTCCACAGCCTTCCCATCGCCCTCCATAGCGATCGTGCTGGTGGCGACGCGGTCGATGAAATCGCGGTCGTGACTCACCAGCAGCAGCGTGCCGTCATACTCGGCGAGCAGCTCTTCCAGAAGATCCAACGTCTCGACATCAAGATCGTTGGTCGGCTCGTCCAGGATCAAGAGATTGCTCTCCCGCGCCATGATCTTCGCGAGCAGCAGCCGCGCCCGCTCGCCGCCGGACAGCGCCGACACCGGTCCGCGCGCCTGCGCTTCAGTGAAGAGGAACTCCTTGAGATAGCCAACCACATGCTTGGGCTTGCCGCGCACCAACACCTGATCGTGGCTGCCTTTGACGCCGAGCAGCTTATCGTCCGTCAGGCTCTCCCAAAGGCTCGCCTCGTCATCCAGCGCGGCGCGGCTCTGGTCGAACACCGCCGGCGTCAGATTGGCGCCGAGGCGCACGGCGCCCGCATCCGGCGCGATCTCGCCGGTGAGGAGCTTCAGAAGCGTGGTTTTGCCGACGCCGTTCGGGCCGACCAGCGCGATGCGGTCGCGGCGTTGGATCTTGATCGAGAAGCCCTCGACGATCCGCCGCTCCGCGCCTTCGGGCGTCGCATATGCTTTGGCGACGTCCTTCGCCTCGATGACCAGCTTGCCGGAGCGCTCGCCGCTCTCCAGCGCCATGGCGCCGGCGCCGGCGCGGCGGATCAACTCGCTGCGCGTGCGCCGGAGATCGGCGAGTTCGGCGACGCGGCGCATGTTGCGTTTGCGGCGGCCTGAGACGCCATGGACGATCCAATGCTCCTCGCGCCGGATCTTCGCATCGAGCTTGCGCGCGGCGAGATCCTCCTCCTCGAAGGTCTTGTCGCGCCAGCCCTCGAAGGCGGCGAAGCCTTGCTCGAGCCGCCGCGTCGCCCCGCGATCGATCCAAAGCGTCGCGCGGCTCAGCGCCGAGAGGAAAGCGCGGTCGTGACTGATCAGCACGAAGCCGGCGCGTAAGCTCTTCAGCCGCTCCTCGAGCCAGGCGATGGCCCGGATATCCAAATGGTTGGTCGGCTCGTCGAGCAGAAGCAGATCCGCCTCGCCCGCAAGCGCCCGCGCCAGCGCCGCGCGCCGCCGCTCGCCGCCAGACGCCGCCGCCGGCGCCGTGTCCGGCCGCAGCTCCAGCGCCTCCATGGCGATCTCGGCCTTGTAATGCTCGGCCGGCTCGAGATCCGCAGCGGCGAAGGCGCCGAGATCGGCGAAGCCTGAGAGATCAGGATCTTGCTCGAGATAGACGATCCGCGCGCCGGGCTGCGCGAAGCGCTCGCCCGCATCCGCCGCGACGCGCCCGGCGAGGATTTTCAAGAGCGTTGATTTGCCGGAACCGTTCCGCCCGACCAGCGCCAGGCGATCGCCGCGCCCCACGGCGCAGTCGACGCCGGTGAAAAGCGGCGCGCCGCCCCAGCTCAGGCGGATGTTGGAGAGCGTCAAAAGCGGAGGTTCGGCCATGCGCTGGAGGTAAGGCCTTCCGCCGCCGAGCGCAATCAGCGCGCCGAGGCGTGCGGCCGCGCTTTGCTTTGCGCGATGAAGACGCCGGCGAGGATTAGCCCGAGCGCGATGGGCGTTTGCGCCGGCATGGCTTCGCCCAGAAGCGCGACGCCGAAGCCGAGCGCCCAAAGCGGCACCAAATAATTGACCAGGCTGAGGAATCCTGGCCCGCGTCGGCGCACCACGATGAACAGCAGCACCGCCGCCAGCGCCGTCGGCAAGAGCCCAAGGAAAAGCACCGCCACCGCGCTCTCAAGGCTCCACGGCGCGGCGAAGGGCTGCTCCAGCGCCAGCGTCGGCGGGATCAGCATCAGCGCCGCCAGCCCGATCGCCGCCGCGCCGAAGCTCAGCGAATGGCTTGGCGGCGCGCGCTTGGTCAGGATCGAGCCCACCGCATAGCCGCAAGCGACGGCGAGGCAGGCGAGTTGGGCCAAGATCTCCCAACCGCCGCCGCCGAGATCGCCCAGCGCATCGACGCCGATCAAGGCGACCACACCGGCGAAGCCGATTAAGAACCCGAGCGTGCGGCGCAGCGTCATCGGCTCGCCCGGCGTGAAGCGCGCGGCGAGCGGCAGCACGATCAGCGGCACGGTGGCCATGAAAACGCCGCCGAGCCCGCTCGGCGTGATGGTCAGCGCCCAGGAGAGGAGCGCGAAGGGCGCGGCGTTGGCGGCAAAGGCGACGCCAAGCGCTGAGAGCCAGAACGCGCGGCCATAGGCGTCGCCGATCCATGGCAGACCGTCGCCCAGCCAAAAAGCGAGTGGGATCAACGCGGCGGCCCCGATGATCAACCGCGTGGCCGCCACGGTCAACGGCGGCAGGCTGTCCACGGCGAAGCCCACAAGCGTGAAGGAGCCGCCCCAGATCAGGCCCAGCGCCATCAGCAGCGCCCAGGAGAGGAGATCGCCGCCCGTCGGCGCCGGCGCGCCGGCGCCCTCGCCGCCGCTCTGGTCTCGGCCCCCAAGAGCCGCACCGGCCTCTCGCTCATCGCTCAGCGCCACCGCGCGCCCCTTCTTGCCGAACTTCGTCGCTCCGGCCCGAACAGGCGCGGCGCCCCCCTGTCAAGCGACGCTGCGAAAAAAGCGTTAGGCGCGGTGATCCGCCGGCTCCGGCGCGGAGCGCAACAGCGCCCCGAGCCGCCGCAATCCCGGCTCGATCGCGACGCGCTCGCACGCTCCGAACGCGACCCGCACCGCATGGGGCGCCGGCGCGCGGCCGACGGCGAAGGCTTCGGCGGGAAGAATGCGTACGCCCGCCCGGCGCGCCGCATCGGTGAAATCGCCGCCGCGCCAAGCCTCCGGCAGCTCAAGCCACGCCATCGCCACTTGATCCGAAAGCGTCAGACGCCCGCCCGCGGCCCGCGCCGCCACGCCGAGCACCCGCCGCGCCAGCGCCGCGCGCGCCGCCGTCTCCTTGGCCACCGCCTCCAAGATCCGCGCCGCCGCGCCGCTATGGATCAACTCCGCCGTCAAGGCCGAGACCAGCCAGGCCACATGCTGCGTGTGCGCCTGAAGGATCCGCGCCGCCCGCGGCCCTTCGCCCGGCGGGCAGAGCAGGAAGCCGGCGCGGAGCCCCGCTGCGACGCATTTTGAGAAACTGGTGACGTACCAGCTGAGCCCTGGGATCAAATTGGGAAAACTCAGGCCCGGCCGTGGGCCGAGCCAGCCATAGACGTCGTCCTCGATCACCGGAATGCGCCGGCGGAGCGCGATCTCGGCGATCGCCTCGCGGCGCGCGGCGCTCATGGTGGCGAGCGTGGGGTTCTGATGATTGGCGGTCAGGATGATCGCCCCGGGCCTGAGCCGCGCCGCCGCCGCGTCCAGCGCTTCGGGCTCCAGGCCGAGTTCAGGATCCGCCGCCACAGGCTCGAGCCGCACGCCGAGGGCCCGGGCGCAATCTTTAAGGCCGGGATGGATCAAGGGTTCGGTCAACGCCACGGCGTCGACGCCGCCCATGGTCGCGGCGAGCGCCGTCAACAGCCCGTGCTGCGCGCCCGAGCAGAGGATCGTGTCCGCCGGATGCTCGGGCAAGCCGCCCTCCGCCATCCACGCCGCGGCGGCCGCGCGCTCGTCCTGATCCTCGCCATAACGGTGATAGCTCGTCATCGGCAGCGCGCCATGGCGCGCGATCAGCGCCGTCATCGCCTCGGTGATCGTTTGGTTCTGGCCGACATCGATGGCGAAATTCATTCCGAAGTCGACGCCAGCCTGGCGCGGCTCGCGCGCCTCCGCGCCGCGCCCCAGCGGCGACGGCGCGGGCGACAGCGGCGCCTGGAGCGCGCCATCCGCCCCAATCACGCCCGCCCCCGCATCGTATGGCGCAGATACGGCCGGCTCTCGTTTGGAGGGGAGCAGCGCCGGCGCCGGCGGCTCCGCCGCGACCAGCGGAAAGCGCGCCAGGCTATCCGGCGCTTTGATGAAGGTGCCCCGGCCCACATGCCCTTCGAGAAGACCGCGGGTCTCCGCCAGATGGTATGCGCGCGAGACGGTGCCGGGCGTCACTTGCAGCTTCCAGGCAAGCTCGCGCACCGGCGGCAGCCGATCGCCTGGGCGCAGCGCTCCGCTCTCCACGGCCTCGGCGATCGCATCGGCGAGCGCGCGGTAGCGCGGCCCTTCCGTAGAGAGCGCGGGCGCCCAAGCGGCGTTCGCCGCGCTCACGCCGCGCCCTTCTCGGGCCTCAGCCTCTCACGCCCTTGGATCCGGATCATGCGCCTCTCTCCACCGCCGCATCGCATCGCATCGCATCGCTGGCGCCGCTTCATTCAGCGGCGCGATGAAAACATTGTCACCATTACAATACGACGATGGTCAGCATCTCCGGCTTTTTGTATCGATTGAACCCATCAAAAGCCAGCGCTTTTGTGCGATACAATCCTGATTGTGTCGCTTCTTCCAAAAAGTCGCCGCAGCTCGCGGCGCCAGAGCTAGGAGTTTGAGACATGGCCTCTCGCACCAAATCGCTCCGCGAAGATCTCGGCGCGCCCCTCGCTTCGGTCGGCCGCGCAAACCAGCCCAGCGCGCTCAAACAGCTCCTCGATGATCCGAGAGTGCTGGTTTTATGGCGATTCCGCAGCCATTCCCGCGCGGAGCTTCGCCGCATGGATGATCGCGCGCTCGAGGATGTCGGCCTCAGCCGCGAGACGGCGCTTGAGGAGGCGCGAAAGCCGTTCTGGCGCGCCTGAAGGCTCCGCGGCGCGCCAGCGCGCCGCCGATATGTCGAAAAATTGTATCGATACAGAAAACGCGCCGAGACGATCGACGTCTCGGCGCCGCGCCCTGGTCACGCAATCATGAACCGCGCTTCGGCCAAGCGATCGGCGATGGCGGCGGTCGGCGCGCCAGAAGCTCGAGGCGTTGCCGGCGACGTTGGCCGAAGTGATCTCGGCGGCGGAGCAGGATGGCGCGCCGCCGGCTCGTCCATCCCGATCGCCGGGCGCGCGACCGAGATCAACCCGCCGGCGTTCACGAGGTAATCGGGGCAATAAAGCGCGCCCGCCGCGGCGAGCCGGGCGCCGTCCTCCGGCGCACCGAGCTGATTGTTCGCCGCGCCGCAAATGATCGGCGCGCCAAGCCGCTCAAGCGCCTCCCCGGCGAGATCGCCGCCGAGCGCGCAAGGCGCGAACACCTCCGCCGGCGCGCTCACCGCCTCATCCGGCCCGCAGACGCGCCCGCCCAGCTCCGCCGCGAGAGAGGCGGCGATCTCCTCGCGCAAATCGGCGAGCGTCAGCGCCGCGCCCGCCGCCGCCAGCCGCCGCGCCAGGCGGGCGCCGACCGAGCCGAGCCCTTTCACGGTGACCCGCACGCCTGAAAGATCATCCCGTCCCAGCTTCAGGCGAACCGCGGCTTTGAGGCAGAGAAACACGCCCTCGGCCGTCCAAGGCGAGGGATCGCCGACGCCGCTCGAGAGGCCGGTGACATGCGAAGTGCGCTCGCGCATCAGATCCATATCCGCCGGGCTCGCGCCCACGTCTTCAGCGGCGATGTAACGTCCGCCGAGCCGCTCCACCGCCGCGCCCATCGCCCGCATCAACGCCGGCGTCTTCTCTTGCTCGGGCTCGAGCAGGATCACCGATTTGCCGCCGCCAAGCGGCAGATCCGCCAGCGCGGCCTTATAAGTCATGCCGCGTGAAAGCCTCAGCGCGTCCGTCAGCGCCTCCGCGCCCGACGCGTAGCGCCAGAGCCGAAGCCCGCCGAGCGCCGGCCCGCGCCGCGTGTTGTGCACCGCCAGGATCGCCCGCAGCCCGCTTTCGGGATCCGCGGCGAAATCCACCTGCTCATGCGCGCCGCCCGGCCCGCCGAATTCGGGATGCTCGAAGATCATCGCCTGGCTCCTCGCCTTTGCGCCGCCGCTCACAGTAGCGATCCCGTAAGCCGCCTCAAGCGACGCGTCGGCGCGCGGCGGACGCGGGGTGGGCGGGCGGGAGCGTTCGCCGCGCGCCGATGCTCAGGTCGCATGAGCGGCGCTTGGATGCGCCAGGCGCGGCAAATGGATCTCGATATCGAGACCGCGACGCGCCGCCGGAGCGCGCCCTGGTCTTGATGTCGAGACCAAAAACACAGCCGTCGCCCCGCGACGACATCGCCACAGCCGTCGCCCCGCGACGACATCGCCGTTGACCGTCTCTCAGCCTTTCGAGCATAAGGCGCGCGGGCGACCGCTCCGCAATAGGGCGAGAGGGGCGGCGCTCAGCCGAACTCGCCCCGACATGGAGACGGTCCATGGTCACGGCCGTAAAGCCGACGCAGAAACCTGCGCAGCCTTCTTTTTCATCTGGTCCTTGTCCCAAACGTCCCGGCTGGTCGGCTGAGGCCGTCGCCGCGCGCGCCTATCTTGGCCGCTCGCACCGCGCCAAAGGGCCTAAAGCGCAATTGAAAGACGCGATCGAGCGCACCAAGACGCTGCTCGGCCTGCCCGCCGATTACCGGGTCGCCATCGTGCCCGCCTCCGACACCGGCGCGGTGGAGATGGCGATGTGGGCGATGCTGGGCCCGCGGCCGGTTGACATGCTGGCCTGGGAGAGCTTCGGCGCCGGCTGGGTGACCGACGCGGTGAAACAGCTCAAGCTTGAAGACTGTCGCGTGATCGAAGCCGATTACGGCGCGCTGCCGGATCTCAGCACGGTGCGCGACGACGCCGACATCGTGTTCACCTGGAACGGCACCACCTCCGGCGTGCGCGTCGCAGGCGCCGATTGGATCGCCGACAACCCCAAGCGGATCGTGATCTGCGACGCCACCTCCGCCGCCTTCGCCCAAGATGTCGATTGGACCAAAGTCGATGTCGGAACCTTCTCCTGGCAAAAAGCGATGGGCGGAGAAGCGGCGCATGGCGTGCTGATCCTGAGCCCGCGCGCCGTCGCCCGGCTGGAGAGCTACGCGCCGCCGCGGCCCATGCCCAAGATCTTCCGCCTCACCAAGGGCGGCAAGCTGAATGAGAGCATTTTCGAGGGGGCGACGATCAACACGCCCTCGATGCTCTGCGTCGCCGATTATCTCGACGCTCTCGATTGGGGCGAGAGAGCCGGCGGCCTGAAGGGCCTGATCGCCCGCGCCGACGCCAACGCCGCGGCCCTTTCGGCTTGGGTCGAGGCGACGCCTTGGGTCGCGCATCTCGCATCCGATGCGGCGACGCGCTCGAACACCTCGCTCTGCCTCAAAATCGTCGATCCGGAGATCGCGGCGCTCGACGAGAAAGAACAGCGCGCCTTCACCAAGCGCATGGTCGCTTTGCTGGACGCCGAAGACGCCGCGTTCGATGTGGATGGGTATCGCGACGCGCCGCCAGGGCTGCGCATCTGGTGCGGCGCCACTGTGGAGACCGCGGATATCGAGGCGCTGACGCCCTGGCTCGACTGGGCGTTCGCCCAGGCCAAGGCCGAGCGCTTCACCGCCGCCGCCTAATCAAAGCGCGGCGCGCCCCGCGCCCGCAGCCCCGTTTCGCCAAATTCGCACGCCCGACGCCGGGCGCCGGCGCGCCCCGACGCTGCGCCGATGAGGAGACCAAGCCATGCCAAAAGTCCTAATTTCCGACAAGCTGAGCCCAGAAGCCGTGCAGATCTTCAAAGATCGCGGCCTCGAGGTCGATTTCGAACCTGATCTCGGCAAGAGCCCAGATCAGCTCAAAGCCGTGATCGGCAAGTATGACGGCCTCGCCGTCCGCTCGGCCACGAAAGCCACGGCCGAGATCCTGGAGGCCGCGGATAACCTCAAGGTGATCGGCCGCGCCGGGATCGGCGTCGACAATATCGACATCCCAGCCGCCAGCGCCAAGGGCGTGGTGGTGATGAACACGCCCTTCGGCAACTCCATCACCACCGCCGAGCACGCCATCGCCATGATGTTCGCCGTGGCGCGCCAAATCCCCGCCGCCAGCGCCTCGACCCATGACGGAAAATGGGAGAAATCGCGCTTCATGGGCGCGGAGATCACCGGCAAAACCCTCGGCGTGATCGGCTGCGGCAATATCGGCTCCGTCGTGGCGAGCCGCGCCATCGGCCTGAAAATGAAGGTGATCGCCTATGATCCCTTCCTGTCCGCCGAGCGCGCTCAGGATATCGGCGTTGAGAAAATAGAAGCGGTTGAGGATCTTCTGACCCGCGCCGATTTCGTGACGCTGCATCTGCCGAAGACCGAGACCACCGCCAACCTCCTCAGCGCCGAGCGCATCGCGCTGATGAAGCCTGGCGCGCGGCTGGTCAACTGCGCCCGCGGCGGCCTCGTGGACGAAGTCGCCGTCGCCGAAGCGGTCAAGAGCGGAAAGCTCGCCGGCGCCGCCTTCGACGTCTTCGCTGTGGAGCCGGCCAAAGAGAACCCGCTCTTCGGCGTGGAGAATGTGGTTGTGACGCCGCATCTCGGCGCCGCGACGACTGAAGCGCAGGAGAATGTGGCGCTGCAAGTCGCGGAACAGATGAGCGATTATCTTCTCCAAGGGGCCGTCAGCAACGCGATCAACATGCCGTCGATCACCGCCGAAGAGGCGCCGAAACTCAAGCCCTGGGTGAATGTGGCGGACACGCTCGGCGCCCTGGCCGGCCAGCTCACCCATGAGCCGGTGAAGCGGATCGAGGTGGAGTTCGTCGGGACGGTCGCCGAGCTCAACGTCAAGCCGCTCACCGCTGCGGCGCTGGCGGCGTTCCTCCGCCCCAGCCTTGGCGACAGCGTCAACATGGTCTCCGCGCCGGTGCTCGCCAAGGAACGCGGGATCGAAGTGGCGGAGACGCGGAAGGACCGCGCCAGCGCTTATGAAGGCTATGTGCGCTTGGTGGTGGTGACAGACAGCCAGACCCGCTCCGCCGCGGGCACGGTGTTCTCGGATGGGCGGCCGCGCATCATCCAGATCAAGGGCATCAACCTCGAGACGGAGCCGCAAGAGCATATGCTCTACACCACGAATGAGGATCTGCCGGGCTTTGTCGGCGCGCTCGGAACGGCGCTCGGCGCGGAGGGCGTGAACATCGCCACCTTCAGCATGGGACGCTCCGGCCCGGGCGGCGAGGCGATCACGCTGATCGGCCTCGACGCGCCGCTGACGCCGCCCCAGCTCGAGAAGATCCGCGAGACCGCGCTGATCAAACGCGCCGAGCCGATCCGTTTCCGCATCGCGCATAGCTGAGCGGCGCTTCAAGAGGGGAACGGCGCTCCGGGCCGTCGAGGCCCATCGCGCCGTTCGCGAGCGGGTGGGAAGCGCGGCGCGACTGACCCGATCATCGGTCTGATCCCTCTCGGATCAGGCGGCCACTCGCCGCGGCTGCTCCCCGCGCGCCCAAATGCGGCGATGCGTCCTGATCTTCGCCGCGTGGTCGTCGCTGTTTGCGGCGATGGTGCTTCGAAGAGCGCCTCGGCCGACGAGGCGGCGCGATGGAGGACCATCATGCGAACGATTTGGAGCGGAGCGGGCGTTTGCGCGCTCGGTTTGGGCGCCGCGCTGCTAAGCGGCGACGCGGCTGAGGCGAACCCTTATGGGTGGCGCACCATCGAGCGACAGAGCTGCGCGAACACCCAGTGGACCGAAAAAACGTTGCGCGCGACGCCGACGAAACGCGGGCGAAAGCGCGCCTTGCGCCGCGCCCGGCGGCAATGGGAACGCGGCGTGCGCAAAGTGATCGGCGCGGATTACGCGAGCTTGGATCTGGCGCGGAACGTCAGCCAATATTGCACCCGGCAAGGCGAGTGCTTCGTCAGCGCGATCCCGTGCGCCTCGAACTGGGACAAGTGACGCCGCAACTGAAGGCGCTGGCTCGTCCGCGAAGATCGGCGCGGCGCCAGTGCGAACAGGACTCGTGGAACCCCTTATCCGTCCCATCGCGCGACCCACCAAAAATGACGGCGCAGCGGCGTTGCCACGAGCCGTCATCATGACCTAGAGCAGGTCATCCTGAAGCGGAATCGCGAGGGGGGATTCCTTAGGGCGCGGTTTTCTGA
>JBCBCG010000135.1:0-12109 GCA_038530925.1 Pseudomonadota bacterium
GCTGTTCATGATCTATTCGGCCGGCAACTTCATCGAGGCGACGCCGGACACGCCGTTTTTCCAGATCGGCGAACATAAATACGGCAAGCCGATCCTCGACCGCGTGATCTCTGTCGAGACCAGCCTCGACGACGCCAAAACAGCGGCGCTGCTCTCGATGGATTCGACGCTGCGCTCAAATTTGACCGTCGGCATGCCGCTCGATCTCGCCGTGCTGCCGGCGAACGCGTTCGCGTTCTCGGAAATGCGCCGCATCGAGCCCGACGACGCGCAGTTCCACGCGCTCTCGCAGGCATGGTCGGAACTGATGCGCGACGCCTTCGTGCAGGCCCGCGAGCGCGCGGAGATCTATGGCGGCGAGACGCTTGATCGGAGCTGCTGACGCCAGCGGGGCGCATTCTTCAAAGTTTTGTTCATAGAAAAGGCGACCGCCTGAGCGATCGCCTTCGGAGGTTTCGACTGCGGCGGAGGCGGTCTTGGCCGCCTCCGCGCACTTCGCCTTAGACGGAGTAGTACATGTCGAACTCAGCCGGGTGAGGCGTGTGTTCGAAGTTGTAGATCTCCTCCCATTTCAGCTCGGCGTAGGCTTCGATCTGATCTTGGGTGAAGACGCCGCCCTTCAGCAGGAAAGCGTGGTCGGATTGCAGGCTCTCGATCGCTTCGCGGAGGCTGCCGCACACGGTCGGGATGCCCTGCAGTTCTTCAGGCGGCAGCGCGTAGAGGTCTTTGTCCATCGGCTCGCCAGGATGGATCTTGTTCTCGATGCCGTCGAGGCCCGCCATCATCATCGCGGCGAAGGCCAGATACGGGTTCGCGGTGGGATCCGGGAAGCGGATCTCGATGCGCTTGCCCTTCGGCGAGGTCGAGTACGGGATCCGGCAAGACGCGGAGCGGTTGCGCGCCGAATAGGCGAGCAGGACCGGCGCCTCAAAGCCCGGAATCAGACGCTTATAGGAATTGGTGGACGCGTTGGTGAACGCGTTCAGCGTTTTCGCGTGCTTTAGAATTCCGCCGATATAGTAGAGGCACTCCTCGGAGAGATCGGCGTATTGATTGCCGGCGAAGAGCGGCTGGCCGTCTTTCCAGATCGACTGGTGGCAGTGCATGCCGGTGCCGTTGTCGTCTTTCACCGGCTTCGGCATGAAGGTCGCCGACTTGCCATAAGCGGCGGCGACGTTGTGGATGCAGTATTTGTAGAGCTGCAGCTTGTCCGCCGTCGTGACCATCGGGCCGAATTTGAAACCGAGCTCATGCTGCGCCGAGGCCACCTCGTGGTGGTGCTTCTCGACCGGAACGCCCATCTTCTTCATCGTCGACAGCATCTCGGAGCGCATGTCCTGGCCGCTGTCGATCGGGTTCACCGGGAAGTATCCGCCCTTGACGCGAGGACGATGGCCCATATTGCCCATCTCGTACTCGGTCCAGGAGTTATTCATCATGTCCGAGCTGTCGACTTCCATCGCCACGCGGTGCGGCGAGACTTCGAAGCGGACGCTGTCGAACACGAAGAACTCGGCCTCTGGGCCAAAGAACACTTCATCGCCGATGCCAGTCGATTTCAGATACTCGACCGCCTTCTTGGAAGTGGAACGCGGGTCGCGCGCATAGGGCTCGCCCGTGCCGGGCTCGAGGATGTCGCAAAAAAGCGCGAGCGTGTTCTGCGCGTAGAACGGATCCATCTGCGCGGTGGCGGTGTCGGGCATCAAGGTCATGTCCGACTCGTTGATGGCCTTCCAGCCGGCGATGGAGGAGCCGTCGAACATCACGCCGTCGGCGAACATGTCTTCATCGACGCTGTCGACTTCCATGGTGACATGCTGAAGCTTACCGCGCGGATCGGTGAAGCGCAGATCGACGTATTCGACCTCTTTCGCCTTGATCATCTCGAGGACGGATTTCGCGTCGCTCATTCTCTGCTCCCTTTCTGCAGGATTGTTCACTGATTTCTCGGAGACCGCCGCGACAGCGAGGTCGCTTATCACGGCGGGAGACTGGGTGGCGAGCACCGGGCGCTCCGCCGGCACCGCGCGCGGACCCGGCGGCTCGGGCGGCGGGCGCTCGGGCTCGGGCGCAGGCGGCGGGCTCGGCGCCGCAGCGGGCGGCTCAGGCTCGCGCCGCCGCGGCGTGGTCGCCATGCCGTCGCCGCCCGCGATGGGCAAATCGAGCGGTCGCGGCTTGACGGGCTCGCCCGCAGCCGGCGTCTCGCTCGTGATGCTCTTGGAGCCCTCGGCGCGGCTTGGGCCCTCTGGCGCTGGGCGCGCAGGCCCTGTCAACGGCGAGGGCGTGAGCGGTTGGCGCTCCGGTTTCGGCGTCGCGGCGGACAGAGCAGGTTTCTCTTCCTGCGGCGCGGGCGCTTCAGGGGGCGTCGGCTCGGCTTGCGGCGTCGGATCAGCGGTCTCCGCGGCCGCCGGAGGCGTCGGCGCGGCGGGAGGCGCGGTGTCCGGCGCCGGGCTCGGCGTCTCGGTCGCGCCCTTAGACGCTTTGGGCGCGGCGGGCGCAGGGTGCGGCGGATCCGCAGGCGCGGCGGCCGGCTCTGGCTTCGGGGCCTGCGCCGAGGCGGACGCAGCGTCCGTCTTTTTGGGAAGCGGCTCCGGCGGCGTTTCGCTTGTTTTGCGGCGCCCGAACAGGCGCTCCCAGAAACTAGAGGGCATCGCGTCCCTCCTCGCCGGTCCGAATGCGGACGACTTGTTCAATCGCGCTCACGAATATCTTCCCGTCTCCAATCTTTCCGGTTTTGGCCGAGGCGCTGATCGCGGCGATGCACTCGTCCAGCAGATCATCCGCGACGACCACCTCGATCTTCACCTTCGGCAGAAAATCAACCACATACTCCGCGCCTCGGTAGAGTTCGGTGTGCCCGCGCTGGCGACCGAACCCCTTCGCCTCGATCACCGTCAAGCCCTGCACTCCAAGCTCTTGCAAGGCCTCTTTCACCTCGTCGAGCTTGAACGGTTTGACGATCGCCTCGATCTTTTTCATCGGCGGGCCTCTCCTGGATCGGTTCGCGGTTTCAGCGCAAAAGGTCGTGTTCGGCGCGGATATATCATGGGCCGAGCGCGGGCGAGAGGCGCGGTTATGAGGCTCTGCTGGCTCGAACGGGCGGGAAATCCTGCGATCGTGGCGATGGCGCTCCGTCCTTATTCCCAAGAGCCGTTATCCCGTCGCGGCGCGGGTCGCGCGCGCTCCAGCGGGGCTCTCACTCATTCTCTCGTCGCCGCGCCGCGCGCTGTTGCGCGCGCCATCAGCGCTTGCGCCGCGAGGCGGGGCGCCTCGCACGAAATTTGTTTACAGCCGGCGCAGGCCTAACGGCTTGAGCCGGCGGGTCTTGTTCGCGGCGCTCTCAGCCCTGAGACTGCTTCCGAGCGTCGCAGGACGGTAGAGCAAAGGCTGCGCCAGAAAAATTATGAAGAAAAAACAGGATGAAGGGCTGTTAATGCGCCCGTTGTCGCATGCGAATTATGCGTGCGGCGCCCAAGAAGTAGGCGCCGGCGGCTGTCGTGGGAGGAGGCGGCGATGAGGCTGGAAGGCGGCGAGACGCCGCTGCGGCGACGGCTGTTGAGCGCCGCGGATGTGCGCCGGATCGATCAGACGGCTGAGGCGCTTAGCGCTCAAAGCCAGGCGGGCGGCGGCGTCGCGGCGCTGATGCGCCGAGCGGGCGCCGCGGTGGCGGCGGCGGCGGAGCGGCGCTTCGGCGCGCGGGCCGGGCGAGCGGCGATCCTCGCCGGGCCGGGCGCGAATGGCGGTGATGGTTATGTCGCCGCGCGGGAGCTGATGGGCGCCGGGCGGGAGGCGATCGTGCTCGCGCTCGCCCCGCCGGCGCCCGGTCCCGCCGCGGAGGCGGAGCGCGCCTGGGGCGCCGCGGGCGGCGCGGTGCTGAGCGGCGACGATCCTGCGGCGGAGAAGGCGTTCGATGAGGCGGCGTATCTGATCGACGCGCTGTTCGGCGTCGGCTTGACGCGCCCGGCGACTGGGACGGCGGCGCGCTGGATCGCCGCTGCGAACGACGCGGCCGCGCGCGCGGAAGGGCCGCCGATCTTAAGCGTCGACATCCCGTCTGGCGTAGCGGTGGACACGGGGCGGGCGCTTGGGCCTGCGATCGCCGCTGCGGCGACGGTGACGTTTCTGGCGCCGAAGCGCGGCCATCGTCTCGGCGAGGGCGCGTTATTATGCGGCGAGGTCGAGGTCGTTCAGATTGGCGCGCCGGCCGAGGCGTTGGCGCGCTGGCCGGATCAAACGACGGAGCTCGCGCCGTTCCTCTGGGCGGACGAGGGACGAGATCACGGGCTCGGCAAGCCTGTGGACGCCCACAAATACGACCATGGCGCGGCGTTGATCGCGAGCGGCGGGCGCGGGGCGAGCGGGGCGGCGCGGCTGGCGGCGCGGGCCTGCCTGCGCATCGGGGCGGGGCTCGCGACCGTGGCCGCGCCCGAGGGCGCGATGGCGGAATGCGCGGCGCAGCTCACTGCGGTGATGCTGCGTGAGGCCGAGACGCCGGACGCCTTCGCGGAGTTGCTGGAGGATCGGCGGATCAACGCCGTCCTGCTCGGGCCGGGACATGGCGCGCATCCGGGCGGCGCGGCGCGGAGCCGCGCCTTCATCGAGACGCTGCTCGGATCGGAGGCGTATCGCGCCGGACGGCGCCTGGCCGTGCTGGACGCCGATGCGCTGACCTGCTGGCCGGAGCCGGCGCGCCTTTTTGAGGCGCTGGCGCTGGGCGCGGCGGTGGTGACGCCCCATGGCGGCGAGTTCGCGCGGCTCTTTCCGGATCTTGGCGCGGCGTTGGCGGATCCGGCGGAGGCGGCGCGCTTCGGCAAGATCGAAGCCTGCCGCGCCGCGGCGTCGCGCGCAGGCGCTGTGGTGCTGCTGAAAGGCTTCGACACGGTGGTGGCGGCGCCGGAGGGGCGCGCGGCGGTTCAAACGGCGGCGGGCGCGCGCGCGGCGCCGTGGCTCGCCACGGCGGGATCTGGCGATGCGCTCGCCGGGCTGATCCTCGGCCTCGGCGCGCGGGGCTTCGCGGCGTTCGAGGCGGCGGCGGCGGGCGCGTGGCTTCATCTCGAAGCGGGCCGGCGCGCCGGCCCTGGCCTTATCGCTGAGGATTTGCCTGAGGCGATAACGGCGGCCCTGCGCGGCGGCGCCGAGGCGTGAGGCGCCGATCGCGCTCGCTGCGCCGAGCTAGCTGAGCCGCGCTTGGAGCGCGTCGATCCCGGCGCTCCAAGCGCCGAAAAGCGCGTCGTTTTCGTTCCAAAGGTCGAAGAGCTCCGATGCGTCCTCATCGAGAATGCGGGCGAGCGCCGCCAAGGCGCGCGCGGCGAGGCCGTCAAGGTTCGGATGCTCGGCGATTTCCGCTGTGACGGGCGGATGAGTTTCGAGCAGCGCGTGATCGCCGTCGCGCGCGGCGGCGACGTACTGCGCGGCGGCGATCACGGCGGCGCCGATATCGCCGTCGAGATACGCGCCATCCTCCGCTTCGAGCGCCGCGTCAAAGGCGCGCGTGATCGCGCCGAGCCCGTCCGTCTCATACTCTTGCACCCAATCAAGCGCGCCGTCGTCTTCGTCCCACGATACGCCCGAGGCTCCCATCGACGTCACCTCTCCTCTTTGGTCTCTTTGGCGTTCTGGCAGATCGGCCCGGTGAGCCGCTGTCCCGGCGGCAGGCTCGGCTGCGCCACCGTGCAGATCAGATCGAGCGAGGCGTCGGTCGCGCCGGCCAAGTCGATCTTGCGGGACGGGATCCCCGCCAAGAAGCCCATGTAAAGGGCGACGACCCTGTCGCTGGTGAAGCCGTGGAAATCCGGATCGCGCCAGCGCCCTTGCGGCAACGCCCAAAGCTCTGCGACCATCGTCTCCGCCCGGTCGACAGCGACGCCGCCGGATCTCCCTGCGAAATAAGCGCCGAGGTAATCGGCCTGCAGTTCGATGAGGATCGGGCTTCGCACGCCGATCTCGAGAAACAGCGATCGCATGAGGCCGGATTTCTCTTGGTAGGCGTGCGCGGTTTCATGGCCGATGATGAAGCTCCAGACCGCCTCGCTCGTCGGCCCGATATCGTCGACGGCTTCGCGATAGGCGCGCGGGATATGGACTTGATCGCGCAAGATGAATGGCGGCTGGCTTGGCAGCATGTAGGGCAGATCCGCGCCGAAGGCGGCGGTTTCGGTGAGGTAGAAATCCGGCTCGACGCCGAAGACGGCGCGGGCCTCGGCGATGATCGGGCCAAGCACCGGATCGTCCCTGAGCGAGACGCAATCGGTGCGCAGCGCGCAATCGGGTTTGAAGGCGAGCGGCGTGGTGGTTGGTCGGGTCGGCGCCGCAGGTTTCGGCGCGGCGTTCTCCGCCGCGTCGCAGGCCGTCTCCAGCGGCGCCGCCATGACGCCGGCGCCGTGGGCGCGAAGGCAATCGCTCTCTTCAGCGAGGGCGCTTTGGCTCTGCAGCGCCAGAGCGATGAGGCTCGCAAAGAGCCGAAGAGCGATCCTAGCGATGCGATGTGGAACGTCGTCGATCGCATTGCGGCGGATCGGATGCGGCGCGCGCCGAGAAACACATGACATGGTGCGGGACGGCGTAAGCCCGTCGAAGAGAAGCGCTAAACCAGCGCGACCGCGCGTCGGCCGGTCAGGCCGCCCTGTCGGAGGCGCCGCCAGTCGCGAGGCCCATAAAGTGGTGCGTGCGAGCGGAATTTCTTCGAACCGAGGCTCCAAACAAGCGCGACTGCGCGTCGGCCGGTCAGGCCGCCCTGTCGGATGCGCCGCGCGCCGCGAGACACATGAAGTGGTGCGGGCGAGCGGAATTTCTTCGAACCGAGGCTCCAAACAAGCGCGACTTCGCGTCGGCCGGTCAGGCCGCCCTGTCGGAGGCGCCGCGCGCCGCGAGACACATGAAGTGGTGCGGGTGAAGGGACTCGAACCCCCACGCCTTGCGGCGCCAGAACCTAAATCTGGTGCGTCTACCAGTTCCGCCACACCCGCACAGCCCGCCTTTCCGAACGCTTGCACATAAGCATGACGCCGGCCTCGTGAAAGCCCCTTTTCGGCGCGCGCGCCGATCTTGCGTCTGTCGTCGCGCGTTAACGTTTCAGCAACGTTCCTGGAGACATATCCCTTAACATCCCTTTTGGGACACATCTGTCCTGAGCTTGGAGGCTGGAGAGAAGGTCTATGGCGGAACAGAAGTTTGACGCGGCGCCCGAGGCGGAGCCGCAACATATCGACGCATCGGAAACGGTAAACGCCGAGGGGCGTGGCGGCGTCCTCGACCTCGCCGCGCAAGGAGACATCACGTTTGATGCGGAGGCGGAAAGCGAGGCGCCGATCGCGCCGGAGGGGGATTGCGAGGCGTTGCAGCATCGGCTTGAGGCGCGGATGCGCGGGCTCGCCGCGGCGCGGGGCGCGCGGCGGCTTGCGGCGGCGGAGGCGCGCGGGGCGGAGGCGGAGCGCGGCCCGGGCGCCAAGGCTGTCGCCGAAGCGTTGGAGCGCTTAGCGGCGGCGATTCGGGCGGATCGCGCGGAGGTGGGCGGCCGGCGGGCGGGGCGGGCGCCGGAGGCGGTGAAGGAGACGCTGACGCTCGAGCCTGAGACGGTCGCGTATCTCAGCTTGCGCGGCATGCTCGACCGGCTCTCGCAACGGCCGACGGTCAGCGCCGCGGCGATGCGGATCGGCGCGCTTATCGAGGAGGAGATTGTAGCGCGCGAGGCGGCGCGGCGGTCGCCGGCGGCGGCGCGGCGGGCGGCGACGGGCGGGCCTGGGCGCCTTCGCGCGCAGACGCGGCGCCTCGGGCTCGAGCGATGGTCGCAGCGGCGGCGTCATCTTGTGGGCGCGAGGCTCTTGCAGCTTGGGCTTGAGGCGACGGATTGGGCGGAGATCGACGCGCTGCCGGAGCCGCCTGCGGGCGATGGCGCGCGTCGCCCGGCGAAGCGCTTGATCGCGACCGAGCGAGCGGCGGCGGCGCGGGCGGCGGCTTATGCGGGCGCAGCCTGGGCGGCGCCGATTTACGAGCCGATGGCCGTCGCGCCGCGGCCTTGGGCTGGGTTCGAGGGCGGCGGCTATCTCGGGCGGGCCGCGCGTCCGCTCGCTCTGGTGAAAAGCGGCGCGCCGAGCGGGATCGCGGCGCGCTTGACGCCGGAGACGGCGCCGGTCGCGTTTGAAGCGATCAATCGGGCGCAGGCCACGGCGTGGGCGGTGAACGCGCGCGTCCTCGCGGTGCTGGAGGCGATCGCCGAGGATTCGACGCTATGTCCCGAGGCGCCGCTGCCCGCCGCCGAGCCTGCGCCGCGGCCGTCGCAAGACGCGCCGAAGGCGGAGCGCTGGGCTTGGGGCGAGGCGGAGCGGCGCCGCCGCTCGCGCCGCATCGCCTTTGAGCGCATGCTGGCGCAAGCCAAGCGCCATCGCCTGCTGGAGGCGTTCTACCTGCCCTGCCAGTTCGATTTTCGCGGGCGGCTTTACGCTGTGACCGAGCTCAGCCCGCAAGGGCCGGACGCGATGAAGGCGCTATTGCGTTTCGCGCGGGCGAAGCCGCTGGGATCGGAGGGTTGGAAATGGCTCGCCATCCATCTCTGCAATTGCGGCGATTTCAGCAAGATGTCCAAAGCGCCGCTCGCCGCGCGGGCGGAATGGACCTTGGCGCATGAAGAGCGGATCTTGACGGTGGCGGCGGACCCGCTGGCGGATCTTTGGTGGCTGGAGGCGGATGAGCCCTGGCAGTTTCTGGCCGCTTGTTTCGAGTGGGAGGGGTACTGCGCCGAAGGCGAGGCCTTCCTTTCGCATCTGCCGATCGGGCTCGACGGCTCTTGCTCGGGGATCCAGCATTTCAGCTTGGCGCTGCGCGACGAGGTGGGCGGCGCGGCGGTGAACCTGACGCCTCAGGCGCCGGAGGCGCGCGCCGCGGACATCTATGAGGAGGTGGCGGCGGCGGTGAGAGCGCTCCTGGAGCGGGATCTGACGCGTGAGGAGACGTTCGGCGTCGGCGGCGAGGCGCGCCGGCCGGTGGCGGCGCTGGCGCGGGCGTGGCTCGATTTCGGCGTGACGCGCGCGCTCTGCAAACGGCCGACCATGACTTACGGCTATGGCGCGCGCGGCTACGGCTATGTCGAGCAGATCATGGCCGACACGCTCGGGCCGGCCTTCGCGGCGCATGAGGCGGATCCCGAGCGACCCTGGCCCTTTGAAGGGCGCGGCTTCGGCGAAGCGCTTTATCTCGCCGCGCGGATGACCGAGGCGATCGAGCGCACGGTGCTGAAGGCCGCCGAAGCGATGCGGTGGCTGCAGCAGGTGGCGAGCGCGGCCACGGCGCGCGGGCGTCCGCTGCTCTGGACGGCGCCGGATGGGTTTCCCGTGCTTCAGGCCTATCGCGAGCAGCGCGATCTGCGGGTGAAGACCGTGCTGGCGGGCCGCCCGTTGCGGCTGACGTTGAAAGAGGAGACGGCGCGGCTCGACGCGCGGCGTCAGCGCCAGGGCGTCGCGCCGAACTTCGTTCACGCGCTCGACGCTTGCCATTTGCGGCTGACGGTGGCGCGGGCCGCGGAGGAGGGGATGAGGGACTTCGCTCTGGTGCATGACAGCTTCGCCGTGCATGCGGCCGACACGCCGCGCTTCTTCCAGATCATCCGCGAGACGATGGTGGAGATGTATGACGCGGTGGATGTGATGGGCGCGTTCCATGAGGAGATCGCGGCGCAATTGGCTGAGGAGGGCGCGGCGCCGCCGCCCGCGCCGCCGCCGCGCGGGCGGCTCGAACTGCGCCGCGTGCTCGATAGCGAGCATTGTTTCTCATGAGCGCGCTCGGCGCGGCGCCTCCGGCGCCGAGATGCAGCGACCGGTCAGATGACCGCTCAAAGGTTAACGCATCCCTAATAGGGACCAATATAGGGAAGCAGGCTTGGAGAGCGCCTGTCTCGCGCCGCCACTCTCGGATCTCTCAACCGATGACGCGTTCGGCTGGCGATCCCTCTTCGCTCAAAACCACTCCATGAGAGACCTTCGTTAGAGACAATGAGGCCACCATGTCCTTTCTTGTGATAACGCATCCCCTTAAGGTCGCAATCCTGGCGACGGCGTCGGAGCGCGGCGGGCGCGCCGCGCCGCTGGATTGGGCGGCGCGCGCGATCGATGCGGGCCATTTGCTGGAGGCGCGGCCCGAGCGGCTGCGGCGTCGCCGAAGCCGTCGGCGTGGCGCGCGCCGGGTGGGAGGCCTGGTATGAGCGGGTCGGCGGAGGCGGCGCAGCGCGTCTCCTCAGGCGCCCGGCTGCGCGGGCCGGGCCGCCAGGGCGCGGCGTGGCGCACGCGGCGGGCGGTGGCGCCGCTTTCGATCAGCGGGCGGCTTCTGGCGCTCGAGGCGCTCGGGCCGGAGCGTGTGGGCGTCAGCCTCGCGCTCGATGCTCATGGCGCGGATATCGCCGGGTTTCTCGGCGTCGTTGCGGCGCGGGAGCGCGAGGCGCGCGCGGCGGCGCAACGCCGCCGCGCCGCGGAACTTGGGCCGAACCGGCGCGCCCCGGCGGTGCGGACACAAACGTTGATCGATCGTGAGACCATGATCCTGCGCCTGGTCGGCCCGGCGGCGGCCCTCGCGCCCTTGCGCAGACCGGTTCGGGAAGGGGCGGCGCATGTCTCGCAGGACGGCGCCGCAGCGACGCGCGAGGCGCGCAGCGCTGAGGAAGGAGCGGTCGGGTCCGCGGCGCGGCGGTGGGACGGCGCGCGGCTGCGCGCGACGCTGACCTTGGCGCCCGTGATCCTGCACGCCGCTGGGATCGCGGGGCTCGAAGCGCGGCTGTTGCGCCTGACGCCGGAGCGACCGCGGCCGCTGGCGGCGCCGCAGCCGCTCGGGCCGTGACGCCCCGGCGCACGCTGCTCGTCGATGGCGACGACATCGCCTGGCGCGCGGCGCTCGCTGCTGGGCGAGGCGGTGTCGGTTCCGAGAGTCTCGAGCCGTATCTTGCGGCGGAGATCGCAATGCGGCTTGAGGCGGCGCAGAGTCGGCTCGGCGCGCATGAGATCGTCATCGCGCTGACCGACGCCGAGAATTGGCGGCGCGGGCTGTGGCCTGGTTATAAGGCGCATCGCGCTGGCCGCCCGCGCCCGCCGGCCTTGGCGCCGGCGCGGCGCCTGTTGCGGACCCGCTGGCGCGCGCGCCAGGCGCCGGGGCTTGAGGCGGATGATCTGCTCGGCCTTATGGCTACGGGCGCATCGTTGGCCTTCGGCGCGCTGGGCCACGACGTGAAAGAAGACGCGAAAGAAGGCGCGGAAGGCGATGCGCAGTCTGGGGCTCCTGAGCCGCGGCTCGCGGCGGCGCTGCGGCGCGAGCGGACGCCTCCGCCGCCGCGTCAGGATGCGCGCGACTTGGCGCGCGGGGCGTCCGACGGCGCGCAACGCGTGGTGCTGTCGCCCGACAAGGACATGCGGACGACGCCGTGCCTCTTGGCGCGGCCGGATGGTTCGGTGCGCGCCGTCTCTCCGGACGAGGCGGATGATCAACACGCGTTTTTGACGCTCGCCGGCGATGCGTCCGATGGATATCCGGGCTGTCCCGGCCTTGGCGCCGTGAAGGCGCGCCGCTTGCTCGATGCGGCGATGATCGAGGCCGCCGAGAGAGACGCGCGCGGCGGCCGCCCCGCTTTTGCGCACGGCGTCCCACACGCATCGCCGGCGCGGTGGCGCGCGGTCGCTGAGGCGTATCGCGCCGCCGGCCGCCCTCTCAGCGAGGCTCTCGCCCAAGCGCGCATCGCCCGCGTGCTGCGCTGCGGCGAGCTGACGGCGGATGGGCGCCCGCGCTTGTTCGATCCGCCTTGGTGAGCCGCGCGCGGCGGCGGCGCTCGCGCCGTTCGCCCGGCGGTTCTTGCGCGCCCCCTCGACCCCAAATGCGAAAGGAGACTGAACATGTGTGGAAGCAGCCCGCCCAAACCAAAGGCGCCGCCGGCCCCGCCGCCGCCGCCCGCGCCGGCGGCTGAAGCGCCGGCCTCGCCGGTCTATGACGCGGATCTCAGGAGCCGCGACAGCGAGCGCAGCGGCGCTTCGCGTCGCCGGCTCGGCCGCAGCGCGCTGCGCATCGATCTGCAGGCGCCCTCCCGCGGCGGATTGCAGGTTCCCGACAAATAAGCCCGCCGGCTCGCCCGATGCGCGGC